>NZ_LRQV01000187.1 GCF_001567585.1 Micromonospora rosaria
TCGCTGAGCAGGTCGCCCCGGGGGTCCCGGGGGCCGACGGCCGGGGCGGTGCCCTCGGCGGTGCCGGCGGCGCCGTTGGCTGGGGTCATCGACAGCTCCTTGATGCGTCGGGGAGGGGTCATACCACCGGGAAGACAGGCGCCGTGCTGGTCCCGGACGAGCTGCCCGTCGACCGTCCAGACCGGACGACGGGTGGGTGCGGCAGCGGACGCCCCGGTGCCGACCCGGCCGTGGAAGAGCCAGTCGGGGCGGACCGGCAGGCCCGCGCAGGCCAGCTCGGCGACCGAGACGAGGAAGCCGCGCAGCCCCTCGTCCTTGCCCCGGTCACAGGCCACCGTCTGGTGCGGCCGGTCGCCGAGGACCGCCCCGACCAGCCGGCTGAGGACCTGCCCGGGGCCGACCTCGACGAAGACGCGGGCCCCGGCGGCGTACATCGCCTCGATCTGCTCGACGAAGCGGACCGGCGCGCCGATCTGCTCGGCGAGGTGGTGGCGCACCCCGTCGGCGTCCCCGCTGTACGGCGCGGCGGTGAGGTTGGACCAGACCGGGATGCGCGGCGCGGCGATCTTCCGGCCGGCGAGCACCTCGGCGAAGGTCTCCACCGCGCCGGCCACCACCGGGCTGTGGAAGGCGCAGGCGACCGCGATGGCCTTCGCCGACAGCCCCGCCTCCCGTAGCGCGACCACCGCCGCCTCGACCTTCGCGGTCGGGCCGGAGACCACCACCTGCTTCGGCGCGTTCCGGTTGGCCAGGACGACCTCGCTGGTCAGGCCGGCACCGGCGAGGACCCGGGCCACGTCGTCGGCGGGGGCGGAGACCGCCGCCATGGTGCCCGGGTCCTCCCCGCAGGCGTCCAGGATCGCGGTGGCCCGCAGGCGGCTCAGCTCCAGCAGGGTGGCCGCGTCGAAGGCCCCGGCGACGCAGAGCCCGACCAGCTCGCCGTAGCTGTGCCCGGCGGTCAGGTCCGGCCGGACGCCGAGGCGGCGCAGCAGGTGGTCGACGGCGAGCCCGCCGATCCCCAGCACCGGCTGGGCGACGCGGGTGTCACGGACCCGGTCCTCCTGCGCCCGCCGGCCGTCCCGGTCGAAGGCGGCCGGCGGGAAGAGCAGCTCGGCGGCGTCCCGGTCGAGTTCCAGGTAGTGCCGCAGCTCCGGAAAGGCGACGAAGAGCTCGGCCAGCGCCCCCGGACGCTGGCTGCCCTGCCCGGGGAAGAGGAAGGCCACCCCACCGGGGCCGCCCGTGCCGCCCGAGCCGACCGTGCCGGCGGTGGCCGGCTGCACCAGCCCGCGCGCCGGGTCGTGCTCGCCGGCGAGGGCCCGGTGCAGCAGCGTCTCCAGCTCCGCGACGTCCCGGGCGACCACCGCGACGCGGGTCGGGGCACGCCCGCCGCCCCGGCCGGCGACCGCCGCCGCCAGCTCGGCCAGGCGTCCCGGCCGGTCCCGCTCGGCGTCTGCGGCGAGCCCGTCGAGCACCTGCCGGACCGCCTGGTGGGCGGCGGCGAGGTCGGCGCCCCGGAAGCAGAACAGCTCCGCCGGCCAGAGCCGCCGGGCGTGCCGGGGCTCCGGCGCGTCGGCGTACGCGGTGAGCACCGCGTGGAAGTTCGTGCCGCCGAAGCCGAAGGCGCTCACCCCGGCGACCCGGTCGGCGGCCGGCACCGGCCACGGTCGCGCCTCGGTGTAGAAGGCGAACGGGCTCTGCTGCGGGTGCCAGGCCGGGTTGGGCCGGGTCAGGTGGATCGTCGGCGGGCGGACCCCGTGGTACAGCGACAGGCTCGCCTTGATCACCCCGGCCAGCCCGGCGGCGCACTTGGTGTGCCCGATCTGGGACTTCACCGAGCCGAGCGCGCACCCGCCCGGCTCCGCGCCGGACTCGGCGAAGAGCCGGGTCAGCGTCTCCAGCTCGGTGCGGTCGCCGACCACGGTGCCGGTGCCGTGCGCCTCCACCAGCCCGACCTCGCGCGGGGAGATCCCGCTGCGCCGGTACGCCCGGTCCAGGGCCCGGCGCTGACCGTCGGGGCGGGGCGCGGTGAGTCCGAGCGCACGCCCGTCACTGGCCCCGCCGAGGCCCTTGACCACCGCGTAGATCCGGTCGCCGTCGCGTTCGGCGTCGGCCAGCCGCTTCAGCACCACACAGGCCACCCCCTCGCCGAGGGCGATGCCGTCGCCGGTGCTGTCGAAGGGGCGGGACCGCCCGGTCGGGGAGAGCGCGTGCGCCGAGGTGAACATCAGGTAGTCGTTGATGCCGTTGTGCAGGTCGGCCCCGCCGCAGATCATCAGGTCGCTGTCGCCGGCGACCAGTTCCTTGCAGGCGGCGTCCATCGCGGCCAGCGAGGAGGCGCAGGCGGCGTCGATGGTGTAGTTCGGCCCGCCCAGGTCGAGCCGGTTGGCGACCCGGCCGGCGATGACGTTCGCCAGCACCCCGGGGAAGCTGTCCTCGGTGACCGTGGGCAGCAGCTCCTCCATCTCCTCGGGCACCTCGCCGAGGTACGCCGGGAGCATGGTGCGCAGGGTCTGGGCGTGACCCATGTCGCTGCCCGCCTCCGCGCCGAACACCACCCCGGTCCGGGCGTGGTCCACGCCCGGGGCGTCGAAGGCGTACCCGGCGTCGACCAGCGCCCGGTGGGACACCTCCAGGGCGAGGAGCTGGGTCGGGTCGATGCTGGCCAGGGCGGCCGGCGGGATGCCGTAGCCGATGGCGTCGAAGGGCACCGGCTCGATGAAGCCGCCCCACTTGGAGACGCTGATCCGGCCGGTGCGGCCCGGCCCGACCTCGGTGGCGTAGTACAGGTCGGTGTCCCAGCGCTGGGCGGGCACCTCGGTGACCGCGTCGGCCCCGGTGAGCACCGTGCGCCAGAAGCTGTCCAGGTCGGGGGAGCCGGGCAGGACGCAGGCCATGCCGACGATGGCGATGTCCAGCGGGGCGACGGGCTCCTCGACCTGCGCCGCAGGCGGCTCCAGGCGGGCCCGCAGCGTGTCCCGCCGGGCGGCGTGGAAGTCGCGGACCGCGCCGCTGACCGCGTCGTGCAGGTCGGCCACGGTGGTGGCGGCGTCGCGCAGCACGGCGACCTGGCCGGCCATGAAGAGTCCCTCGGCGGCCTGGACGTCCTCGTCCACCGCCTCGATCGTCTCGCCGGAGCGGCGCAGCCCCTTGCTGGCGATGCGCAGCCGGCCGACGTTGAGCAGTTCCAGCCGCTCCCAGACCTCGCGGTGGTCCACCCCGGCGTCGGCCAACTGGGTGCGCAGCTCGTGGAAGTCGTCGACGAACGGGGTGTGCAGGCAGCGGGTGACGTGGCCCGGGGCGGTCTCCAGCACCGCCGTGCGCTCGGCGGCCAGCGCCTCCCGCTGGAAGCGGGGCTGGACCGCGCCGTGCGCCACCGCCTCGGCGGTGAACAGGTACGCCGTACCCATCAGCACGCCGACCCGGGCGCCCCGGCGGGCCAGCGGCGCGGCCATCGTGGCGACCATCGCCGCCGACCGGGCGTCGTGCACGCCACCGGCGAAGAAGACCTGCACCTCGTCGGCGGCGGCCGGTTCGGCGTCCAGGTACTCGTCGAGCACCAGCAGTTGCGCCTCCCAGAGCGGGAAGCTGAACCGGGGGCCGACGTGCCCGCCGCACTCGGCGCCCTCGAAGATGAACTTGCGGGCGCCGGCGCGCAGGAACTGCCGGAGCAGGCCCGGGGAGGGCACGTGCAGGAAGGTGCTGATGCCCTGGTCCTCCAGGGCGCGGGCCTGCGGCGGGCGGCCCCCGGCGATGATCGCGCAGGCCGGGCGGATCTCACGGATGACGTCGAGTTGGGCCGTGCGCAGCTCCTCCGGGGCGAAACCGAGCACGCCGACGCCCCACGGCCGCTCGCCGAGCCGGTCGGCGGTCTCGGTGAGGATCCGCCGGCACTGGTCCGGGCCGTTGAGGGCGAGAGCGACGAAGGGCAGCGCCCCGCCCTCGGCGACCGCCGCGGCGAACGCCGCCTCGTCGCTGACCCGGGTCATCGGGCCCTGCGCGACCGGTACCCGGACCCCGAGGGCCGCCGCCAGGGGCGCGCCGGGCAGCAGCAGGTCACCGGCGTCGCTGTCGCCGACGGCGTCGAGCATGGCGGCCCGCAGCCCGCGTACCGCGCTGGCGGTGTCCGCCCAGCGGTCGGCGAAGACGCCGGCCAGCCAGCCGTCCTGCCCGATCGGCAGCAGCTCGGTGTCCGTCTCGTGCGGTCCGCCCCGGCGGACGCCCCGGACCCCGTCGACCAGGGCGGTCTCCGAGCCGTCCATCCGCCGGAGCGTGGCCTGGACGTCCGCGGGCAGCTCCGACTCGGGCATCAGGGCGAGCTGGGTGTCCAGCAGCACGCCGGCCGCGCCGCCGACCAGGCAGGCGCCGGCGGTCCGGGGGCCGATCCCGCCGGCCACCCAGACCGGCAGGTCCAGCTCCTCGTCGGCGACGAGCTGCTGGAGCAGGACGAAGGAGCTGAGGTCGCTGACCCGGCCGCCGCCCTCCAGGCCCCGGGCGACGAGTCCGTGCGCGCCGGCCGCCGCGGCGGCGTGCGCCTCGGCGCGGTCGGTCACCTCGACGACGACCCGGTACCGGGTGGCGGTCTCGGCCGTGGGCCAGGGGCTGTCCGGGGTGAGCAGGACCAGGTCCACCCGGCCCTGCGCGGCGTGGTCGACCTCGTCGGGGGTGGCCAGGCAGCCGGCCGGTACCCGCACGCCGATCGGCGTGGGGGACCAGGAGGCGGCCCGGCGCAGGGCGCGCAGCGCCCAGTCGTCCCCGGCGGCCAGGTCGAGGATGCCCAGCCCGCCGCCGGCACCGGCGGCGGCCGTGATCCGTGGACCGGGTTCGAGGGTGCCGGCCGGGTTCACAACCATGACCAGGTCGCGCGTGTGCGGTGCAGTAGTCATCAGGCTCCCACTTCGTGCGCCGAGGATCGCGGGGGGCGACGGGCCGGACGCACCGGCCGGACCAGCGGCGACGGGCGTCCTGATTTGCGACAGTCAATGTCGCAGCGAGTCATAACGTAGCGGCGCTCAGTTACGGCCCGGTTAAATCTGACCTATCTCACTGTGCCGCTGAAGATTTCCTACCAAGGCGGCGGGAATTGCGGTAGGGGTAACCAGCGGAAATGGCCCCGCTGTTGCCGATGTTGCGTCAGCAGTGGCGACCGTCGATCGGAAAGAAGCGGCGGGTGTCGCTTTCACGAATGATTCGGGATGCCCCTGTTATGCCTGGTGGCAGGCGATTCGGAACGGCGCATCCCAGTATGTGGAAGGGGTCTTGTCAGGGGTTGCCGTGGAGGCGAACCATCCCTGTCTATGCCGCAGCCGCCAATACCCATCAATTAACTTCGGCATTCGGAGGAGAGATCGAATTTAAGGTGATCATTGTATTGCCTGGTGGTGCGGGCGGTGCGGGCGGGTGTTCCGCGAGTGGTATCCGGTCGCTCCGGTTGCTGGCCGGGCGTCGGCGGCCGGCGGCGGCCCGGGCGACCGGGCCGCTGATCATGGCCGCGAGGTGACTGGCGTACGCCGCTGAGATGGCGTCTACCAGGAGACTTAACGAACGTTTTACAAGTTCGCCGGAAAAATCGGCGGTCGGCCGGTGGGCCGCGCGACACGTCGACTGTCCCGCACATCTGCACTGACCTGGACCGGCGGGGTTCCGTGGTCGCCACGACGGCCACGCCCCGTCCGGACGACCCTGCCCTCATTCCTCACTCGAATCGGCGGTAAATGTGCGTAAACTCCTTCTCCTCGCCCTCGTCGGCCTCGGTGCGCAACTGGTCGACGGCAGCCTCGGTATGGCCTACGGTGTGACCTCCACAACACTGCTTCTGGCCATCAACACCAGTGCGGCGAGCGCTTCCGCGACTGTTCACCTCGCCGAAATCGGCACCACTCTCGCCTCGGGTGCCGCGCACTCGCGATTCGGCAACGTCGACTGGGCGGTGGTCCGTCGGGTGGGCGTCCCGGGTGCCCTCGGAGCCTTCGCCGGGGCGACCTTCCTGTCCAGTCTCTCCACCGAGACCGCCGCGCCGATCATGTCGCTGATCCTGCTCGGCCTCGGCCTCTACGTGCTGATCCGGTTCACCGTCGCCGGCCTGCCGAGGGACCGGGTCGGGCTGCCGCTGCGCAGGCGGTTCCTCGGACCGCTGGGCCTGGTCGCCGGCTTCGTCGACGCCACCGGTGGTGGCGGCTGGGGCCCGATCGGCACCCCGGCCATCCTGGCCAGCGGCCGGTTGGAGCCGCGCAAGGTGATCGGCTCCATCGACGCCAGCGAGTTCCTGGTGGCCGTCGCCGCCAGCCTCGGCTTCCTGCTCGGGATCGGGGCGGCGAACATCGACTTCACCTGGGTCGCCGCGCTGCTGATCGGCGGCATGGTCGCCGCGCCGATCGCCGCCTGGCTGGTGCGGATGGTCCCGCCCCGGGTCCTCGGCTCCGCCGTCGGCGGTGTCATCATCCTGACCAACGTCCGGACCCTGCTGCTCAGCGACTGGGTCGACGCGCCGGCGGCGCTGCGGTACCCCTGCTACGGGCTGATCGTGCTGGTCTGGGCGACGGCGATCGGCTGGTCGCTGCGCCAGCACCGGGCCGAGCGGGCCGTCGCGGTCACCCCGTCCGACGGGGCCGAGGACCGCGCCACCACGCCGGCCTGACCGGGCCGACCCCCGGGTCGGCCCACGACGGTCCGCACCTGCGGGCCAGCCGGCGGCCCCGGCCCGCCGGGGCCGCCGCCCCGGGCCCGGCCCGGGGCGGCGGACGGCGACCCGTCAGCGGTACCGCCCGGCCGCCGGGCGGTACCGCCGGTGACGGTCAGCCCCGGCCGCGCTGGCTGCGGTAGCGCCCGATCAGCGCGGCGGTGGAGGAGTCGACCGTGCCGAGGTCGGGGGACTCCCCGGTGAGCAGCGGGGCGAGCTGGTTGGCCATCACCTTGCCCAACTCCACCCCCCACTGGTCGAAGGCGTTGATGTCCCAGATCGCGGCCTCGGTGAGCACGATGTGCTCGTACAGCGCCACCAGCTGACCGAAGGTGGCCGGGGTGAGCTTGCCGGCCAGGATCGACGTGGTCGGGTGGTTGCCGGCCATCACCCGGTGCGGCACCAGGTCCGCCGGGGTGCCCTCCGCCTCGACCTGCTCGGCGGTGCGCCCGAAGGCCAGCGCCGCGGTCTGCGCGAAGAAGTTCGACATGAACAGGTCGTGCATCTCGCCGATGTCGTGGTTCGGCTCGCTGAACGCGACGAAGTCCGCCGGCACCAGCCGGGTCCCCTGGTGGATGAGCTGGTAGAAGGCGTGCTGCCCGTTCGTGCCGGGCTCACCCCAGAAGATCTCCCCGGTGTCGTACGACACGGGGGAGCCGTCCACCGTCACCGACTTGCCGTTGCTCTCCATGGTGAGCTGTTGCAGGTACGCGGGGAACCGGTTCAGGTACTGCGAGTACGGCAGCACCGCGTGGGTCTGCGCGCCGAGGAAGTTGGTGTACCAGACGTTGAGCAGGCCCAGCAACGCCGGCGCGTTGCGGGCCAGCGGGGCGCTCCGGAAGTGCTCGTCGACGGCGTGGTACCCGGCCAGCATCTCGGTGAACCGCTGCGGCCCGACGGCCAGCATCACCGACAGGCCCACCGCCGAGGGCAGCGAGTACCGCCCGCCGACCCAGTCCCAGAAGCCGAACATGTTCGCCGGGTCGATGCCGAAGTTCCGGACCCGCTGCTCGCTGGTGCTGACCGCGACGAAGTGCCGGGCGATCGCCGACTCGTCACCGTCGAGCCCGGCCAGCAGCCACCGGCGGGCCTGGTGGGCGTTGGCCAGCGTCTCCTGGGTGGAGAAGGTCTTGGAGACCACCACGAACAGGGTGGTCGCCGGATCCAGGTCGGCGGTGGCCTCGTGGATGTCGGTGGGGTCGATGTTGGAGACGAACCGGCAGGTCAGGCCGGCGTCCCGGTAGTCCTTCAGCGCCTCGTACGCCATCACCGGGCCGAGGTCGGAACCGCCGATGCCGATGTTGACGACGGTGCGGATCCGCTCCCCGGTGTGCCCGCGCCACTCGCCGGAGCGGACCGTCCCGGCGAACGCCGCCATTCGGTCCAGCACGCCGTGCACGGCGGCCACCACGTCCTGACCGTCCACGGTCAGGGTGGCGTCCCGGGGCAGCCGCAGCGCGGTGTGCAGCACGGCCCGGTCCTCGGTGGAGTTGACGTGCGCGCCGGAGAACGTCGCGGCGATCCGGTCGGTCAGCCCGACCCGCTCGGCCAGCGCGGTGAGCAGCGCCAGGGTCTCGTCGGTGACCAGGTTCTTGCTGTAGTCCACGTAGAGGTCGGCCACCTCGACGGTCAACCGCCCACCCCGGTCCGGGTCGGCGGCGAACAGGTCCCGCAGCCGGGTGTCGCGGATCTCCTCGGCGTGCTTGCGCAGGGCCTGCCACTCGGCGGTGGTGGTGACGTCCGCTGCCATCGGGTCGATCGTCTCCCTCAGGGGTCGGTGATACGCGCCGGCGGCCTGCCGGCGGCGACACCAGCGTGCCATCACGAAGATCGGCACGCGAGCCTGACGCGGCCCGCGTCCGC
Organism: Micromonospora rosaria; assembly: GCF_001567585.1. GTDB lineage: Bacteria > Actinomycetota > Actinomycetes > Mycobacteriales > Micromonosporaceae > Micromonospora > Micromonospora rosaria. The sequence continues at coordinate 8,540 of NZ_LRQV01000187.1, forward strand.
CAGGCTGGACGGCGGGGCACCGGCCGGTGGCGGCGGACCGGTCGACCGGGTGGACCGGCGGCGCCGACGGCGGGGCGGGTCGCCGTGGCCGGGCCCCACCGGTGACCCGCCGGCCGGTCGCCCGGTCGGCCCCGCCCGGCCAGATGTGCGGCGAGGCGTCGGGTCCGGTGGAAAGCGGATTCCGTACGGCGTTAAATAGCCGGGGCCGGTAAAACTGTTCACGCCCGGGGTGCGTACGTTTCGCCCGCCCGCCGGGCGGGTTCCGGTGTCGTCATTTAACGCCGCGCTTCCGGGTGTCCGGTGGTGGTTTTCGTCCCGGCCCGCGCGGGCCGGTGGTCGGGTCGTCGCGGGCGGCGGCCGGCGATCCCGTCGGGTGCCGGCCGGGGCGGCGCCGCAGCCCGGCATCGGGGCCGCGGTGGCCCGGCCGGTCCGGGTGTTGCGGCCCCGAGGCCGGTGCGCCGCCCGTGCCGGGGCGCGTTCCAGCAGCTCAGCGGCTTTCTTTGACGGGTGGCTGCGGATGGGTGGTGCGGCGGGTGTTGCGCTTCGGAAAAGTCAGGGTGCATATCACGCTATGTGATCAGAGCGACACAACACTGCACGCTGGTGGAAATCGCCGTGCACCGCCTGTCCCTGACACAAGTGAAGATATTGAGCTTTGTCTAACTATTGCAACTGTGGGCGAATCTCGGGTCGACACTTTTCGGGCATTCCCTGGCAGGGTTTGATCGATTGCGCCGGCGGGTGCGGGACGTGGCTTGTCAAGTCCTTGACGACCTCGTCAGGGGGTCGCAAGATATAGGCGGTCATCATTTACAGCCGTTGGTGGCCACCCACCTTCCGGCCCGTCGGCGCGCTCGTGGACAACGGGCGCGGCCCGGACCGCAGAATCTCGCCACCCATCATGCCGGCACCGGTCCACCCCGGGACCGCTGGACTCCGTGCTGCCCCGACGTGGGGGCGACGGTCGGCCGGACCACCCTGACGCGAGGAGGAGAGGCAGCGTGGACCCGCTGGTCTCAGTCGTCATACCCTGCTTCAACCGGGCCCGGACGGTCGCGCTGTGCGTCCGGTCGGTGCAGCAGCAGACGTACCCCACCATCGAGATCATCGTCGTCGACGACGCCAGCACCGACGACTCGGCCGCGGTCGCCGCCGCGACCGGTGCCGCCGTGCTGCGGCTGGCCACGAACAGCGGTCCCGGCGCGGCCCGTAACCGGGGCGCGGACCACGCCCGGGGCGAGATCCTGTTCTTCCTGGACGCCGACGTCGCCCTCGAACCCGGCAGCGTCGCCGCCGCCGTCGCCGCCCTGCGTGCCGACCCCGCCCTGGGGGCGATCTGCGGGGTGCTCCGCCCGGAGTCCCTGCTCTCCCGGAACATCATCGCCGAGTACCGGGCCCTGCAGATGCACCACTGGTGGCTGGCCCAGGAGGGCCCGATGGAGGGCCTGCACACCGCCCTGTGCGCGCTGCGCGCCGAGGTGTTCCGCGAGCTGGGCCCGTTCGATCCGGAGCTACGGCACACCGAGGCGCCCGAGTACGGGCACCGGATCCGCCAGCAGCGGTACGAGGTGCGCAGCACCGCCGCCATCGCCGGCACCCACGACCACGACACCACCCTGCGGGTACTGCTGCCGAAGGCGTTCCTGCGGGCCTGGGCGAGCGCCGCCGAGGTGCGCCCCGGTGAGGTCCTGGGCGGGGCCGCCTCCCGGGTCCTCGCCAGCGCCCTGGTGCTGGCCACCGCGTTCACCCTGCCGCTGCCCCTCGTCGTCGGGCCGGCCGCCGCAGCGGTGCCGCTGGCGCTGCTCACCGGTGCCGTCGCCCTGGACGCCGGCACCTACCGCCGGGTGGCGGCCAGCCGGGGCGTCGGCTTCGGCCTCCGGTTCGCCGCCGTGCACCTGCTGTACCAGCTCACCTCCGCCGCCGGGGCGGCCCTCGGCACGGCACAGCGACTCGCCCAGCGCCTCACCTGGCGCTCCGGACCCTCGGTGGGGGTCTCCCGGTGACCGCGCGGCGACCTGCCGGGGTGGCGTCGGGCCGCGCCGGCGCCCGGCGCGGGCCGGACCGGACAGCCGCCGGGGGGCCGTGCTGATGGCGGCGACCGGTGTGCCCGGGGACGGGTCGCGGGACGCGGTGGCGGTGGTGGTGCCGA
>NZ_LRQV01000188.1 GCF_001567585.1 Micromonospora rosaria
CCGGGACGGGCCCGGGCTCATCCGGCGGCGGGCGCCGCGCCGTCCGGACCGCCGCCGGTGGCCGGCGCCGCCGGGCCCGACGTCCCGGCGGCCCCGGTCGGGCCGGCGGTCACCGGCGCACCGGGCGTGCCGGGCGTCAGGGTCGGGCCGGGCGTGGCGACGCCGGTCCGGGCGAGCAGGGCGTCGAGCAACTGGTCGCCCATCAGCGAGATCGGCGGGGCGCCCATGGTGACCACCACGTCACCGGGGCGGGCCCGGCGGGCCACCTCCACCGGCGCGTCGTCCCAGGAGTCGACGAAGACCTTGTGCTCGGCCGGCAGCGGCACCACCTCGACCAGCGCGGCCGAGCCCTCGCCCGGCTGGCGCAGCTCCCCGGGGCCGAAGACCTCCAGCAGCACCAGCTCGTCGGCGATGCCGAGCGCGGCGGCGATCTCCGCCTGGAGGTCCCGGGTGCGGTAGACCCGGTACGGCTGGAAGACCACGATCAGCCGGCCGTCCCCGGCCACCTCGCGCAGCGTCTGCAGCGCCAGCGTCATCGAGGTCGGGTGGTAGGCGTACTCGTCGTAGACCAGCACCTCGTCGGCGACGCCCTTGCGCTCGAAGCGCCGCCGGACCCCGGGGAAGGCGCCGAGCGCGGCCTGGGCCGCCGCCACCGGCAGCCCCAGCAGGTACCCGGTGAGCACCGCCGAGGCGCTGTTGAGCGCCATGTGCCGCCCCGGTACCGGCATCCGGATCTCGCCCAGCGACTCGCCGTCGATCTCGGCCAGGTACCGCACCCCGCGCGCCGAGGAGCCCATCGCGCTCAGCCGCAGGTCGGCGTCGGGCGCCTCGCCGTAGGTGTACACCCGCCGGCCCTCGGCGCGCAGCGTCTCGGCCAGCCGCCGGCCGCCCGGGTCGTCGGCGCAGGTGATGACGTACCCGTCCGGGTCGGTGAGCCGGGCGAAGTCGGCGAAGGCGGCCTCCAGGGTGGCCAGGTCGCCGTAGGTGTTCAGGTGGTCCGCCTCGACGTTGGTGATGATCGAGACGAACGGGCGGTAGATCAGGAAGGACCGGTCGCTCTCGTCGGCCTCCACCACGAAGTGCTCGCCGGTGCCGTGGTGGGCGCCGGAGCCCACCTCGGAGATCTCCCCGCCGATGACGAAGGACGGGTCCTGCCCGGCCTGCTGGAGCACCATGGTCACCATCGAGGTGGTGCTGGTCTTGCCGTGGGTGCCGGCGACGGCGACCGCGCGGCGGTTGGTCATCGCCGCCGCGAGCGCCTCCGACCGGTGCAGCACCCGCAGTCCCCGGCGGCGGGCCTCGACCAGCTCCAGGTGGTCCTGCGGGATCGCGGTGGAGTAGACCACGGTGTCCACGCCGTCCAGGTTGGTCGCCTCGTGGCTCATGTGGATCGTCCCGCCGAGCGCGCGCAGCCCGGCCAGGGAGGGCCACTCCCGCAGCTCGCTGCCGGAGACCGGCAGGCCCCGGGTGAGGAAGAGCCGGGCCAGGCCGCTCATGCCGACCCCGCCCACCCCGATCAGGTGGATCGTGCCCAGGTCCTCGGCGGTCAGGGTGCCGGCCGGGGTGAACTGCGCGGTGTTCATGACGGGTACCTTCCAGTCGCGGTCGGCGCGGCGTTCACCGGTTGACCGCCTCGTAGACGAAGTTGAGCAGCGCCTCGTCGCCGTCGCGCCGCCCGTACGCCGCCGCCGCCGCGCCCATCGCGGCGAGCCGCCGCGGGTCGCGGATCAGCGGGACGACCGTCCGCTCCACCCAGTCCGGGGTCAGCTCGGCGTCGTCGACGAGGAGCCCGCCACCGGCCTCCACCACGGGCAGCGCGTTGCGCTTCTGTTCCTGGTTGCTGTGCGGGTACGGCACGTAGATGGTGGGCAGCCCGATGGCGGCCACCTCGGCGCAGGTCATCGCCCCGCCCCGGCCCAGCATCAGGTCGGCGGCGGCGTACCCGGCCTCCATCTGGGACAGGTACGGCAGGGTCACGTACGGCACCGGCAGGTCGGTGGGGACCGGCACCGGCTCGTTGCGGGCGCCGATGACGTGCAGCACCTGGATGCCGTTGCGGGCCAGTTCCTTGGCCGCGCCGGAGACCGCCAGGTTGATCGAGCGGGCACCCTGCGAGCCACCGGCGACGAAGAGCACCGGCAGGTCGGGGCGGAGCCCGAAGTGGGCGCGGGCGGCGGCGGCGTTGCGGGCCCGGTCCAGCCCGGCGATGCCCCGGCGCAGCGGCACCCCGACCACCCGGGCGTCGCGCAGCGCCTCGGCCTGCTGCGGCTGGTGCGGGAAGCCCACCGCGACGTGCTTGGTGAACTTCATCCCGAGCCGGTTCGCCACGCCCGGCGGGACGTTCACCTCGTGGATGACGATCGGCAGTTCCCGCCGCCAGGCGGCCAGGTACGCGGGCACCGAGACGTACCCGCCGAAGCCGACCACGGCGTCGGCGCGGACCTCGTCGATGACCTGGCCCGCCGCGCGGGCCGCCGTCCACATCCGACCCGGGGTCTTGACCAGGTTCATGTTGACCGACCGGGGAAGCTGGTACGCCGGAATCTGCCGCAGGTCGTAGCCCTGCGGCGGGATCAGCTCGTTCTCCAGGCCCTTGGGGGTGCCCAGGCAGGTGATCCGGACGCCGGGGTCGTGTCGGCGCAGGCAGTCGGCGAAGGCGAGCAACGGGTAGATGTGTCCCCCGGTGCCACCTCCCGCGAGCACCACCGAACGCAGCGGACCCATCAACGTCTCCTCTCAGTCGCCGCCCCGGCGCCCGTCCGGGTCGGCCGGGCGCCGCGGGGTGCGGCCCGGATTCTCCTGCCGCCGGGTCCGCGCCCGGGGGGCCGGAGCGCGGGCAGCCTTCGGCGCCGGCCGGCGACGCCCGGTGGGGAGCGGCGGCAACGGGGCCCAGAGTAGTCGGACCCATCGGGCCGGCGGACGGGCATGCAGGGCTCGGGCCGCGTCGGGCTCGGCGCGGGCGAACGACGCCAGCATGCCGAGCGCCGCCAGCGTCACGACCAGGGCACTTCCACCGTCGGAGATGAACGGCAGGGGTACGCCGGTGATCGGCAGCAGGCCGACCACCCCGCCGATGTTGATCACGGCCTGGCTGACCAGCCAGGTGGTGACGGCGGCGGCGGCGAGCCGACGGAACGGGTCGTCGACCCGCCGGGCGATCCGCAGCCCCGTGTACGCCAGCACCGCGAACAGGGCGAGGATCACCGCGCAGCCGACCACGCCGAGCTCCTCGGCCACGATGGCGAAGATGAAGTCGTTGTGCGCCTCGGGCAGCCAGTTCCACTTCAGCACGCTCTTGCCCAGCCCGACCCCGAACCACCCGCCGTTGTCGATGGCGTTGCGGGCCTGGCCCATCTGGTAGCAGCCCGCCTCGAAGCACTTGTCCGGCGGCCGGATGAAGTACGTCAGCCGGGCCAGCCGGTAGTTCTCCTCGCCCCGGGCGCCGGAGCCGGCGCCGAGCGAGGCGGCGGCGATGAGCAGGCCGACCCCGGCGAGCCCGACCACCGACAGGGCCGCGAAGACCCGGGCCCGCACGCCGGCCGCCCAGAGCAGCCCGACCACCACCGCGAGCAGGCAGAGCATGGTGCCGACGTCGTTGTACCCGACCAAAACGAAAAGCAGCCCGACCACCGGGAACAGCGGCGTCGCCAGCTCCCGCCACCAGCCCAGCGCCGCCCCCTTGCGGGCCAGCACGTGCGCCCCCCAGAGCACCAGGGCGAACTTGGCCAGCTCGGAGGGCTGCACCTGGATGCCGCCGAGGATCAGCCAGAGCAGCCGGGCCTCCAGCGGCCCGAACCGCGCGGAGTCCTGCCCGCTGAGCCGGGCCACCACCAGCATCAGGTTGAGCAGCAGGAGCAGCCCGACCGCCACGGCCAGGGCGGGGCGGCTCACCACCCGGTAGGTGCGGGCGGGCAGCCGCTGGCAGACCCAGAACGCGACGATGCCGATCACCGCGAACATGGCCTGCTTGGTCAGCGCGGCGAAGGCGTTGCCGCCGGTGGCGTACTCCCGGACGCTGGTCGCGGAGAAGACCATGGTGAGGCCGATCACCAGCAGCAGGCCCGCGCTGGAGATCAACAGGTAGTAGGAGGCGAGGGGCCGGGACAGCAGGCCGCGCAGCGCCGCCAGCGGCCCGGTGGCGTCCAGCCCGCGCAGCCCGGCGGGCGGGTCGGCGGACCGTTTCGCGCCCGCCCTCTCCCGCTGCCGTACGCCTGTCCCGCCGGAGCCTCGGTCCTCCCCCACCCGTTCATCATTGCCGCTCAGCGGCACCGCCACCCGCCCAACGCCCGACTCGGCGTGTCGGACCGGGAAAGGAAGGGCCCCCTGTTAACGCATACGGTGGTAAAGGGGCCCCTTCCTCACACCCGAAGCGGGGCGGGTGGCGCGGCGCGGGGTCAGCCCATGTTGGCGAGGAAGTCGCTGTAGAAGAGGCCGAGCGCGATCGCCACCCCGATGCCGGCGATGATCCAGAACCGGACCACGATGTTGACCTCGCTCCACCCGGCCAGCTCGAAGTGGTGCTGGAGGGGGGACATCCGGAAGACCCGCTTGCCGGTGGTCTTGAACGAGATGATCTGGATCACCACGGACATCGTGATGATCACGAAGAGCCCGCCGATGATCGGCAGCAACATGATCGTCCGGGTGGACATCGCCATCCCGGCGATCAGGCCGCCCAGCCCGAGGGCGCCGGTGTCGCCCATGAAGATCCGCGCCGGGGAGGTGTTCCACCAGAGGAAGCCCACGCAGGCCCCGGCCGCCGCCCCGGCGATCAGCGCGATCTCCAACGGGTCCCGCACCGTGTAGCAGTAGTTGTTCGGGTTGGCGGTGTACGTCGGGTCGGCGCACCAGTGCCGGTACTGCCAGAAGGCGATCAGGGCGTACGCGGCGAGCACCATCACCGAGGCGCCGGTGGCCAGGCCGTCGAGGCCGTCGGTGAGGTTCACCCCGTTCGTCGAGGCCATCACCACGAAGATGAAGATGACCACCGCGCCGATCTTGGTGACGTCCAGGGCCGGGATGTCCCGGATGAAGCTCAACGTGGTGCTGCCCACCGTCTCGGTGTTGGTCAGCGCGCCGCTGGCGTCGGTCATGGTGCTCGGGAAGTACAGGGCGACGACCCCGAAGACCGCGCCGACCAGGATCTGGCCGAGCAGCTTGCCCCGCGCGCTCAGGCCGCCGCTGTGCCGCTTGCGGACCTTCAGGAAGTCGTCGATGAAGCCCACCGCGCCGCAGAAGACCATCAGCCCCAGCAGCACCAGGGCGGTGATGGTCGGCTCGACCTGGGCGATCTGCGCGTCCGGCAGGGTGGTCAGGGCGAGGTGCCCGGCGACGTACGCGATGACCGTGGCGAGGATGAACACCACGCCACCCATCGTCGGGGTGCCCTTCTTGCCCTGGTGCATCTGCGGGCCCTCGGCCCGGATCGGCTGCCCGGCCTTGAGCCGGGTGAACACCCGGATCGCGATCGGGGTGCAGAACAGCGACACCAGGAAGGCGACCCCGATGGCGACGATGACCGCCCTCATGCGGCGCCACCCCCGGTGGTGGCCTCGGCGCGCAGCGCGTCGACCACCTCCCAGGTGCGGTACCGGGAGCCCTTCACCAGGACCACATCGCCCGGCCGTAGCTCGCTGCGCAGCACCTCGACGGCCGCCGCCTGATCGGTGAGCAGCACCGACTCTCCTCCCCAGTCCTTCACTGCTGTAGCGCCCTCGTGGATCGGCGCCGCCGGCTCGCCCACCACGAGCAGCCGGTCGACGCCCAGGTCGGCCGCGAGCCGGCCGACCTCCAGGTGGCCGTCCCGTTCGAACGGCCCCAACTCGGCCATGTAGCCGAGCACCGCGACGCTGCGCCGGCCCTCGCCCAGGCCGGCCAGCGCGCGCAGCGCCGCCGCCATCGAGGCCGGGTTGGCGTTGTACGAGTCGTCGATCACGGTCACCCCGTCGGCCCGGTCGAAGACGTCCATCCGCCGGGTGGAGACCAGCCGCAACGCGCCGAGGGCGGCGGCCGTCTCGGTCACCGACATCCCCAGCTCCCGGGCGACCGCCGCGGCGGCCAGGGAGTTCGACACCTGGTGCGGGCCGGTCAGCGCCAGCCGCACCGGCGCGCTCCCCTCGGGGGTGACCAGGGTGTACGCCGCCCGGCCCCGCACGTCGGCGGTGACGTCGACGGCCCGGACGTCGGCGTGCGCCGCCTCGCCGTAGCGGACCACCCGGGCGGCGGTGCGGGTCGCCATCGCGTCGACGAGGGGGTCGTCGGCGTTGAGCACGGCCAGCCCGTCGGCGGGCAGCGCCTCGACCAGTTCCCCCTTGGCCAGCGCGATGGTCTCCCGCGAGCCGAACTCGCCCAGGTGCGCCACCCCGACGTTGAGCACCACGGCGATCCGGGGCGGCACCACGTCGCAGAGGTAGCGCACGTGCCCCACCCCCCGGGCGCCCTTCTCCAGCACCAGGTAGCGGGTGTCCGGCCCGGCCTGCAACGCCGTGTACGGGTGCCCCAGCTCGTTGTTGAACGAGCCGGGCGGGGCCACCGTCTCCCCGAGCCCGGCGGTGACCTGGGCGATCATGTCCTTGGTGCTGGTCTTGCCGGAGGAGCCGGTCAGCCCGACGACGGTCAGGCCGGGCAGCCGGTCGACCACGGCGCGGGCCAGCCGCCCCATCGCCGGCAGCGCGTCGTCGACCAGCACCATCGGCACCCCGGGCACCTCGCGGGTGCCGAGCACGGCCACCGCCCCGGCGGCCACCGCGCGGGCGGCGTAGTCGTGCCCGTCGACCTGCTCGCCGGGGAAGGCGACGAAGAGCGCGCCGGGGCCGACCTTGCGGGAGTCGAACTCCACCGGCCCGGTGACCCGGGCCTCGGGGTCGGCGGCGACCAGCCGGCCACCGACCGCGGTGGCCACCTCGGCCAGGCTCAGCGGGATCATCGGCGACCCGCCAGGTCACCGAAGCGGACCCGCAGCGCGTCGGCCAGCTCGGTCCGGTCGTCGAAGGGGTGCACCTGCCCGGCGACCTCCTGCCCGCGCTCGTGCCCCTTGCCGAGCAGGGCCACCACGTCGCCCGGCTCGGCCAGCCGGACCGCCTCGTCGATGGCCGCGCGCCGGCCCGGCACCTCGATGATCCGGGCCGGCGCGCCGGCCCGGTACGCCCCGGCCAGCACCTCGGCCCGGATCGCCGCCGGGTCCTCCGTCCGCGGGTTGTCGTCGGTCACCAGCACCACGTCGGCCCCTTCCGCCGCGGCGGCGCCCATCACCGGGCGCTTGCCCCGGTCCCGGTCGCCGCCGGCACCGATCACGCAGATCAGCCGGCCGGCGCTCAGCTCCCGGAGCGCGGCCAGCGCGGCGACGATGGCGTCCGCCTTGTGCGCGTAGTCGACGACGCCCCGCACCGGGCCGGCGCCGACCAGTTCCAGCCGCCCCGGCACCCCGCCGCAGGCGGCCACGCCGGCCGCCGCGGTGGCCGGGTCGACCCCGGCGCCGACCAGGGCGGCGATCGCCAGCAGCGCGTTGGCCACGTTGTGCCGGCCGGGCAGGGCCACCCCGCCCGACAGGACCAGCCCGTCCGGGCCGTGCGCGGTGAACCGCTGGGCGTACCCCTCGCCGTCGACGTCGCCGGCCCACCAGGTGGCGGCCGGGTCACCGGCGGCCGAGTAGCCGACCGTGGTCGGCTTGACCAGCGGGCGCAGCGCCGGGTCGTCGTGGTTGAGCACCTCCACCGCGCAGCGCCCGTCGAAGAGCTGGGCCTTGGCCGCGAAGTAGTCCGCCGCGTCGGCGTGGAAGTCGAGGTGGTCGGAGCCGAAGTTGGTGTACCCGCCGACGGTGAACCGGACCCCGCCGACCCGGCCCATGGCCAGCGCGTGGCTGGACACCTCCATCACCACGGCGGTGACGCCGCGTTCCCGGGCGGCGGCGAGCATGGCGTGCAGGTCGGTGGCCTCCGGGGTGGTCCGGACGCTGTCGATCACGAGGTCGCCCAGCCGGGTCTCCACCGTGCCGATCAGGCCGGTGACGTGGCCGGCGGCGCGCAGGCCCGACTCGACCAGGTACGCGGTGGAGGTCTTGCCGGCGGTGCCGGTGATCCCGATGACGGTCAGCCCCTCGGTCGGGTCGCCGTAGACGGCGGAGGCGAGCACGCCGAGCACCGCGCGGGGGTCGGCCACCACCAGGGCGGGCAGGCCGGCCTCGGCCACGGCGGGGGCGCCGGCCGGGTCGGTGAGCGCGGCCACCGCGCCGGCCGCCGCCGCGGCGGCGGCGAACTCCGCGCCGTGCCGTCGGGCACCGGGCAGGGCGGCGTACAGGTCGCCGGGGCGGACCTCCTGGCTGGCGTGGGTCACCCCGGTCACCGACCGGTCCGCGGCGTCCGCCGCGGGGGCCACCAGCTCGGCCGGCGTCGCTGCCGGGAGCCGGGTGGCCAGGTCGCCGAGTCGGACGGGAGACACGCTACGGGGGCGTGGATTGCCGGGCACGGCGTCAGACCCTACCCGGTCGTCCGGTTCCGACCGCACAGCCGCCCCGGTGGTTCGTCCCCACCAACCGATGATGTCGCGCGACGGCCGGTCAGCGGGGATAGACCACGAAGTTCGGTGCGTCGGCGCCGCTCGACGGCGGCACCCGGTAGTGCTGGAGAGTGAAGCGCATCATGTCGCGGAACGCCGGCGCGGTGATCTGGCCGCCCCCGCCGGACGGGGTGTGCGCGAAGACCGCGATGACGTACCGGGGCTTCTCCGCCGGGGCCATCCCGATGAAGGAGGCCACCTCGCCCGGCTGCTTGCGGCCGTCCACCAGCCGCCAGCCGGTGCCGGTCTTGCCGGCGACCCGGTAGCCGGTCACCGCCGCCTGCACGCCGGTGGCGTCGGGGACGGTGGTGACCGCCTCCAGCATGGTCCGCAGCGCCGCCGCGTTCTCCGGGCTGAGCACCCGGTGGGTCTTCGGGGCCTCGGTGGGGGTCCGGGTGCCGTCGGGGGCGATGGTCTGCCGGACCAGCCGGGGCTGCACGTACACGCCGTCGTTGGCGATCGCCGCGTACGCGGCGGCCATCTGCAACGGGGTGGCGTCCACGCTGTGCCCGATCGGCACCGACCCGTACGACGAGCCGCTCCACTCCTGCGCGGGCAGGATGCGCCCGGCGGCCTCCCCCGGCATGCCGACCCCGGTGGGCTGGCCGAGACCGAACCGGCGCTGGTACTCGATCAGCTTGTCCCGGCCCAGCTTGTCGGCGACGGCGATGGTCCCGACGTTGGAGGAGTGCGCCATCATCCCGGCCAGGCTCATCGTCCGCCCGCCCGCCGGGTGGGTGTCGGCGAACCAGGTGTCGCCCTTGCGGACGGCGTTCGGCACCGGGAACGTCGTCTCCGGGCTGATCACGCCCTCCTCCAGGGCGGCGCCGAAGGTGATCGCCTTGTGCACCGAGCCCGGGTCGACCACGAAGCTGGTGGCCGCGTCGTCCCGTTCGACCGGTTCGCTCTCCTCCGGGTTCGCCGCGTCGTATCCGGGATAGCTGGCCTGGGCCAGCACCTCCCCGGTGCCGACCTCCAGGATCACGGCGGCGCCGGTGCTGCCCTGTGTCTTGGCCATCTGCTCGGCGAGGATGCGCTGGGTGCGGAACTGGAGGTCGGCGTCGATGGCCAGCTGCAACGAACTGCCCGGCTCGGCCTCGGTGGTCTGGCTGAAGCCGCCGGGGATGGGGGCCGCCAGGTTGCCCCGGCCGGCCTCGTAGACCCGCCGGCCGTCCACCCCGCTGAGCAGGTCGTCGTAGCGCGCCTCCAGCCCCTCCAGGCCGACCATGTCGGGGCTGGTGAAGCCGATCAGGTTGGCCGCCAGGTCGCCGTTGGGCACCTCGCGCCGCTCGTCGCGGTGCACGTTGATGCCGTCCAGTTCCAGCGCCATGACCTGCCGGGCGGTCTCGATCGGCACCCCCCGGGCCAGGTACTCGAACTCCGACGGCACGCCGTTCTCCCGGGTCCGGGGGCGCATCCGGTCGGACAGCTTCGAGGCGGCGATGCCGAGCAGCGGGGAGAGCGCCCGCGCGGTGGCCTCCCGGTCCTGCACGCGGGTCGGGTCGGCGAAGACGTACCGGGCCTCGACGCTGTTGGCCAGCGGCGCGTCCCAGCGGTCGTAGATCGCCCCGCGCGGGGCCGGCAGGTCGACCCGGACCAGCCGGTCGCTGCGGCCGGCGCCGGCCCACTCCGGCACGTCCACCGCCTGCAGGACGACCAGCCGGACGCCGATGGTGGCGAAGATCGCCAGGGTGAGCACGGTGGCCAGGCGCAGCCGGCGGCGCGGGTCGGCGAGCTTCGGCGGCCGGCGCGGTTTGCGGGTGGGCCGCCGGGCGGCGGACCGGGCCGGTCGGGGGCCGGGGCGGCGGCGGGGCGGGGCGGGCGGCTCGTCGTCGGGCTCGTCGTACGCCGGGCGGGTCGGCACGGTGCGGATGACGCCACCCCGGCCGG
>NZ_LRQV01000189.1 GCF_001567585.1 Micromonospora rosaria
CCGACGTCCCCGCCCTGCTGCGCACCCACGCCGGCCCCCAGGCCACCATCGGCCAGTAACGACCGGCACCAGAACGGGTACGGCGGGGACGGGCCAGTCCGGGGGTCTGGTCCCCGCCGTACCGCCTCTCCGGTGGTGGGCCGGAGGGGCGGCGGGGGCGGCGCGTCACGCGCCACCCCCGCCACCCGGTCGTCGCGGCTAGTTCCGCCAGGTGTCGGTGAGGGTGAGGGTGCCGCTGGCGGGCACGGTGGCCCGGCGGTTGTCGCCGCCCTCCCAGGTCACCGCGCCGCCGGCGTCCTTGCGGAGGTACTTGTACTCGACGGTGGCCCCGGCGGGCAGCCCGAGGGTGGCCTGCCACTGCGGGTAGCTCGCCGGGTCCAGGGCGCGGGCGTTGGCCGGGTTCCACGATCCGAGGCTCGGGTGGTCACCGGTGACGAAGACGTTCTGCCCCCACGAGGTGGTGGCGGTGACCGTGAACCGCAGTTCGGTGGCCCCGGAGCCCGGCGGGCTGCTGGTCGGGCCGGTGGTCGGTTGGCCGGTGGCGCCGACGTACAGGGCCACCGCGTCGTTCGGCGGGACGGTCGCGGTGAACCGGCCCGACCCGTCGACGGTGTACCGCGTGCCGGTGCAGCCGCCACCCGGGGTCGGGTCACCGTGCTGCACGTCGCAGTAGGTGCCGGCCGGCAGGGAGGTCTGGAAGGTACGGGTCAGCGCGCCGCCCTCCTTGTTGATGGCGACGAAGGCGCGGTTGCCCCGGCCGAAGGCGATCTGGTTGTTGCCGTTGTCCCACCAGTTCGTCACGCCGGTGCCCCGGGCGGCGTTGCGGAAGCCGACCATGTTGGCGATCTGCGGCCAGGCGTGCTGGCACTTCCACCCGTCGGCGTAGCAGGCGTTGACCGTGCCGCCGTTGGGTGGGCCGGCGTCGTGGTTGCCGAACTCGTACCCGGAGTGCACGTGCGGGGTGCCGTACGGCCAGGCCAGCATGAAGACGCCGGCCAGGGTGTAGGCGGCCCCGTTCTTGTAGTTCAGGGTCTCCCCGTTGCGCTCGGTGTCGTGGTTGTCCACGAAGACGCCGGCCTTGCCGCTGGACAGGTAGCCCCAGCTCTCGCCGAAGGTGTTCAGGTACGCCAGCCGTTCGTTCAGGAAGATCCGCTTGAGGTCGCGGGCGTACCGGAACTCCTGGACGTCCCCGGTGCCGAGGTACTCGCCGGGCTGCACCGCCTCACCGGCGCCGTAGATGACCTCCTGGATCCAGTACGCGTTCGGGTTGCTCATCCGGGCGCGGATGGCGGCCAGGTCGGCGGCGGCCATGTGCTTGGCGGCGTCGATGCGGAACCCGTCGACGCCGAGGGAGAGCAGGTCGTTGAGGTACCCGGCGATCCGGCCCCGGACGTAGTCGGAGCCGGTGTTCAGGTCGGAGAGCCCGACCAGTTCGCACTCCTGCACGTCGTACCGGTTGCGGTAGTCGGTGATCGAGCTGCGGCAGGAGTGGAAGTCCTGCACCTGGTAGACGCCGGGGTAGGTGTACTTGCTGTAGGTGGTGCCCCCGGTCCCGGTGCCGGAGCCGGCGCTCATGTGGTTGATCACCGCGTCGACGATGACCTTCACGCCGGCGCCGTGGCAGGCGTTCACCATCGACCGGAACGCGGTCCGGTCCCCGAGGCGTCCGGCGATCTGGTAGCTGACCGGCTGGTACGAGGTCCACCACTGGCCGCCCTGGATGTGTTCCTGTGGCGGGGAGACCTGGACGAAGCCGTACCCCTTCGGGCCGAGGGTGTCCCGGCAGGCGCGGGCGATGGAGTCGAACCGCCACTCGAACAGCACGGCGGTGACGTCCTTGTCGCCGGCCGGTGCGGCCTGGGCGGCGGTGGTGGTGGCGGGCACGCCCCCGGCGACGACGGTGGCGGCGAGGGCGGTGACGGTGGCGGCGAGCAGGCCGACGCCGAGGCGCCAGCGGCGGTGCGGGGACGGTTCGGGCAACACCGGTTCTCCTCCGGGTGGTACGGACGGGACGGGGTGTCGGCTGCCACGGTCCCCCGCGCGGGGCGACGGACCGTGCCGGGGGTGGAAAGAGTTGCAGCAACTTCCCTGAAACTTGCCGGAAACTCTTGCGAAGAAAGTTACGTCCGTCACTTCGTCCACGTCAAGGCCCGGCCGTTCACGAACCGCCGCCGCACGCGGAACGGGCCGCGATCGACAGTCGATCGCGGCCCGTTCGGGCCGGAGGTCCGCGCCGGGCGCGGGACCGGGCTCAGGAGGTGGTGCCGGTGACGCTGCTCCCCGACTTGGTGACGTGGTAGGTGACCGTCGCGCCGCTCCAGAAGTGGAAGGTGAGGGTCACCCGGGCGCCGTCGTTGACCTCGCCGAAGAAGGTCTCGGTCAGGGTGATGCGGTTCCCGGTGTAGTCGGGGGCGAAGGTGACGTCGAACTCCTTGAACGACGTCCAGTTGTGCGGGCCGGCGTTGCTGCCGTCGGCGTACTTCGCCTCCATGGTGGCGAGCTGGTCACCACGGAACTGGGTCGGGATGGCGAACGCGGCCGTCGTCCCGGTGGCGTTCGACAGCACCGGCGGGTCGTGGCTGATGATGTCGATCCGCCACGGCACGCCGGTGGAGAACCGCGCCTGGAGGCTGGCGTTCACGCCGTACGCCCGGTTGCCGACCAGTCGGGTCAGCGCGCTGGCGGTGAGCGTGAGCTGGCTGCCGGAGACGGTGTAGTCGGTGCCCTGCACCAGGTTGGTGGTGCCCTGACGGAGCCCCTGGAAGGTGGTGCCGTTCAGGTTCAGGGTCAGCGACTTGGCGGTGATCGTTCCGGTCCGGGGCACGTACACCTGGTCGGACGAGGCGGTGCCGGAGCGGGTGGTCCAGCTCGACTTGATCTGGGCCCACAGCTCCGGGTCCCGCCACTGGAAGGTGGTCCGGTTGAAGTGCTGCCCGTTGTCCCAGAGCTGGGTGGTGAGCCGCCGCTGCTTGGCGTAGTGCCCGAGGAACTCGAAGAACTTGAGCTTCTCGCCCTGCTGGATGGTGCCGGTGTGCCGGTCGAAGCCGAGCAGACCGTACTCCCCGACGATCACCGGGATGTTCCGGGTGACGAAGGTGTTGTACACCCGGTCGAACTGGTCGGTCAGGTCCTTCTGGGTGGTGGCGTCGAAGCGGGTCCCCCCGGCGACGTTCACGCTGAACGGCCAGTACCCGTAGAAGTGCACGGTGGCGATCAGGTTGCGGTCGTTGAGCTGGGTGATGGTGGCCAGCAGCTCGTCGGCGCGGGCCTGGTCGGTCTGGGTGTACACGGTCGGCAGGACCAGCATCCGGGTGGCGTTGCCGCCCCCGGAGGCCCGCACGATCCGGTGGAAGGAGGTGTTCAGCTCGTTCAGCAGCTGGGCGTTCTGGGCGTCACCGGAGCTGTTGGCGAACTGGGGCTCGTTGACGCTCTCGAAGTGCAGCTTCGGCGAGTGGTCCTTGAACGCGGCGGAGATCTGGGTCCAGAGCGCGTTGTACCGGTTGAGGACGGTGGTCCGGTCCGTCGGCATGGTGTTGATCCACTGCCACGAGTCGTGGTGCAGGTTGATCATCACGTAGAAGCCGTCGTCGAGCGCCCAGCCGACGACCTCCTTGATCCGGTTCAGCCACGCCGGGTCGATGGTGTACGTCGGGGCCGGCCCGTGGTGGTTGCTCCAGGTGATCGGGATCCGGATGCTGTTGAAGCCCTGGGCCCGGATGTTGTCGAGCTGCGCCTGGGTGACCCGGGGGTTGCCCCACGCCGTCTCGTCGGCGCCGACCGCGTCGAAGGTGTTGCCGAGGTTCCAGCCGGGCTGCATGGCGGCCACGTAGGCCATCGCGTCACCGGCCGGCGGCGGGGTGGTCGGCGGCGGGGTGGTGACCGGCGGGGTGGTCGGCGGCGTGGTGGGCGGGGTGGTGGGGCCGACGCTGCCGGTGCAGGTCACGCCGTTGAGCGCGAACGACGTGGGGGCGTTGTTGGCGCCGGTCCAGGAGCCGTTGAAGCCGAACGACGCGGTGCCGTTGGTGCCGATCGCGGCGTTGTAGCCCACGTTGGTGGCGGTGACGTTCGCGCCGGTGGCGGTGACGGTGGCGTTCCACGCCTGCGCCACCTGCTGGCCGGAGGGGAAAGCCCAGGTCAGGCGCCACCCGTTGACCGGGTCACCGAGGTTGGTCACGGTCACGTTCGCGGTGAAGCCACCGGGCCACTGGTTGGTGGAGTAGTCCACCTTGCAGCCCGCCGCCGCGTGCGCGCTGACCGCGAACGTCATGCCGAGGCTGACCAGCAGCATGGTGAGCGCCCCGGTGAACATGCCGAGCCGCCATCGGGTCCTTCGTGTCGTGCCTCGTGTACCGGCCATGACGCTCCTCGCCTGGGTTCCCGCTGGGACGGGTTGCGGCAGGCGCCACCGCGAACGCGGCCGGCGCCCGATCGGGAACCGCAGATTAAGTTGGGATGACAAACTTTGTCAATCGGCGGAACCCTATATACGCAGGAGAAACGGCTCTGGTGTGGAATGTCGCTCAGGAGAGCACGAGCTGGGCAACCACCAGGACAGCCACCACGTCGAGTCCACGCAGGACCTGACTCAACAGGCCGACCGGGATCATCCCGAACGGGGTGTCCGCCACCGCCGTGTCGTAGTCCATCGGCCGCCGGGTGGCGGCCCGGTGCACGGCGACGACGACACCGGACACCAGGATCGCGTCCAGCCAGCCCGGCTGCGCCCCACCGACGGGCAGCGTCGCCAGCCACCACAGCGCCGCCCCCACCGCCGGCACGACGACGTGCGCCACCTGGTTGCCGCCGTCACCGCCGCCCAGCACCCGCCGCAGGCCGGGCGAGCGGCTCACCGACCGCAGGCCGCCGGCCAACCGGTCGGCCGCCAGGTACGCCCCGACCACCTGCGCCGACCCGGCGACCGACGGCACCGCCACGGCCACCGCGTACTGCACCAGGATCACCGCCGCCCACGCGGCGAGCGCGCCCGGGTGCCGGCCGAGCCGGCGTACCTCCGCCTGGAGCAGCACCCACCAGCGGCGGCCGGCGCGGAACCGGCGGCTGTGGACCCGGCCCACCCCGCGCCACCGGCGGCTCTCCACCACCGCGGCGAGCAGGGTCGGGTCCAGCATCACCGCCGCCGTGGCCGCCGCGTTGGCGAACTGGGCCCCGGTGGTCAGCGCCGCCCGGTCCACCCGGGGCAACGCCCGGACCGCGCGCACGGTGAGCACCACCGCCAGCGGCAGCCCCACCACGACAGCCCCCCCCGCCAGCCAGGCGCCCGGCCGGCCGAGCCGGCCACCAGCGAAGTGACTGACGACGACGCCGACCGTCAGCAGCACACCCCCCACGACCAGCCCCGCCCCGAGCAGCCGGGGCCAGCGCGCGGTGACCCGGCTGGCCTGGGCGAGCACGGCCGCCGCCAGCGCCGCCGTCGCCCACCCGCCGCCGGCCAGCGCCGCCACGGCGAGGTCGCCGCCGCCGTCGGCCCGCGCGACGAACGCGAGCCCCACGCCGAGCAGGGCACCCCCGCCGCCCACCGCACCGAGCAGGACGACGAAACGCGGCAGCAACCAGCCCCGCCGGTCGACCGGGGCGCCCGCCGCCCAGCTCTGCGCCGCCGCGCTGACCAGCAACGGACCCACCGCGCGCAGCGCCCGCCAACCGAGCCCGGCGACGGCCAGCAGGGCGGCCACCGCGATCCAGTACCGCTCCCCGGGGTCGGCCGCGCCACCGGCCGGGGAGCCCAGGTAGGCGCGCAGGTCGCTGACCAGCGCCCAGCCGTACATGGCGACGAAGAGGACCACCAGGTACACGTCGGTGAGCAGGTCACCGAGACCCCGGTGGTGGTGCCGACGACGGGCCCGCCGCAGCCGGGCACGGAGCTGTCGGGCGGTCGGCACGTCCGGCGGCGCCGCCGTCCGGTCGGGGGTGGCGGCGCTGGTCATCCCCCGATCTCGATCCGGCTGTCGGCGACCGCGTCGATCAACTCGGCGTCGTGCGAGGCCATCAGCACGGCGGTACCCGTGGCCCGCTCGTCGCGCAGCCGGTCGGCCAACCAGGCCCGGCCCCGGACGTCGAGCCGCTGCTCCGGCTCGTCGAGGACGAGCAGGCGGCGCGGGCGGACGAAACAGGACGCCAGCGCGAGCCGGCGTCGTTGGCCGCTGGAGAGGGTGGCGGGCAACTGGTCGCGGGCCCGGTCCAGCCCCAGCTCGGTCAGCACCTCGGCGACCGGCTCGACCGGCCCGCCGTGCGCGTAGGCGAGCAGTTCGAGGTGCTCCACCACGGAGAGGTCCGGGAAGAAGTCGATGTCGTCGAGCGCGGCGGCGACGAAGGAGCGGACCCAGGCATCGGTCTCGTACGCCCGCCGGCCGTCCACCAGCACCTCGCCGTCGTCCGGGCGGTCGGCGCCAACGACGCAGCGCAGCAGGGTGGTCTTACCCGAACCGTTCGGCCCCACCACGACGGCGATCCGGCCCGCCGGGACGGTGAAGCTGACGTCGTCGAGCACGACCAGGTTGCCGAACCGCCGGCACAGTCCCCGTACCGTGAGTGCGTCCACGAGGTACCACTCTGCCACCCGCGCCCGCGTCGACCGGCCGCGTGCCGACCCGTCGGTGCGCCGCCCCGCCGACACCGGCCACCACGACCGGGAACCCGGTGGCCCCGGCCGGAGGGCTCAGCCGGCCAGCGCCCGGTTCAGCAGCTCCAGCAGCCCGTGGCCGTCCTCGATCCGGGCGTCCGGGGCCACCTCCGGCACCGGCCGCTCCCGGTCGGTCCGCGGGGAGCGCATCAACACCACGGCGGCGGCACCGGCCCGCCGGGCGCAGACGACGTCCCGCTGCACGCTGTCCCCGACGAACCAGCACTCGCCGACCGGTACCCCGACCGCGCGGGCGGCCATCCGGGCCAGCTCCGGATTCGGCTTCCGGGGACCCGCCTCGTCGCTGTAAAACTGCGCCGTGAAGAGGTCGGCCAGCCCCGCCTGGGCGAGGAAGTCCCGGTGCGCCGCCCCGCAGAGGGTGTTGCTGACCACCGCCAAGGGCAGGCCGGCGGCCACCGCCGCCCGCAACGCCGCCGGGATCCCCGGCCGCACGGCCCACTCCGCCCGCCAGGTCAGCGCGTACGCCAACGGGCTGGCCTCCCGCTGCACCGCCTCCCGGGCGGCCGGCGGCCAGCCGGCGGTGACGAAGTCCCGCCACATCTGCGCGTGCCCCACCTCGACGGAGACCTCGGTGTTGCCGGCCCCGTCCCGCCACGCCGCGTACGCCCGGCTGCCCGCGCCCAGGTCCCCGGCGATCCGGTCGGCGGGAACCGCCCCACCGGTCACCTCGTGCAGCCGCGCGACCAGCTCGGGCGGCGCGGGCGGCTGCGTCGGCGCGTCCGCGAGGACACCACCGAAGTCCAGCAGGAGGGCGCGGGGTGCGGGAAGCATGGCTGCCATCCTGCCGTACCCCGCGCCCTGCGGGGTGAGCGCCGGTCAGGCCGGCGCGACCGGTCGCGCCCGGGACCGCTCGGCCCGCCGCCGGAGCCGGCTGTACGCACTGGTCAACCCCATCGCCCGGCGCACCTCCAGCAGGGTCTGCCGAACCTGCGCCCGGGTCCGCTCGGTGCCCTCGACGATCAACTGGTCGACCAGCCCGGGGTCGGCCTCGTACCGGGCCCGGCGCTCCCGGATCGGATCGAGGTACCGGTTCAGCGCCGTCGCCAGCTTCTCCTTGACCTCGACGTCACCCACCTGGCCGGCCTGGTAGCGCCGCTTGAGCTCGGCCACCTCGGCCCGGTCGGCGTTGAACAGGTCGTGGTACGCGAACACCGGGTTGCCCGCCACGGTCCCCGGCACGTCGGCCCGGACCCGGTTCGGGTCGGTGTACATGCCCCGCACCTTGCGACGCACCTCGGCCGGGGAGTCGGCGAGCGCGATGGCGTTGCCCCGGCTCTTGCTCATCTTGCCCCGACCGTCCGTCCCCACCAGGGTCGGCGTCGCCGAGCTGATCAGCTCCGGGACCGGGAACACCTCCCCGTAGAGGTGGTTGAAGCGGCGGGCGATCTCCCGGGTCACCTCGACGTGCGCGGCGTTGTCCCGGCCGACCGGGACCACCTGCCCCTTCACGCACAGGATGTCGGCGGCCTGGAGCACCGGGTACCCGAGCAGCCCGTACGGCATCTCCTCCTTGCCGGCGTCGCGGGCCATCTCCTTCAGCGACGGGACCCGCTCCAACCTCGGCACCGTGACCAGGTTCTGCAGCAGCGTGTTCAGGTCACCGACCTCGGGTACGGCGGACTGGAGGTAGAACGTCGCCCGCTGCGGCTCCACCCCGGCGGCCAGCACGTCGGTGACCATCTCCCGGGCGTTGTCGGCCACCCGCTCGATGTCCTCGCGGGTGTTCCTCGTGGTGAGCATGTGCAGGTCGGCGATGATGAAGAAGCTCTCGTACCGGTGGTGCAACCGGACCCGGTTGGCGATGCTGCCGACCAGGTGACCGAGGTGCAACCGCCCGGTCGGGCGGTCTCCGGTGAGCATGCGTGCGACGGACATGGCGGGACGCCTCTCGTACGGTGGGAACTGCGGAAACGCGCGGGCGCGCGCTGACCGGGGCGAACGTCGCCCCAGGTGGGCCGGGGCGGTCGCCCCGGGCAGGGTCAGCCGGACAGGCTCACTGAGCCGGTCGCCATCGCGCACCGTCGCGGAACCGCATCCCGCCGGCGCGGAGCACGTCGAGGATCCGTTCCCGGCCGTCACCGATCCGTACGTCGAGCGTCTGCCCCGTACCGTCGACCGGTCGGGACGTCGCAGGTCGCAGCACTGCCGCCGGGGGACCGCCGACCGGGTCGACGGGCGCCGGCAGACTGCTGCGCGGACAGGCCATGCGTCCCACGGTAGCCCCAGACCGGGGTCGGGATCAGCCCCGCCGGTAGCTCTCCATGTAGTACTCCCCGACCCGCGCGCGGTGGTCGGGCCGGCGCAGCTCCGCCGGGTCGACCGTCGGGGAGTCCTTGACCTGCTCGCGGCTGCGGTCGACGTGGACCACCCGGTCCAGGTGGTCGACCCGGGCGACGGTGCCGGCGGGAAGCAGCACCTTCCGCCCGAAGATCCACGGGCCGGTCTCCACCACCAGGTAGCTCGCGTCGGTGTCGTAGCTCGCCTCGTCGATCGACCCGACCCGCCCGTCGGTCGCCTCCACCCGGTACCCGACCAGGTCGATCGGGGTGCCCGGGCCGGGCGCGTCCGGGCCGTCGTGCCCACCGTCGGGCTGGTCGGTCGGCCCCCGCGACGGCGTCGTGTGGTCGTAGCCGCCAGCGAGGGCGGAGGGGTCGCGCCAGGTCCACGGGCTGAAGGTCGGGCGCTGCATCGCCGGCCACCTCCGGGTCGTCGTCCGGTCACTGTCGTCGCTCCGGTATCCAGTGCCCCGGGCGGCGGGCCGGAAAACCGCACCTCGGCGGGGTGCCGCGAGACCGCTGGCATACTCGGGACCCATGGTGCTGTCGCGTGGCTGGGCCCTGTTCCTGATCGGTGTCGGGGTCTGGACCTGGGCGATCTGGCCCCGGTTCGCGGTCGCGATCTGGCAGGACGAGCGGGCCTGGGCCAGCGGGACGGTCGGGGACTGGCCGGCCACAGGCTTCCTCTGGATCCACGCCCTGCTGATCGTCTCCTCCCTGGCCATCGGGACCACGGTCGGTCTCCTCGGCGTTCGGGGTTGGCGGGCGGCCCGCCGCCCTGCTGACCACTGACCGTCGGTCTGTTGACGGCTGGCCCGGCGGACGGGCTACGCAGGGTGACCGGCCCGCCAGCGTGATGCCCTCGGGTCGACACACCTGTGAGGCATATTCATACCTGCGAGGTATGTCGCTCGTCCGCATCACGTCGACCGGACTCCGGGCGACGTGCGGCAGCGGCGGAGTCCCGCCCCACCTGTCGCTACCCTCCGTCTATCTCCGCAGCTCAACGGCGTGGTGACGCGCGCCCCTACCCCCCGATTTGACGATCAAACTCGGGACGCGTAACTTTCTCTCTGCCAGCGCGGAACGGACGAACCGGGCGAAAGCCCAGAGGCCGGAGGCTGGCGGACAACCCCGAGGTTGGACGGGCTCAGCCCGAACGACAGCGGGCGGGTGGTGCCCCTGGAGCGGTCGCGAGGCCGATTTGGTGTGGCGGAACCGACCGGGTAAGGTTGTCGACCGGCAGCAAACCGGGCCAGCTCGCGGGAGACCGCGGCGGCCGGACTGCCAAACCCTGGGCCGTATGCAACAGCAAGCTGCTGCGCGCTGCCCCGGGTGTAGGACCCGTACGAACCGCGACAGACCGGGACACACGGTTTGACACGGAGCAGACGGTGAGGTAACGTAGTAAAAGTGCCCGGCGCGAGAGCGGCGGGGACGCGGACGAAATGCCCCG
>NZ_LRQV01000190.1 GCF_001567585.1 Micromonospora rosaria
CAGCGCCGCGCTGGCCCGCTGGTAGTTGCCCTGCACCGTGTGGTGCAGCGCCTCGGCGACGGAGAGGTCACCGACCGCGTCGACGGCCTCCCGGGCCACCTCGATCGCCGGCGCGACGGCGGCCAGCGGGGGCAGGCCGTCGACGCCCCACCGGAGCTGCCCGGCGGTGTGCGCGGTGAGCAGCGCGACCCCGTCGACCACCTCCTGCTCACCGGTCTGACCGGCGAGCGCGGCGACCGCCCGGCGCAGGGCGGGGATGACCGCCGCCTGCCCGGTGTCGTGCAGGGCCCGCTCGATCCGGTACCCGATCAGCGCCGCCAGGGTCTGCCCCTGGCGCAGCCCGTCGACGACGGCGGTGCCGAGCCGGACCCGGCGGGAGGAGAGGTCCAGGGCGAACGGGCTGGTCCCGGTGGCGTCGGCCTCCTCGGCGTGGGTGAGGTGGCCGGCGCGCAGCACGGCGGCGGTCACCGCGTGGGCCACGCTCGGCGCGTGCAGGTAACCGGCGTCGCTGGCGCGGCGCAGCAGGCCGGGCGCCTCACCGGGCGGGATCTGGTCGGCCGGTACGGCGACGTCGTGGCTGCCGGGGGCCAGGTTCTCGACGAAGCCGTACCCGCCGAGGGCGAGCCCGGCCTCCGGGTCGGCGCGCAGTCGGGCGAGCCGCCGGGTGGCCACCGAGGTGGCCCAGGCGTCGAGCCGGAACCCGGCCAGGTCCAGCGCCTCGCGGGCGGCCAGGTCGACCACCGTGGCCGGTCGCCGGGCCAGGTCGTCGAGGGCGGCCAGCAGCTCGGCGTACCGGTCCAGCGGCGGCGGCTCGACGGCGTCGCCGAAGTGGCCCCGGGCCGGGTAGTCCCGCACGTCCGGGGCCGGGCCGGTGGCGACCAGCCGGGCCGCGTGCCGCAGCAGCAGGTACAGCACCGAGTCGGCCGGCTTGCCCGGCCAGCCCCCGGCCTCGACGTCGGCGGGCAGGGTGGCCAGCATCCGGGCCCGCAGGGCGGCGAGCCACTCCACGGTCTGTGGGGTGAGGTCGGCCGCGACCGTCGGCAGGTGTCCGTCCCAGGCGGACACGGAGGTGAACGCCTTGATGAAGTCGAACGGCATGAACGGCGGCACGTTCAACGTGCTGCTGATCTGCCCGTGCTCGGCCCGGGCGTCGACGGTCCGCCGGATCACTTGGGCCTGGTCGAGTCCCTCGAAGCTGATCGCCGTGTCGATCCACGGGCTGGCACCGAAGACGCCGCGCACCGTGTAGCCGTCGGAGACCGGGCGGCGCTTGAGGATGTCCAGCACCGGCCTGGTGTCCGGCCGGCTGGCGGCGACGGCGGTCTGCCAGATCGGGCGCAGCCGGCGGACGAGGTTGGCGACCTGGGCGCCGGTGGGGTCGCCCGGGTCGGCCTGGTAGCGGTCGAGCGAGATGGTCGGCAGCACCCCGTACGGCTGGTTGCCGATCCGGAGCGCGGCCAGCGGGCCCCGGGCCCGGACCCAGTCCACGAAGTGCCGCCGGTACGGCTCCAGCCGGGTGAGACCGACGCTGGTCAGGATGCCGTTCAGCAGATAGCCCCAGGTGGCGGGCCAGAGGGCGGCGTTCATCGCCTGCGCGTCGCGCGACTCCCGCCCGTCGGCCCCCTCGACCCTGCCGAACACCGTCCGGGGGACGCCGAGGGCGGCGGCCAGCCGGGCGCCGTCGGAGCCGTCGCCGGCCGCGTCGGGAAAGAGCTCCCGGCGGCTGGTGGTGGCCGCGAGCCCTGCCTCGCCGAGACCGGAGGAGCCCCGGTCGGTGTTGTTCGTCGGGGTGCCCTGGGCGACCAGCGCGAGCCCGTCGGTGTAGCGGTGCGCGGTGAGCAGCGCGGCGAGGTCGGCCGCGCCGCGCACGCCGGCGGTGCCGCCGGGCTCACCCGGCCGGGCCTCGACCCGGACGCCGAGCACCACGAGCCGGTCCAGGACCAGCTGGGTGGGGCCGAGCGGAACCCGCAGCAACATGCCGTTGGCCTCGCCCTCGGCGGGGTCGATCATCCAGGCCATGCCCGGCGGCACGTCGACGGGGTCCGGCCGGTGCCCGGAGGCGTCCGGCGGCGACGGCGGCGCGGGCGTGACGGCCTCGTCCGGCGGCGGGCTGACCGCGAGGTCCCGGGGGACCGGTGCGGCCTCGTGCCGGAAGACCAGCTGGTTGGCGCGGTACCCGAGCACCACGAAGCGGTCCGGCAGGGCGCGGGCGCGCACCGGCTCGGACCACGCGGCCGGTCGGGTGCCGAACCCCTCGCCGGCGGCGGGCCGCCGGGCGAGCCAGGCGGCACGGGTCTCGCCGAACTGCTCGACGAGCCGCGCCCACGCGGAGACCACGTCGGGATCGTCCGGGTCGGGACCGTGCCCACCGGCGGCCACGAACTCGTCGCGGGCCTGCGCCTCGACCGGGGTCAGCCCCGGCTCGTGCGCGTCGAAGTGGATCTGGTCGGGGTAGACCCGAACCAGCAGGTCGGCGCCGGGCTGGCCGCCGGACCGGGGCAGGTACCGGGTCTCGATCCGGTACGGCAACAGGGCGATCGGCGTACCGGTGGGCACGGTGGTGATGTCGGGCATGGTGTCTCGTTCTCCGGCCTCAGTCGGCGGTGAGCAGGTCGGCGGCGTGGATCAGCACCCGCAGCGGCAGCCGCAGGGTGCGGCGGGCGACCTCGGCGGCGGTCACCCCGGCGCCGGCGAGCGGGTCGCCGGTCGGGGGTGGGCCGAACCGGGTCTCGGTGGGTTGCTCGGCGAAGACGAAGAACCAGCCCGGGCCGTCCGTCCGCCCGGTCGCCTGGTCCTGGGTCAGGTCGAAGCCGAAGTAGCGCAGGTCCGTGCCGAGGGCGCCGCCGAAGATCGGGTACGCCACGGTGCCGGCGACGGTCTCGTCCGCCGGGGCGGTCCGTGACGCGGCGCGGACCGCGTAGACGGCCGTGCGCGGGTGACGGCGCAGCAGTTCGCCCCGGACCGCCAGGACCAGGCGGGCGGCGTCGCCGGTGACCACCTTGTCGAGCCGCCGGTCGGCCGGCCACTGGTCGATCGGCGGCACGTCCGGCGTACCGTCGCCGCCCTGGCCGCGCTGGTCCCAGAAGTGCTGGAACAGGGTGGCCCGGTCGGCCAGCGGGAAGTCCCGCCAGCGCAGCTCGCTGGCGAGTTCGGCGGTCAGCCCGGCGAGGAACGCGGCGACGAAGCGGGGGTTGGTCTCCAGCGCGACCACGCTGTCCGGCGGGATCCGGTCCGCGCCGGGCAGCAGGAACTGCGGCGCGAGCCGGGCCAGCTCACCGGCCATCGGGGTCGGGAAGGCCGGCGCGACCCGGACCCGGTCCGGCTGGTCGGTGCCGGTGGCCCCGGTGAGCCGGCTGGCCACCCGCTGCTTGACGGTGCGGGCCGGTTCGAGCGCGCTGGTCAGGGCCGCCACGTCGGCCGGCGCGACGGTGACCGGGGCCGGTGGCGCGGCCCGCCGGGCGATCGGCCCGCGTCGCCGGCTCACCCGCCGGTACGCGGTGGTGGTCACCACCCCCGCTCCGGCGGTGAGCCCCAGCGGCGCCGCCAGTTGGGTCAGGGTCAGCCCTTCGGCCGGCAGGCCGGTGAGCCGGCGGGCGTGCAGGGTGCTGTTGACCGTGTTCGCCAGGTCGCTGGCGGCCAGCAGCTTGTTGACCGGCCGCACGTCGCCGGCCTGCTGCCAGGCCGCCGCGACCAGGTCCTCCTGCCGGTCCCGCACGACGGCGGCGGCCAGCCCCGCGACGCCCCGGTACCGCGGGTCGAGGTTCAGGTCGGCGAGCCAGCCGGCGTCGCCCGCCGGCACCGACCGCCGGCCGGCGTGCTCGCCGCCGTACAGGGGCGCGGCGCTGCCCGGCCCGGTGCCGACGAGCGGGGCGAGGGCCTGCCGTACCCAGGCGGGCGGGTCGGTGTGACCGCTGCCGGGGCGCACCAGCGCGCCGTCGAACGCGGGCAGCGGCGTCGCCCCGGCCGGGGCGGTGAGCCCGCTGCCGGCCAGGTCGAACGGCCGCCGGCCGACACCCTCGGGGGCCGGCCGGAACCGCAGCGCCCGGACCAGGTCGGCGAAGCTGTGGCCGGCGCCGGTGCTGAACTCCCAGTGGTGGTAGACCGGCAGCGTCACGTCCTGGTCGGTGGACGTCCAGGCCGGCCCGGTGTCGTCGGGCAGCGGCAGGTTCAGCCCGGCCGCCCGGCCGACGGCGAAGGTCGGCACGAGGCAGGCGTGGTAGCGGGCGTCGGGACGCAGCGGCGTGGGGCAGACCAGCCGGGCGACGGTCCGCTCCGGGGCCTGGCGCAGCACCTGCGCGGCGGACTCGCCGGGGGCGAGCGCACCGACCAGTTGCACGTGCGCCCAGGCCCAGGAGTGGGTGAGGTCGGGCAGTTCGAGCCGGGCGTCGGCGGGCGCGCCGATCTCCAGCACGGTGGTGTTGCGCAGCCCGTCCGTGCGCAGCCGGACCCCGGGCTGTTGGCGGACCGCCACCAGGCACAGCCACGGGGGGAGCCGGTCGGCGGCCGGGGGCAGCGGGGTGAACAGCCAGGGCAGGGTCGGCGAGTCGAGGTCCAGCGTGGGGTAGTGGTCCGGCTCGAAGCCGAGCGTGCCGGGCGGCGGGTCGGTGCGGAGCACCTGGTGCGGGGCGAGCCCGGTCACGTCGCCGGGGCCGAGCATGGCGACGGCGATCTCGCCGAGGGAGTGCTCGTTCAGCGTCGCGGTGACGGTGACGTGGCCACGGCGCGGGTCCTCGTCGGGCTTCGGCGCGCGGAGCCGGTTGGCCAGGCCCTCCCTGGCCCAGGGCAGGAAATGGTAGGTCGAGGACACGGTCACTCCCGGGGGACGTCGTCGTTTTCGATGAGCTTGAGAACCCCGCCGGCCCCCTGGGCGGCGAGCGCCTCCCGGGCCTCGGCGTACCGGGCCGGTGGTCGGGTCGGCGTGAGCACCGCGAGCGTGCCGTCGGCGGGCGGGGTGGCGGTGACCACCGCGTACAACGGCTCGGCCAGGCCGATGTCGGAGGCGGGTCCGGCGAAGGCCCGTGCGCCCTGCGCGCCGGCCCCGTTGACCGCCGCCGCGCCGGCCCCGGCCTGGACCTTCATCCGGTCGTCCGGGATCGGCCGGGTCACGGTCGGCCCGGTCGGGCCCCCGTCGGGGGTACGGGTGACGATCTCGTCCTCGGTCCGGGCGGCGACCAGACGCCAGGCCGGCGCCGGGGGCAGGGTCAGCGCCGAGTCGTCGACCCGGAAGCCGGACGCCCACCGCTCGAAGGAGGGCGCGGAGAGCTTCTCCATGTCGTCCATGTCGAGGTACTCCGCCGGGGGGAACAGGTCGTCGACCGGCGTCGACCGGGCCGGGGCGCCGTCGAGCGTGACGGCGCCGACGGTGAACCGGCGCACCTCCCCGGTGAGCGCCGCCGTGCCGTACCGGTCGACGGTCACGTCCAGTGGGGCCACCTTCTGCCGGACCGTCAGCGACCCGAGCGGGTGCACCAGGACCTCGGTGTCGGCGGTGGCCGACTCGGCGAGGGTGACCAGCGGCCCGGACCCGGTGGGCGGCTCGGCGGTCCAGTTCGCCGTGTCGGCCAGGGCCGTGCGGACCTTGCCCGCGAGGTCCACCCGCAGCGGCGGGGCGACGGCGGGGCGCTTGCCGACGGTGACGTCGAAGCGGATGGAGTGCCGGCCGAGGAAGGTGAAGCTGGCCCGCCCCACCGCCCGCCAGGGGCGTGGCCCGGTCAGGCTGCCGGCGAGCTCCACGGCGAGGATCGGGTCACCGTTCCAGGTGAGCGCGACCATCGCGTAGATGTCGATGGCGAAGGAGAGCGGTTCGAGCACGATCAGCGCGTCGAAGCTGAGCACCGCCGCGATGGCGAAGGTGCCGACGATCGGGACCGAGATCCCGGCGTACAGGTCCAGGCGGGCCCCGAACTGGACGGTGTTCGAGGTGATCGCCAGGTACGACGCCAGCCGCAGCCGGGGGTTGCCGTCGCCCAGCGACAGGGTCAGTCGCTGTAGCGCCGGCACGGTGTCCGGCTGCGGGAAACGGGGGTGGAACCCGCCGATCGAGACCAGGAACGACGGCCGGTCACCCCAGTTGGCGCGGACCGCCATCCGCCCGGTCAGGGTGAACCCGGCCAGCCGGGAGTCGCGCAGCACCCCGTCGATCGCCAACGTCCGCTCGCCGAAGTCGAGCGCCCCGACCAGGTCGACCTGGATCAGCGCCACCGGTTCGGCGCGGCCCGGCGGCAGCGCGATCCGCAGCTGGCCGGCGAGCACCACCCGCACCGGCGTCGGGAACTCCACGAACAGGCCCAGTCGGGCGGTGAGCAGGCCCTGCGCGCCCCAGGTGAGCTCGACGGTCGGCCCGACCACGTGCTGGCCGACGGTGGTGGGGAAGAACCGGTCGAGGTCCCGGATCAACCGGGGGGCGTTACCGATCGGGTCGGCCGGGAACAGCACGGTGTCCAGCGCGCCGTCGGCGAGCCCGTCGCGCATCGCCTGGGCCCGTACCGCCCGGTTGACGCCGATCAGGCCGCCGACGCCGGTGAGCGCGAAACCGAACCCGAGCTGGACCGGGGGGAACCGCACCGAGATGAGCACGAGCAGCGAGAAACCGGGGGAGCCGTCCGGCATCCGGGTGTCGAGCAGGCCGACGGCGGACAGCGACTGGCCGAGGAAACTGAGCTGGACGACGCCGCCGTACCGGTCGTCGTCCTGGGCGAGCAGGAACCCGCCGCCGGTGACCACCCCGGCGTCGACCGCGATGCCGACCCCGGAGGGCCGCAGGAACGCCAGGTCCACGTCGACCGGGCCGAGCGTGCCGGCGCCGTCGGCCGGGGTCAGCGCGGCCCGCAGCCCGAGGCCGGTGGCCGAGGCGGTGACCGGGCCGAGCCGTACCGTCAGGTCGGTGGTCAGCCGCACCTCGACCCCGGCGGTGCCGACGGGGCCGGTGACGCCGCCGCCGGGCAGCCCCGTGCTGCCGGCCCGCACCCCGACGGTGACGTGGTCCACGTGCAGTGGGCCGAAGGTCGCGCCGACCGGCAGGGTCGACTCCAGCCCGCCGCCGCCGGTGAGGGTGAGGCCGCGCTCCGGCGACCAGCGCAGCCCGGCGTCCAGCTCGATCCGGATCGGGTGAGGCGGCAGGACCGCGGCGAGGAAACCGTCGTCGCCCGGTGCGATCAGCAGGCGGGCGCCGTCCAGGCTCAGGACGAGGTCACCGGTCGGTCCGGTGGCGGTGAGCCGGCCCTGCGCGGCGAACCGGAACTGGTCGACCTCCAGCCGGGTACCGTCCGGGGCGCCGAGGCGCAGGGCCGGCTCGCCGGGGGTGGGGCCGGCGTACCGCAGCTCGACCGCGCCGGTCAGCTCGGCCCCACCGGGTGGGGTGGAGCCGTCGGCGGGCCGGAACCGCGCGCCGTCCCGGGTGACCACGACCGGGGTGACCAGGCCGGTGAGCCGGCTCGCCACGGTCCACTGGCCGTGCTCCACGGTGGCGTCGAGGGTCCCCTGTGGCGCGAGCACCAGGGCCAGCGGCGGGTCGACGGGGTCCTGCGCGGTGTCCCGGGCCAGCCCGGCGGCCAGGTGCAGGGTGGCCTGTCCCCGCGGGTCGACGTCCGGGTCGGCGTCCGGCTCGTCGGGAGTGCCGACCGGCGCCGACCAGGACAGGTGCAGCAGGCGTCGGGCGGCGTCACGCTGCGCCGGGGTCAGCTCCGACCCGGCCGAGTCCACGCCCGGCGTGCCGTACGAGGCGGGCACCCCGAGGCCGGTCAGCCACCGCACCAGCGGCTCGCCGAGGGCGTCGGCGATCTCGGCGGGCAGCGTGGGCGGGCCCGCCGGCCCGAACAGCCGGTCCCGGAGCACACCCACCGGGTCGGCCAGCAGCCGGCCCAGCGGGTCGACCGTGAAGAAGGGCCGCTCCCGCCGGTCCCGGGCCTGCCGGCCGCCGATCGTGACGGGCGCGGCGGCGGTGACCAGCCGCCGTACGCCGAGCATGTCGAGGGCGACCAGCAGGTTCGGCGCGTACAGCGCCAAATGGGCGTCGAGCAGGTAGCCGAACAGGTCGGTGAGGAAGAGCAGGTACGGGTCGGCGTCATGGTGCGGGGGAGCGGGCCGGCCCGGCGCGCCCGGGGTGGGCGGGGGCCGCCAACCGTCGAGCAGGTCCACGACGGCCGTGACGGCGGCGCGGATGTCGGTGAGACACGCCGCCGCGTCGCCGAGGTCGTCCAGGCCCGCGTCGATCCGGGCGGCGACCCGGGCCACGGTGTCCCGGCAGCGGACCAGGGCGTCGACGAAGGCGGGGAGGTCGAAGCCGGTGAGCGTGGACACGTCCCAGCCCATGCCCTGCAGCAGCCGGTCGCGGGCCTGGGCGTCGCCGGCCGCGGCGGTCAGGGGACGCAGCAGCGCGACCGCGTGCTGGACGAGGATCGCCTGTACCGGCTGGGTCATGGGTGGCACCGTCCAACGCGGCGGAACCGGTCGTCCACACCGGATCTCGTGGCGGCGGTGGGACACCGGTCCGGCGGGCTGGTGCTGTCGGGCATGGCGACGGCACACCTCTGCGGCATGGTCGAACTCCTGTCGGTGGCTGGCCGAACGGCGCTGGGCGAGTCTGTTCGCACGGCGGACCCAGACACCAGGGACAGGCGTCCCGTCCGCCCGGGACACGGCCGGACCAGCCGAAGGGGTGAGGGATCCGGCCCGTTGGACGACAAGCACCCGGGACGTCCGGCGCATCGTAAGATCCGGCGGCCGGTGACCCGGGCGACCCGTGATCTCCACGCGGTCTGCACGGCACCTCCACGCCCGCTCCACACCGCGGTGGTGTCGTGGTCGCGTCCTGGCACGGTGCCGCGCCAGGACAGTCAGGTTCGAAAGGGTCACTCCATGCGTTCAGCCCAGCGTCCGGGTCACGAAGCGGTCCAGGAGGTCGACGTCGTCATCGTCGGCTGCGGCCCGGTCGGGGCGCTGGCGGCGAACCTGCTCGGCGCCCGGGGCGTGCGGACGCTGGTCGTCGAGCGGAGCACCGGGCCGCACCGCCAGCCCCGGGTGTTCTCCTGCGACGACGAGGCCCTGCGCATCTACCAGCAGGCGGGGCTGCTCGACCAGATCGTCGGCGACCTGCACCAGCCGTCGCGGGTCGACTACGTCAACCACGCCGGCCGGGTCTTCGCCACCGTCGACCTGGCGGAGGTCGACTTCGGGTACGGGCACGCGCCGCTGCACTTCTTCGACCAGCCGTCGGTGGAGCAGGCGCTGCGCGGCGGCCTGCGCCGCTTCGACCACGTCGAGCTCGCCCTCGGCGTGGAGCTGGTCACCCTGCGGCAGGACGACGACGCGGTGCACCTGGTGGTGCGCGACGTGGTCACCCAGCGGTACCGCCCGGTGCGGGCCCGGTACGTGCTGGGGTGCGACGGGGCGCGCAGCACCACCCGGACGGCCGTGAAGATCCCGCTGTCGGGGGCGAGCTACCCCCAGGCGTGGCTGGCGGTCACCGGCGACGTCACCGGGGACGCCGTCCGGGTGGGGCACACCACCTTCGTCTGCGACTGGCGGCGGCCGGCGTTCGTCTCGCCGGGGGCCCGGGGCGGGTACCGGATGGAGTTCATGCTGCGCCCCGGCGAGATCGAGGCGGACCTGCTCCAGCCGGAGAGCCTCGCCCGGCTGGTCGAGCCGTACGTCGACCCGGCCCGGTTCACGGTCACCCGGGCGTTGGTGTCCACCTTCCACCACCGCACCGCCCGGCAGTGGCGCCGGGGCCGGGTCTTCCTGGCCGGCGACGCCGCCCACCAGATGCCCCCGCTGCTCGGGCAGAGCCTGTGCAGCGGCCTGCGGGACGCGGCGAACCTCACCTGGAAGCTGTCCCTGGTGCTCTCCGGCGCCGCCGACCCGGCGGTGCTCGACACGTACGAGGTCGAGCGGCGACCGCACACCGTGGCGATGGCGCGCGCCAGCGTCCGGATGGCGCGGCTGTTCCTGCCCGGCAGCCGCCGGGCCGCGTGGCTGCGCGACGTGGCCCTGCGGGCGGCGCAGACGGTGTCCCGGGTGCGCCGGTACGTCCGGCACTTCGAGTTCAAGCCGGAGCCGGCGTACCAGCAGGGCCTGCTGGCCGGCGGTCGGCGCGACGGCGCGGTCGGCACGATGTTCCCCCAGCCGAGGGTCGGCACCCGGGGCTCGGCCACGCCGCACCTGCTCGACGCGGCGCTCGGCGCGGGCTTCGCGGTGCTCGGGCGGCCCGGCGCGGTGCCGACGGGCGACCTGCGCCGGCACCGGCTGCCGGTGCGGTTCGTCGCCGTGCACCCCGCCGGTACCCCGGTGGCGGCGCTGCCCGCTCCGCCGGGGTCCGAGCGGCCGGCGCC
>NZ_LRQV01000191.1 GCF_001567585.1 Micromonospora rosaria
GGGTCGCCGGAGCAGGCGGCGTGCAGCACCGCGTCGAACAGTCCCGAGGTGGGCCGGTCGGCGAGCGGCCCGGTGGCCAGCAGCGCGGTCGCCGCCCCCGGGTCCGGGTACGCGGCGAAGCTGCCCCACGGGTGCAGCCCGGCGGCGGTCAGCCGGGCCCGGAGCTGGTCCAGGGTGGCCGGTCGGGTGGCGTCGAGGACCCCGCCCACGGCCCACCGCGCGTCGTCGCGGCCGGCGTACCACGGGGTGGTGTCGACCAGCCGGCCCAGGCCGACCGGGTTGTCCGCGCGCAGCAGGAGCAGCCCACCCGGGCGCAGCACCGCCACCAGCCGGTCCAGCAGCGCCGACCAGCCCAGCGGTGTCCCCTCCACCGACTCGATCGCGTCCAGCCCGGCGGCGGCGACCACCACGTCGTAGGAGCCGTCGAGGCCGTCCGGCCCGCCGATCACCAGCCGGGCCGGGGCGTCGGCCAGCCGGTCGGCGTCGGGCACGCCGCGCAGCAGGCAGGTCACGTCGGCGTACGCCAGCCGGGCCAGCAGCTCCGGGTGGTGCGGGCCGGCGAGCAGCACCCGGGCGCCGGCCGGCACCACCCGGGCGGCCAGCGCGGCCAGCGGGTCACCGCCGGCGGCCCGCCCCCCGGCCAGGTCCGACCAGGCCGGCATCTCGCCGCCGGGCAGGTCGACGCGGGGTACGGTCTCAGTGGCCAACGGTCTCCTCCTGCGGATGCGCCCAGCCCAGCAGTTCGCGCAGCTCGGCGGGGGTGCAACGGTGGTCGGTGCCCAGCTCCGCGCGGGCGATCCCGGCGGCGACGCCGACGTCGACCCGTTCGCCGTGCAACTGCGGCCACTGCCGGCGGATCCGGGCGGTACCGCCGAAGGTCGGGTCCTCGTCGGCGAGGATCATCGGGTCGCCGTAGACCGCCGGTTCGCAGCCCGCCGCGATGCCGTAGAAGATCGCGCTGGTCAGCCGGTTGGACGCGACCCGCCGGTGCCGGCGCAGCTCGGCGAGCTGCTTGTCCAGGAAGTACGGGTCGGTGTCGCGCCACCAGTGGCCCCGGTAGCCGTGGCAGATCACCCGGAACCCGGCCTTCTCGTAGAGCTGACGGACCCGGCGCATGCCGTACTCGTGCCAGTACAGGCAGACCGTCACCGGGCCCGGTTCGGTGTCCCGGATCCGGGCGATCAACTCCCGGTGGTCACCCCGGACGTTCTGCCCCTCCCAGCCGTGGAACGGGTACCAGATGGTGCCGGTGCGCTCGCTGGTTGGCGGGTTCTGCGGGCTCAGCGCCAGCAGGTACGCGAAGGGCGCGCCGATCACCACCACGTTGCGCCGCCCCAGCGACCAGGCCCGCCGCCGGGTCTGCTCCGACCAGAGCAGGCTCGGGGTCCCCGTCACGTACGGGTGGCCGGGGGCGAGCCCGTCGCCGATGTTCCAGCCGTGCTGGACGTACCCGTTGATCCGGGGCGGGTGGCCGTCGCCCAACCCGCAGTAGCGGGCCAGGACGTGGGCGTGGCCGTAGAAGTGGTTGGCGTGGTGCATCGGCTTCCTGTCGGGGCGCGACTCAGGCGACGGTGGTCCGGGCCCGGGCCCTGCCGGCGCCCAGCGCCGCGCCGAGGGCGTCGACGACGCGGTCCTGGTCGGCCTCGGTCAGGCCGGGGTGCAGCGGCAGGGAGAGCTGCTCGGTGTAGAACGACTCGGCCACCGGGCAGGACCCGCGCCGGTACCCGAGGTCGGCGAAGACCGGGTGCCAGTGCACCGGGATGTAGTTGACCTGCACGCCGATCCCGGCGGCGCGCATCGCGTCGTACACCTCGCGGCGGCGGCCGTCGAGCACCCGGATCGGGTACAGGTGCCAGGCCGGCTCCGCCCACGACCGGCGACCGGGGAGCCGGACCCCGGCCAGGTCGGCCAGGGCCGCGTCGTACCGGGCGACCAGCCGGGCCCGGGCGGCGAGGAAGTCGCCGAGCCGGCGGAGCTGGCTGCGGCCCAGCGCGCAGAGCACGTCGGGCAGCCGGTAGTTCAGGCCGAACTCGTGCACCTCCTGGTGCCAGCCGCCCTCGTCGGGCCAGCGCAGCTCGTCGGCGTCGCGGACCAGCCCGTGGTTGCGGAACCGGCGGGCCCGCTCCAGCAGCGCCGGGTCGGTGGCGGCGACCGCCCCGCCCTCGGCGGTGGTGAGGTTCTTCGTCGGGAAGAACGAGAAGGTGGTCAGGTCGGCCAGCGAGCCGACCGGCCGGTCCCGGTAGGTGGCGCCGATGGAGTGCGCGGCGTCGGCCAGCAGCAGCGCGTCGCTGCCGGCCAGGCTGGCCCGCAGCGCGTCGTAGTCGGCCGGGTGGCCGGCGTAGTCCACCGCCGAGACCACCCGGGTCCGGGTGGTCAGCGCCGCCGACACCGCCGCCGGGTCCAGGGTGTACGTCTCCGGCTCGACGTCGGCGAAGACGACGGTCGCGCCGAGCGCCACGGCGGTGCTGGCGGTCGCCGCGAAGGTCATCGGCGGGACCACCACCTCGTCGCCGGGGCCGACCCCGGCCGCCGCGTACGCGGTGTGCAGGGCGGCGGTGCCGTTGGCGACCACCGCGCAGCCCACCCCGCCGGTCCAGCCGGCCAGGTCGGTCTCGAAGGCGGCCACCTGCGGGCCGGTGGTGAGCCAGTCGCTGCGCACGGCGGCGGCGACGGCCGCGACGTCGTCCTCGGTCACCGACTGCCGGCCGTACGGGAGCATCGCCGTCATACCCGGACGCCGAGCATGTCGCGCAACTGCTCCACGGTGAGCCACTGGTCGTTGCTGTCCGACTGGTACGCGAACCCGTCGCCGACCTGCTCGCAGCCCTCCGGCGGCTGGTACCCCCAGGTGGCGATGGTGGGCTGCACGATGAACCGGTCGGCGGCGCGCAGGGTCCGGCGGCTGTCGTCCGGGGCGATCATCTCCTCGTGCAGCTTCTCGCCCGGCCGGATGCCCACCTCGTGCGTGGTGGCGTCCGGGGCGACCGCCTCGACCAGGTCCAGGATCCGCATGCTGGGGATCCGGGGGACGAACAGCTCGCCGCCCTGCATCTGGTCGAAGGAGTCCATGACGAACTGGACGGCCTGGTCGAGGGTGATCCAGAACCGGGTCATCCGCTTGTCGGTGATCGGCAGGCTCTTGCCCTCGGCGGCCAGCCGGCGGAACAGCGGCACCACCGAGCCCCGGCTGCCGACCACGTTGCCGTACCGCACCACCGCGAAGCGGGTGGGGTGCTGGGCGGCGTAGTGGTTGGCCGAGACGAACAGCTTGTCGCCGACCAGCTTGGTCGCGCCGTACAGGTTGATCGGGCTGGACGCCTTGTCGGTGGAGAGGGCGATGACCTTGCGCACCCCGGCCTCGATCGCCGCGTCCACCACGTGCTGCGAGCCGGTGATGTTGGTGGCGATGAACTCCGACGGGTTGTACTCGGCGGTGTCCACCTGCTTGAGCGCGGCGGCGTGCACCACGTGGTCCACCCCGTGCATCGCCCGGGTCAGCCGGTGCCGGTCCCGGATGTCGCCGATGAACCAACGCAGCCGGGGGTCGTCGTCGAGCTGCTGGCGCAGCTCGTACTGCTTGAGTTCGTCGCGGGAGAAGACCACCACGCGGGCCGGGTCGGCCTCGGTGAGGATGTGCCGGAGGAAGGTCTTCCCGAAAGACCCCGTGCCGCCGGTGATCAGAATGGACGAACCATTCAACTCACTCACTTGCTTCTCCCCTGGTCGTGAGGTGTCGGCGCGGCCCACCGGGGCGGCCGACCGGATCGAGACGCTAACCCTGGTGGGTGAACTGGTTGACGTGGTCCGGTGAACATCGCGTCGGCCGGACGTGAATGCGCGGCTGCCGCCGCGTGCTGGCGGGCCGGCGGGCCGGTGGCTCAGATCAGCTCCCACGCCAGTGGGGTGCCGCGGGCCACGTCCCGGGCGAAGGTGCGCCCGAGCACCCGGTCCAGGTCGGCCGGGGGCAGCCCGCCCGCCGGCCGGATCGACCGGACGTTCTCGCTGGTCACCGGCTCGCCGGCCCGCACGTCGGCGACCACGTACAGGGACCGGCGGAACCGCAGCCCCTCCCGCTCGGTGGGGGTGGGGCCGACCGTCGTCCCGCCCAGCGCGGCCCAGGCCCGCTCGGACTCCACGCAGAGCGCGTCCAGCTCGGCCGGCTCCAGCGAGAAGTCCGAGTCGACCCCGCCGTCGGACCGGCGCAGCGTGACGTGCTTCTCGATCAGGCAGGCGCCCAGCGCCACCGAGGCCACCGGCACCCCGATGCCGGGGGTGTGGTCGGAGAGCCCCACCGGCACCCCGAACGCCTGCGCCAGCACCGGGATCCGGCGCAGGTTGCTGTCCTGCGGCGGGGCCGGGTACGAGGCGGTGCAGGCCAGCAGCACGATCCCGCCGGCACCGGCCGAGCGGGCGGCGGTCACCGCGGCGTCGATCTCGCCGAGGCTGGCCATCCCGGTGGAGATGACCATCGGCTTGCCGGTGCTGGCGACCAGCCGGATCAGCGGCAGGTCCACCAGCTCCGACGAGGCGATCTTGTACGCCGGGACGTCCAGCTCCTCCAGCAGGCGCACCGCCGTCGCGTCGAACGGCGACGAGAAGACGGTCAGCCCGTGCTGCCGGGCCCGCTCGACGATCGGCTCGTGCCACTCGTACGGGGTGTGCGCCTTCTCGAAGAGCTGGTAGAGCCGCTCGCCGCCCCACAGGTCGTGGCCGGCGGAGATGCGGAACTCGGGGGCGTCCACGTCGATCGTGATCGTGTCCGGCCGGTACGTCTGCAACTTCAGCGCGTGCGCCCCGGTGGCGGCCACCGCGTCGACGATCTCCAGGGCCCGGTCCAGGCTGCCGTTGTGGTTGCCGGACATCTCCGCGACCACGAAGGGCCGCTCACCTGCGCCGACCGCGTGCGGCCCGATCTTCACTGTCACCGTCATGCTTCCCTGCTCATCTGGGTCCACACCACCTGGTGCGGCGTACCGTCGACGTCCCGCTCGTAGCGGCGGACAATCCGGAACCCGAAGCGTCGGTGCAACGCCAGCACCGGCTTGTTCTCGGCGAAGGTCTCCCCGCCGAGGCTGCGGGCCCCGAGGTCGGTGAAGGCGTGCGCGATGGCCGCCTCCTCCAGCGACATCCAGGCCCGCAGCAGCTCCCGCCGCTCGTCCAGGCCCGCGATGTCGAGGTAGAAGCCCCAGACCAGGTCCCGTCGGGGCGAGGTCACCCCGCTGAAGGTGACCACCCCGGCGTCCCGGTCGGCGTACCGGTGGATCAGCACCCGCCGGTCCGGGTCGGTGCGGACCCCCGCCCACCAGGCGGCGTGCTCGGCCGGGGCGATCTCGTGCCGGGTGTTGCTGACCGCGCGGACCTGCGGGTGGTTGCGCCAGCGCAGCATGGTGGCCAGGTCGTCGCCGGTGGCCGGGCGCAGCCCGTCGGTCGGCGGTGGCGCGTCGGTCGCGGTGGGCCCGTCGGTCGGGTACGGCGCAGCGGTCATCCCTGTCCCGCCAGCGCCGTGGACTGCTCGGCCACCTCCCGGCCGGCCGCCGGGTCGGCCCCGGCCGGCGCCGGCGCGGCCCGCTGGCCACGCAGCCGGCCGGCCATCCGGTGGGCCCGGCGCAAAGCCACGTACGCCAGGTAGCTGTTCCGGCCGACCAGGCGGTGCTTGAGGCCGGGCACCCCGTCCGGCTGCGGGTACCCCTCGGGCGGCAGGAAGCGGCGGTAGTGCTCGGCCACCCGCCGGAAGAAGGCCCGGCGCAGGTGCGGGTGGAGCCGGTCGTCGTTGCCCACCACCACCAGGTAGTGGCTGATCATCAGGGTGAACAGGGTGGCGCGCAGCTCCGGGTCGGGATGGTGCGTGTCCACCCACTCGAAGAGTCGCTCGTACTGGGCGAAGGCGTCGAAGTGCCGGCCGCTGCGGGTGGAGGTGATCGCGCCGAGGCGGCCCTGCCGGTACCGGTAGCAGACCTGGTCCAGCACCGAGATCCGCTCCGCGCCGATCAGCAGCGGGTGGCTGAACGGGATGTCCTCGTACCAGCCGGGGTGGAAGCGCAGGTCCAGCTCGTCGAGGAAGTCGCGGCGGACCACCTTGTTCCACGCGGTGTGCTGCACCCGCAGCAGCTCGGGCCGCTCGTCCAGGGTCACCGGGTCGGGCACCCCGCGCAGCAGGTGGCTGCTGGCGTCGACCTCCAGCCGGCCGTTCTCGTGCACCCGCAGGTGGTCCAGGAGCAGCACGTCCGGCTCGTCCCGGCGCAACCGCGCCAGCACCGTGGTCACCGCGCCGGGGGGCAGCCAGTCGTCGCTGTCGACGAACCAGACGTACCGGCCGCGCGCCTGCTCCAGCCCGGCGTTGCGGGCCAGCCCCAACCCGACGTTGCGGGTCAACCGGACCACCCGGACGTTCGGGCGCCCGGCCGCGTACGACTCGAGCATCTCCCCGCACCGGTCCGGCGAGGCGTCGTCGACCGCCACCAGTTCGATCGCGTCGGAATCGTCGCCGGTGAGCCCGCCGAGGATCGACTCCAGGCACTGGTACAGGTACGCCTCGACGCCGTACACGGGGACGACGAAGCTCAGCAGTGGGGTTCGCGTCGACTCAGTGACCACGCCCGACACCATTGACGGCGCGGGTGGCCGGGCTCGGAACCTGGCGTGTACGGGCGGCGGGCGCTTCCTGAACAGCCCACCGCCCGTAGGTGAACTACCGGTTGAGGATCTGCTTCACCCGGCTGCCCACGGCCCGCCGTACCCGGGTGCGCAACTGCTGGGACGTCTGCGCGTCCAGCTTCTCGCGGAGCTGCTGGTTCTGCTCCCGCAGCCAGTCGATCCGGGAGACGAGCTGCTCGGTCGGCGCGGTGGCCTGCGGCCCCACCCCCGGCGGGTACACGGTGTCGCGGACCTGCTGGTCGAAGCGGGCCGCGCAGTCCCCGTCGGCGAACGAGTTGCCCAGGTCGTGCCGGTTGAGGAAGGACAGCATCGTCTCGTACCGGGCCTTGTGCCCGTTGTTCAGCGCGGTGTAGTCCGCCTCCTCGTAGAGCTGGGCGGCGTCCACCTCACCCGAGACGTCGGTCATCTCCCGGTACGGGATGTCGAAGTAGCGGGCCAGTTCCAGGGTGCGGGAGTCGTGCGCGAAGAGGTACCCCGGGGTGCCCGAGACCAGCGCGGTGATGGTGCCGTGGATCCGGGTGCCGAAGTTGAAGTCGAACCCCTTCAGGTGGTCCATCCACGTCCACGGGTCGACGAACATCCGGATCTTGTCCTCGGTGAACAACGGGTGCGAGGTGTGGATCGGGATGGTGCTCTTCTTGCCCCGGTCCTCGGGGGCGTCGCCGTAGAGCAGGACACCGAGGGTCTTGACGTCCTGCGGGATGTAGCAGAGGTTCGGGTACTTCTGGTGGTGCGCGGTGATCACCTTCGCCATCGACTTGACGTACGGCGAGACGGTGAGCGCGATCCGGTCCTCGGTGCCCAGGTACGGCTTCTTCTTCTCCACCCGCAGCGTGTCGCCGTGCAGGAACATCGAGGGGCAGCCGATCACGTCCACGGCGGAGAAGCCCAGCGTCTTCAGGTAGCTCTCGGTGATCTCGCCGCGTACCCCGATGGTGTGCGAACGGTCGAGCACGGCGCTGACGAAGTCCTTCACCGGCTCGTCGATCTGGCGCAGGTACTCCCGGTCGCCCTTGAGGTTGGTCTGCGTGCCGACGCCGAAGACCACCACCGGGATCTTCAGTCGGCGGATCAGCCGGGTCATGCTGACCAGCCGGTGGGCGAAGCTGCGCCGGAAGGCGTTGGCGAGCGGGACGACGAAGACGTCGTACTGCTCGTTGATCATGTCGGCGTCCCGGGCGTCCGACCGGAACCCGGTGGAGGTGATCTCCGCGTTCGCGGTCCGCAGGATCTTGTGCGCCGAGTGGCTGAAGACCAGGTTGCCCGAATTGTCGCCGATCCAGTTCCGCTCGAACGTCTCCTCCGGGGTGTAGATGTCGAAGGGGCCCTTCTTGGCCCGGAGCAGAATCCGCTGGTGCATCGCTGGTGTTCCCTCTCGTCGATTCTGCGCGCCCGGAGGCGCTGGCCGGCGCCGTCGGCGACGCGGCGGACCCCCGTCCCTGTCCCGCAACATCGCAAGAACCGGGATATTAGGCCATTGGTCACCCCTGGTTCGCACGCCCGTCGCCGTCGCGCCCCCCACCTCGCGCGGTGGGAGCCGTCGACCGGTTGCGGGTAGGGTGCCCGGCGGGCGGCCCGGAACCGGTCGACGACGCGCCCGCGGAGGAGGAGACGTAGTGCTGGTGATCCTGGTCGCGGACGGTGTCAGGGCATGACCAGCGTAACCGCCGGACCGTCGCCGGTCTTGTCCCGACTGCCCTCGCTGACCGGATTGCGGTGGATCGCCGCCCTGCTCGTCTACGGTTTCCACGCGGCCACCATGCGGGTCGTCGCGGAACCCGACCAGCAGGCCGTCCTCTCGAAGGTCTTCACCCTCGGCCTCTCCGGCGTGCAGTTCTTCTTCATCCTCAGTGGCTTCGTCCTGGTCTGGTCGGCCCGCCCCGAGGACTCCAAGCGGGCCTTCTGGCGGCGGCGGGCCGCGAAGATCTACCCCAACCACATCCTGATGTGGGCGGTGGTGCTGCTGGTCGGGCTCTGGTTCGCCGACCCGGTCAACCTCCGGGTCGCGGTGACCAACCTGTTCCTGCTCCAGGCCTGGGACCCGACCCCCGGCCACTTCTACAGCGTCAACACGGTGAGCTGGTCGCTCTCCTGCGAGCTGTTCTTCTACTTCTGCCTGCCGTTCGCGCTGCCCCTGATCCGGCGGGCCCGCCCCTGGATGCTCTGGCTCGTCGTCGTCGCCGTACCGCTGCTCATCGTGGCGCTCTGGCCCGCCCAGCTCCTGGTGCCCGAGGAGAGTCGCTGGTGGTTCACCCAGATATTCCCGCTGACCCGGTCGCTGGAGTTCTGGATGGGGGTCGCCGCGGCGGAGCTGATGCGGCGGGGCTGCTGGCGCGGCCCCAACCTGGGCCTGGCCAGCATCCTCTTCGTCGCCATCTGGATCGCCGCCGGTGAGGTCATCCGCGCCGAACTCTGGGCCGGTGTGCTGTCGGTGGCGTACATCCTGGTCATCGCGGCGGCGGCGGACGCCGACATCCGGGGACGCTGGTCCCCGTGGCGGTCCCGGCCGCTGGTCTGGCTCGGCGAGGTCTCCTTCGCCTTCTACCTGGTGCACGTCTTCGTCATGGTCACCGTGCTCCGGCTGACCGGGCACTACGGCGTCGGCCTGCCCGGCTGGTGGGGACCGGTCGCCGTGGTCGCCTTCCTCCTGGTCAACCTGGGTTTGGCCGCGCTGATGCACCGCTGGCTGGAGACCCCGATGATGCGCCTGCTCGGCCCGCGCCGGTCCAGGGTCCCCCGCCCCGACCCCGCTTCGGCTGCTGAGCCCGCCTCCGGGTCTGCCGAGCCGGCGTCCGGGTCTGCCGAGCCGGCGTCCGGGGTTGCCGAGCCGGCGTCCGACGAGCGCGCCCAGGGCTACGTCCGACACCGCTGACCCCCGCTGGGGCCGTCGAGTACGTCAGCTCGACAGCGTCGCTTGACGGGGTGAGCCCGGGGCCGGACGGGTGGTCGGCAGACACGCCCGGACGGCCATGGGTTTCCGGTGCCGGCGCCGGTAGGTTGTCAGTCGTGCTTCCCGTCGCCCCGACCGGTCCACTGTGGTGGGTCGCGCTGACCGCCGAGGACGAGCGGTACCCCGCTCCTGCGGCCGGCCCGGTCGGGTCGGAGGTCGCCGGCTCCCGGGGTCCGCCGGCCTGACGGCGCGCGGCAGCCGTACCGGCGTCGTGGGGTCACCCGGCGTCCACCCGCACCTCATCCACCGCACGTCCGATCGCGGCCGGCCGCGCCGGGCCCGCCGGTGCGGACCACCGTAGGCTCCCGCTTCCCGCGAGGTACGACCATGGCGACGCTCCTCCACCAGTTCGTGATCGGGGTGCCCCGGGCCGCCGCCATCTGGACCGGGCTGCTCCTGCTGACCCTCGGCGTGCTCACCGTGCTGGTCGTCCGCTCCGACCGGGACCGGCGGCGGGAACCGGCGCTCGGCGGGGACGTCGACCCGGAGGAGGCGATCCCGGCCCCGGACCGGGCCGCGCCGACCGCCCGGTCCGCCGAGGTCACTGACGTCGCCGCGCCCGCCGCCACCGCCGCGGAGATCGCGGCGGCCG
>NZ_LRQV01000192.1 GCF_001567585.1 Micromonospora rosaria
TGCGGCCCGACCGGCGCGCTGCGGACCTCCCGCAGCAGGTACCGCGCGGCAGCCGCCCCGGCGCCCGCGACCATCAACCGTCCCAGCAGGCTCACGCGGGCACTCCCGTCACGAGGTGGTGGAATCCCGGCAGGAAAGGGGATCGTCGGCTCACTCGGGCAGTTTAGGCATCCGCGCGGCGGCGTTGTCGCCCACGCCGTACTGTCCGGCCTTCTTCTCGGTCAGCTGCTGCACCAACGCCAGGACCGTGACCAACTGACCCGTCACCGTGTTGGCGTTGTCGACCGTGGAGATCGACTGTGACAGCACCGGATCACCGCGCACGATGGCCACCAGGTTCCCGCCGGTCCACCCGTTGCCGGCCACCACGGTCGCCCCGTTGCGGTCGAACTGCTCGGCGACCTTCACCACCGACTCGTCCTTCTTGCCGAAGTCCTTGTCCACGTACGGCTGGCCGCTGACCACGATCACCGCCTCCGCCGGCCCGCCCACCCGGTCCTCGGCGGCCACGTACCCGGCGTTGATGTACGCGGCCAGCACCGCCCGCCGGTCGGCGTCGGTGACCGGCGTCACACCCTCGGCCCGGTCCAGCAGCACACTGGCCAGCAACGCGCTGGAGGTCTCCACCCCGTGCCCGTTGCCCGGCAGCCCGGTGGCCGGCGCGGTCGGCCGGGCCGCCGTAGTCGCCAGCTCCATCAGGTTGTTGTTGTTCTCCGGCTCGATGAACTTGTCCTCCAGGTCCACCCGGCCCACGACGTTCGCCCCGGAGATCCGCAGCATCTCCAGCACGGCGTCGGTCTGGTCACGGCCGGACGGCAGGCTCAGCACCAGCACCCGCCGGTCGGTGAGCTGACCCGGCAGGAAGACCTGCGCCATGTCGGCGGCGAACTCCTCCTCCTGCTCCAGCTCCTTCTGCATGTTCTGCACCGACTGACGCAACAGTTGGTTGTCCTTGCTCAGCCCGTTGACCCGCTCCTTGATCGAGTCGACCACC
This sequence comes from Micromonospora rosaria, assembly GCF_001567585.1. GTDB lineage: Bacteria > Actinomycetota > Actinomycetes > Mycobacteriales > Micromonosporaceae > Micromonospora > Micromonospora rosaria. The sequence goes on from NZ_LRQV01000192.1 coordinate 995, forward strand.
GGGCCGTTGAGGGCCGCCGTACCCACCACCAGGCCGATCGCCAGCGCCAGGAAGACCGCGGTCAGGGACACCACGTGGTACCGGAAGTTGATCACGCTTACAGCCTCTATCGGTCGGGAGCTAGAAGAGCTGGCCGAGCTGGAACACAAAATTGTTCCACCATTCGGAGGCCACGCCCAAATACGCCTGACCGACGGTGGAGACCGCCACCGCGGAGGCCATCGCGGCCACCGCCGACAGGACCAGCAGCAGCAACGACGAGCCGGAGATGCTCTGCCGGTACAGCCGGCTGACGCCCTTGGCGTCGACCAGTTTGCCACCGACCTTCAACCGGGTCAGGAACGTCGAGGCCATCCCGCCCCGCCCCTTGTCCAGGAACTCCACTAGCGTGGCGTGCGTACCGACCGCCACCAACAGCGACGCGCCCTTCTCGTCGGCCAGCAGCATCGCCAGGTCCTCGCTGGTCGCCGCCGCCGGGAACGTGATCGCCGACACACCCAGGCCGTTCACCCGGGCCAGGCCCGGCGCCCGCCCATCCGGGTACGCGTGCACGATCACCTCCGCGCCGCAGCGCAGCACGTCGTCGGTGACCGAGTCCATGTCCCCGATGATCATGTCGGGGGTGTACCCCGCCTCGACCAGCGCGTCCGCCCCGCCGTCCACCCCGATCAGCACCGGCTTGTACTCCCGGATGTACGGGCGCAGCACGTCCAGGTCGGCCTTGTAGTCGTACCCCCGCACCACGATCAGGCAGTGCCGGCCCTGGACCTGGGTCTGGATCTCCGGTACGCCCACCCCGTCGAGCAGCAGGTCCCGCTCCTGCCGCAGGTAGTCCATGGTGTTGGCGGCGAAGGCCTCCAACTGCACCGACAGGCCCTCCCGGGCGTCGGCCATCGCCTTGGCCACCGTCTCGGCGTCCTGGAGGCTGCCGTGCGCCACCGGGTCGTCGCCGACGAAGACGGTGTTGCCCTCGATCCGGACGACGTCGCCCTCCCGGACCCGCTCGAACACCCCCTCACCCAGGTCGTCCAGCAGCGGGATGCCGGCCTCGACCAGCACCTCCGGCCCCAGGTTCGGGTACCGACCGGACACCGACGGCTTGGCGTTGAGCACCGCGGCGACACCGACGGCGACCAACGAGTCGGCGGCGACCCGGTCCAGGTCGACGTGGTCGATGATCGCGATGTCACCGGGGCGGAGCCGGCCGACCAGCCGTTTCGTCCGACGGTCGAGGCGTGCGGTGCCGAGAACCCGGCCCGGTTCCGCGTTCCGGGTCCGGCGCAACGTGGGTAGACGCATCCTGACCATCCTGGCATGTGAGGCAGGCAATTCCGTCGCGACATGCCTGAGCAGGGCCGCCTACCCAGGGAAGCACACCCGTGCCGCCGACGGTGTGGTTGCGCTCACAAAGCAGGATCAGCCCCGCCGCTCCCGGGCCGCCACCGCGAGCAGTTCCTCGGCGTGCGCGATCCCCAGATCCGAGTCCGGCAGGCCGGCCAGCATCCGGGCCAGCTCCCGCGCCCGCGCGGTGTCCTCCACCACCCGCACCCCGCTCGTGGTCACCGCGCCCCCGGTGTCCTTCGCCACCACCAGATGCCGGTCGGCGAACGCCGCCACCTGCGGCAGGTGGGTCACCACCAGCACCTGGTGGCTGCGGGCCAGCCGGGCCAGCCGCCGGCCGATCTCCACCGCCGCCTGCCCGCCGACCCCGGCGTCCACCTCGTCGAAGACCAACGTCGGCGGACCGCCCGACCCGGCGAAGACCACCTCGATGGCGAGCATCACCCGGGACAGCTCACCCCCGGAGGCCCCCCGCTGCAACGGCAGCGCCGGCGCGCCCGGGTGGGCCAGCAGCCGCAGCTCGACCTCGTCCCCGCCGTCCGGCCCGACGCCCACCTCGGCCCCGTTCACCAGCAGCGTCGGCTCGGCCCGGCCGGCCGGGCGGGGCAGCACCGCCACCTCGATCCGGGCGTGCGGCATCGCCAACCCCGCCAGCTCCACGGTCACCTGCTCGGCGAAACGGCCCGCCGCCTCCCGCCGCGAGGTCGACAGCCGCCCCGCCAGGTCGGCCACCTCCCCGGCCAGCCGGGTCGCCTCCCGGTCCAGCTCGTCGAGCAGCTCGTCGGAGCCGTCCAGCTCGGACAGCCGGGTCCGGGCCCGCTCCGCCCAGGCGATCACCCCGTCCACGTCGTCGGCGTACTTGCGGGTCAGCGCCCGCAGCGCCGCCCGCCGCTCGTAGACCGCCTGCAACCGGGCCGGATCCGCGTCCAGCGCCGCCAGGTACGCCGACAACTCGGCCGAGACGTCCCCGACCAGCGTCGCCGCCTCCTCCAGCCGGGCCGCCAACTCACCCAGCGCCGGGTCGGTGCCGGCCTGCGCCTCCAACGTCCGCCGGGCGGTGCCCAGCAGCGCGGTGACGTCCGGTGTCTCGTCGGTCGGCTCCGGCGGGCCGGCCACACACAGGGACGCCAGCGCCGCCGCCGTGCGCAGCCCCTCGGCGTGCTCCAGCCGCTGCGCCTCCGCCTTCAACTCGTCGTCCTCGCCGGGCTGCGGATCGACCCGGGTGATCTCGTCCAGGCCCAACCGGAGCAGGTCGGCCTCCTGGTGCCGGGCCCGGGCGTTGCCGCGCCGGTCCGCCAGGTCGTCGACCACCCGCCGCCACCCCGCGTACGCCTCCCGCACCGCGTCGAGCAGCTTCTCGTGCTCCGGGCCGGCGAACCGGTCCAGCGCGGCCCGCTGCTCGGCCGGACGCAGCAGGCGCAACTGGTCGGACTGGCCGTGCACGGCCACCACCTGCTCACCCACCTCGCCGAGCATCGCCACCGGCATGCTCCGCCCACCCAGGTGCGCCCGGGAGCGGCCCTCCACGGTGACCGTCCGGCTCAACAGCACCGCACCGTCGTCGTCCGGCTCCCCGCCGGCGTCGCTGATCCGGGTGTGCACGGACTCCGCCACCCGGCCCCGCAGCCGTAACCGGCCCTCCACCACCGCCCGGCCGGGCTGGGCCCGGACCCGGCCGGCGTCGGCCCGGCCGCCGAAGAGCAGGCCGAGGCCGGTCACCACCATCGTCTTGCCGGCCCCGGTCTCGCCGGTGATGACGTTCATCCCGTCGGCCAGCGGCAGCGTGGTGTCCTCGATGACGCCCAGTCCGGTGATGCGCAGCTCTTCCAGCACAGCACCCGACAGTAGACGCGGGCCCCGACAGTTGACCAGCCGGCACGGCGCGTGTTCCCACCCCGGACCGGCCCGCCCCGCCCCGACCAGGCACGGGGCGACAGAGGTCACCCGCCGTCCCGGCAGGCCCCGACGGGGGCTGTCGGGTCAGCGACGGTTACCGCGCCAGCCGTGCACCGGCAACCCGAACTTGGCCACCAGCCGGTCGGTGAACGACCGGGCCCGCAACCGCACGACCCGCACCGGCAGCGCCCCCCGCCGCACCGTCACCCGGGCCCCCGGCGGCAGGTCGTACACCCGCCGCCCGTCACAGCAGAGCACGGCCAGGGTGGTGAACGGGTCCACCGTGATGGCGAAGGTCGACGTGGGCGCGGTGACCAGCGGCCGGCTGAACAGCGCGTGCGCGCTGATCGGCACCAGCAGCAGCGCCTCCACCTCCGGCCAGACCACCGGGCCACCACCGGAGAACGCGTACGCGGTGGAGCCGGTCGGCGTGGCGCAGACCACCCCGTCGCAGCCGTACCGGGACAGCGGGCGACCGTCCACGTCGACGAGCAGCTCCAGCATCTGGGCCCGCTCGCCCTTCTCCACGCTGATCTCGTTCAGCGCCCACGACTCGATCGTCGGGCCACCGTCGAACTCGGCGGTCACGTCCAGGGTGAGCCGTTCGTCCACCGTGTAGTTGCGCCCGACCACGTCCCGCACCGCGACGTCCAGGTCGTCGATCTCCGCCTCGGCCAGGAACCCGACCTTGCCCAGGTTGATGCCGAGCAGCGGCGCCTTCGCCGGCCGGGCCAGCTCCGCCGCCCGCAGGAACGTGCCGTCACCGCCCAGCGCGAAGACGATCTCGGCGCCCTCGGCCGCCTCCGGACCGGTCACCGGCACGACGCCGGGCAGGTCCAGGTCGTCGGCCTCCTCGGCGACCACCCGGACCTCGAAACCGGCGGCGATCAGGTCCGCCGCCACCGTGCGGGCGTGCTCGGTGCTGCGCCGCCGACCGGTGTGGGTCACCAGCAGCGCGGTCCGGCCCGCCGGGCCCCTCGCGTTCACCCCGCAACCTCCTCGGCAGTCGCCTCCGACCGGTCGCCGGACCGTACCGGAGCCGCCGGCCCGGCCGCCACCACGGCCCGTACCCGCTCCGGGTCGGCCGCCGGCGCGCCCCGACGCAACCATACGAAGAACTCCACGTTGCCGCTGGGCCCCGGCAGCGGGCTGGCCGCCACGTCGGCCAACCCCAGCCCCGCCTCGGCGGCGGTGGCCGCCACCGCGAGCACCGCCTCGGCCCGCAACGCCGGGTCCCGGACCACGCCGCCCGCGCCGACCCGCTCCCGGCCCACCTCGAACTGCGGCTTCACCATCAACGCCAGGTCACCGTCGTCGCGGGTGCACCCGGCCAGGGCCGGCAGCACAAGCCGCAACGAGATGAACGACAGGTCCGCCACGGTCAGCTCGACCGGGCCGCCGATCAGCTCCGGGGTCAGCGCGCGCACGTTGGTGCGTTCGTGCACCCGGACCCGCTCGTCGGTGCGCAGCGACCAGGCGAGCTGGCCGTACCCGACGTCCACCGCGACCACCTCGGCCGCACCGGCGCGCAGCAGCACGTCGGTGAACCCGCCGGTCGACGCCCCCGCGTCCAGGCAGCGCCGGCCGGTCACCCGCAGCCCCGCCGGGGCGAACGCGGCCAACGCGCCGGCCAGCTTGTGCCCGCCCCGGGAGACGTACTCGGTGCTCGGATCCTCCCCGGTGACCAGGACCGCGTCGGCCGGGTCGACCATCGCGGCGGCCTTGCGGGCCGGTGTCCCCCGGACCTGGACCCGGCCGGCCTCCACCAACGCGGCGGCCTGTTCCCGGGACCGGGCCAGACCTCGGCGGACGAGTTCGGCGTCCAACCGGTTACGACGTGCCACGGTTCTCTGGCCTCCTCAGGCCCGGTCGATGGTGGCGAGGGTCTCGCTCAACGTCTGGTACGCCGCCTCGTACTGGGCGATCTGGTCGGCCGGGGAGAGCGCGGCGGCGTTCGCCAGCGCCCGCACGGCCGCCTCCACCGCCGGGTGCCGCGCCTCGTCGCTCTCCGTTGGTGGCATCGGCGGCGGCCCCGGGCGCGGGCCCGCCGGACCGGACGGGCCGGGACGCGGGACGCCGTGCCCGGGCGGCCCGGGACGCGGCCCGGCCGGGCCGGTGCCACCCCCCGGCGGCGGACCGGGTCGGGGCCCCGGACCCGCCGTCACGCGTCACCGTCCGTGGGCTGCCGGCGGGCCGGCGCCCCCGGCACCGGCCGGGAGGCCGGGCCACCGGCCTCCTCCTCGTCACGCACCGGGGTCACCTCGGCCGGCTCCTTCTTCACCAGCGCCTTCTTGACCGCCTTCTTCGCCACGGCCTTCTTCGCCACCGCCTTGCGGGCCACCACGCCACCGGGCGGGGCCGCCGGCGCCCCCGCACCGCCCTGTCCAGCCGCAGGCTCCGCAGCCGCCGACCCGGACTCCGCGGCCCCGGACCCCGCGGCCCCGGACTCACCGGCCCCGGACCCACCGGCCCGCGCCGTCGCGGCGACCGCTGACGGCTCCGTCGGGAAGGCCTCCGGCGCGGTGTCCGGCGCCACGGCGGGACCGCCGGTCCTCGCCTCCCGCAGCTGCCGCTCCAGCTCGTGCACCCGCCGGGTCAGCTCGGCGACCTCGTCGGCCGTGGCCAGGCCCACCGCGCCGAGCGCCCGGTCCACCTCGAACCGGACCAGCTTGGTCAACGCCTCCCGGTTCGCCGCGCCGGTGGAGACCAGTTCCTCCGCCAGCGCCTGGAGCTGGGCGGCGGTCGCCCCGCCCGACCCGACCAGCCGCCGCGCGACGTCCTGGGCCCTCTTCCGGGGCGCCTCCGTCAGGCCCATGGCCAGCTCGAGGTAGGCGCGCCACGCGTCCTGCATGCCTGAGTCCTTCCACGGGGTGAGGTGTCCAGGTGTCACGCTACCGGGCACCGCGCGACCCCCCGTGCGGTACGGTGCCGGGAAACGGTGTGGCGTGCGGTGAGGAGACGATGGTGGCCAGCGTGGACGAGTGCCGGCAGGCGTTGCAGGATCTCGCCGCCCGGTTGGAACGCAACGCCGCCGCCGTGCGGGAACGCATCGACCTGGACCGGACGCTGGCGTGCCGGATCACCGACCTGGACACCGCCTTCCACGGCCGGCTGACCGGCGGCCGGCTGACCGGGCTCACCGACGGCGACGACCCGAAGGCGAAGATCGCCCTGAGCGCCACCAGCGACGACCTGCTCGCCCTGGTCCGTGGCGACCTCGACGTCACCAAGGCGGTGGCCACCCGCCGGGTCAACATCAAGGCGAACCCGTTCGACCTGATGAAGCTCCGCAAGCTGCTCTGACGACGCCCCGGCCACGCCCCGGTCAAGCCGACCGGACAGCGCCGGGGCGGCAGCCGCGCGTCGGTCAGACCGGCCGGGCCGGCGACAGCCCCAGGGCCGTCAGTGCCCGCGCGGCCTCCGGCGAGCCCGCCCGCACCACCGGGCCGGCCACCGCGCTGTCCGCCTCGGCGGCGCTAGTCGACCAGGCGGCGGCGCAGAGCGCGGCCACCGCGTCCAACGGGCGACCGGAACCGGTCAGCTCCAGCCCGCCGTCGCGGCTCGACACCGACCAGCCGGCCCACTCCGGCCCGGTCGCCGGTGCCCCGTCCGGGCCGCCGACGACCCGTACCACGGCCGCCGGGTCGAAGAGCCCGGCCAGGTCGGCGGCGACGTACGTCGGGCGGCGGCCGGGGCCGGTCCCGAGCAACTCGGCCACGTCGCTGACCCCGGTGAGGACGAGCAGGCTGTCCAACCCGGCGCGGCAGGCGCCCTCGATGTCGGTGTCCAGCCGGTCGCCCACGACCAACGCCCGCCCGTCCGGCACCCGCCGGGCGGCCGTGACGAACAACGCCGGCTCGGGCTTGCCCACCACCAGGTCGGGCTCCCGGCTTAACGCGGTTCGCAGCACCGCCACCAGGGAACCGTTGCCCGGCAGCGGGCCGCGCCCACTGGGCAGGGTCCGGTCGGTGTTGGTGGCCACCCAGACCGCACCGGCGCGCACCGCGATGGAGGCCTCGGCCAGGTCGGTCCAGCCGACCTGCGGCCCGTACCCCTGCACCACCGCCAGGGGCGCGTCGTCGGCGTGGGTGACCGGGGTGAGCCCGACCGCGCGGATCTCCGCCCGCAGCGCCTCGGCGCCGACCACCAGCACCGCCGACCCGGCCGGCAGCCGGTCCCGGAGCACCTGGGCGGCAGCCGCCGCCGAGGTGAGCACCTCCTCCGGCGTGGCCGGCACGCCGATCCCGGTCAGCAGGTCCGCCACCTCGGCGGCGCGCCGGGAGGCGTTGTTCGTCGCGTACGCGATCGCCCGCCCGTCGGCGCGCAACCGGCCCACCGCCTCGACCGCACCAGGGATCGGCCGGTCGATCAGGTAGATGACCCCGTCCAGGTCGAAGACGACCAGGGCGTACCCGTCGGCCAGCGGCCCGGTGGGCGTGTCGTTCACCGCCGCTCCGCCACCGACTCGTCGGCGGCCTGGGCCGGCGCGGCAGCCCCGCCCGTGGCCCCCGCCTGGTCGGCGGTGGCCCCCGCACCGGAGCCGGCGACCGCGTCCCGGTCCTCGACACCGGCCACCGGGGAGGTACCCGCGTCGTCGCCGGCCCGGGTCACCGTCGCCCCGTCGACCGGGTTCCGGTCGGCCGGGTCCTGATCGCCCGGGTTCTGGTCGAGCGGGTTCTGGTCGACGGCGACCGGCTCGGCCGGGCCGCTGTCGGTCCCCTCGGCCGGCAGGTCGCCGGTGTCCGGCTCGGCCGTCGGGTCCGCGTCGTCGGCGGAGCCGTCGGCGCGCAGCTCGGCGTCGGGCCGCTCCGGCACGGCGCCCGGGGCACCGGGACCGGTGGCCACCTCGTCCTCCACCGGCAGCTCGTCCTCGTCGTCGTCACCCTCGATGACCACACCGTCGAGTTCGAGCAGCCGTTCGGCGGCGTCGGTCTCCCCCTCGGCGTCGGCGTCGGCCGCCCGGGAGAACCACTCCCGCGCCTCCTCGCGCCGGTCGACGGCGAGCAGCGCGTCGGCGTACGCGTAGCGCAGGCGAGCCGTCCACGGCTCGGTGGACTCGCTGGTCAGCTCGCGGACCTGGAGCATGGCCACCGCGGCGTCCTTCTGGCCCAGGTCACCCCGCGCCCCGGCCGCCACGATCAGCAGCTCGATCGCGACCGCCGGCTCCAGCGTGTCCCGGTCGGCGCCCCGGAACAGGTCGATCGCCCGCTCCGGCCGGCCCAGCGCCCGCTCGCAGTCGGCGAGCACCGCCAGGTGGCTCTGCACCCCGCTCATCCGGTGGTACGTGCGCAGCTCGGCGATCGCCGTCTGCCACTCCCCGGCGTGGTACGCGGCCAGCCCGACCGCCTCGCGGACGGCGGAGATGCGCGCCGCCAGCCGACGGGCCGCCAGCGCGTGGGCCAACGCCTCGGCCGGGTCCTCGTCGATCACCTTGCCGGTGGCCACCAGGTGCCGGGCGACGGTCTCCGCGACCGGCTTGGCCAGCGACAGCAGCTCGGCCCGGACGGCCTGGTCCAGGTCGGTGGCGACGATCTCGTCCGACAGGGCCGGCGCCTCCGTACGGTCCGTCTCGTCGTCCCGCCGCCGGTCACCGGCGTCCCCGCGCTCGTCACGGTACGGCCGGTCCCGGTACCCGCCCCGCTCGTCGGCCGACCGGTCGAACCGCCGACCCTGCTCGCCCCGGTAGCCACCGTCGCGGTCGCCCCGGAAGCCGCCCTCCCGGCGGGCGGTGTCGCCCCGCTCGCCGCCCCGGTAGCCACCCCCGGCACGGTCGTCGCGGCGGAAACCGCCCTCACGACGGTCACCACCCCGGAACCCGCCCTCACGACGGTCGTCACCACGGAAGCCACCCTCGCGACGGTCACCGCCCCGGAAACCACC
>NZ_LRQV01000193.1 GCF_001567585.1 Micromonospora rosaria
GGAGCCGGCACCGGACCCGCAGGTCGGAGCCGGCACCGGACCCGCAGGTCGGAGCACCGGACCGCCGCCACGACCCCGGCTCAGGCCGCGAGTGGGCTCACTCGTGGGCCAGGCGGCGGCCGGCGTCCCGGCAGGCGGCGAGGACCGCCCGCACGTACCCGGTGGAGGCGTTGGCCAGGCCGCAGGCCGGAGTGACCACCACCTGCTCGGCCAGCCGGCGGCGGGGGAAGCCGAGCCGGTCCCAGAGCTGGCGTACCCGGTCGGCGACCTGGGCGGAGGTCGGCGCGCGACCGGCCGGCGGCGCGGCCGTGCCGACCGCGCCGGCCAGCAGCCCGAGCCCGGCGTCGATCGCCTCGCCGAGCGGGTCCAGGTCGGTGACCAGGGCGAGGTCGAGCGCGACCCCGACCGCGCCGGCCGCACGGACCACCTCCAGGGGTACGTCGGGGGCGCAGCAGTGCAGCACGGTCGGTACCCCGGCCGCCTCGACCACGGTCCGCAGGGCGACGGCCGCGTCGGTCGCCTCCACCGGCCGGTACGCGCCCAGCCCGCTCTCGGTGGGTATCCGCCCGGCGAGGACCGCCGGCAGCGACGGCTCGTCGAGTTGCAGCAGCACCGAGGCCTGCGGCAGCCGGCGGCGGACCGCCTCGACGTGCCCGCGCAGCCCCTCGGCGAGGGAGCCGGTGAGGTCGCGGACCGCGCCCGGGTCGCGCAGCAGCCGGCCGCCGATCGGCAACTCCACCGACGCGGCCAGGGTGTACGGCCCGCCGGCCTGGATCTTGACCGGCCCGGCGTACCCCTCGGCCTGCTCGGCGAGCTGGTCCAGGTCACGTTCCATCAGGTCCCGGGCACGGCGCAGGTCCCGCCCCGGACGGGCGGCGATCCGCCACCGGGCCGCGTACAGCTCGATCGGCAGCTCGACCAGGAGCCCGCCGGTACGGCCGACCAGGTCGGCGCCGGGACCACGGGCGGGCAACTCGGGCAGGTGCGGCAGCGCGGGCAGTTCACCGAGGACGACACGCTGCGCCTCGGCGATGTCGGTGCCGGGCAGCGAGCCGATACCCGTCGCCGCGCCGGCCGGCCAGGGCCAGGGCTGATCAGTCACGGCCGAAGGGTATCCGGTGCGCCGGCCCGTGGTGGGACGGTGCCGCCACCATCCGGGGCGTGGTGCCACCGACCGTGGGGCGGGTGCCGCCCACCCGACGCGCGGTGCCAGGGCCTGACGCGCGGTGCCGCCCACCCGAGGCGCGGTGCCGGCGGCCCGAGGCGCGGTGCCGGCGGCCCGAGGCGCGGTGCCGGCGGCCCGACGGCGGCCCGAGGCTCGGTGGTGGTGCTCAGGCGGTGATGGTGGCGGAGCCGAGCACGACGTCCCCGGCCGGGTCCGGCCGGTACGCCACGATCGCCTGCCCGGCGGCCACGCCCCGCAGCGGGCGGCGCAGCTCGGCGTGCAACCCGCCGTCGGTCAGCTCGACGGTCGCCGGCACCACGTCGCCGTGCGCCCGGAGCTGCACCTCGCACTCCACCGGCGCGGTCGGGCGCGCCCCACCGGTCCAGACCGGACGCTCGGCGCGGACCGTGGACACCTCCAGCGCCTCGGCCGGGCCGACGGTGACGGTGTTGGTCTTCGGGGTGATGGAGAGCACGTACCGGGGACGGCCGTCCGGGGCCGGTCGGTCCAGGTGCAGCCCCCGCCGCTGGCCGACGGTGTACTGGTACGCGCCGGTGTGGCTGCCGACCACCGCCCCGGTGAGCGCGTCGACCACCTCCCCCGGCGCCTCGCCGAGCCGACCGGCGAGGAAGCCCCGGGTGTCACCGTCGGCGATGAAGCAGATGTCGTGCGAGTCGGGCTTGTCGGCCACCGCCAGCCCGCGCCGGGCCGCCTCCTCGCGGACCTGCGCCTTCGTCGAGTCGCCGAGCGGGAAGACCGACCGGTCGAGCTGCTCGCGGGTCAGCACCGCCAGCACGTACGACTGGTCCTTGGCCAGGTCGACGCTGCGGCGCAGCAGACCGTCCGCGCCGAGCCGGGCGTGGTGGCCGGTGACCACCGCGTCGAAGCCCAGGGCCACCGCCCGGTCCAGCACCGCCGCGAACTTGATCTTCTCGTTGCAGCGCAGGCAGGGATTCGGGGTACGCCCGGCGGCGTACTCGGCGACGAAGTCGTCGACCACGTCGGCGTGGAACCGGTCGGCCATGTCCCACACGTAGAACGGGATCCCGAGCACGTCGGCGGCGCGGCGGGCGTCGCGGGAGTCCTCCAGGGTGCAGCAACCACGCGCCCCGGTGCGGTACGTCTGCGGATTGCGGGCCAGCGCCAGGTGCACCCCGGTCACGTCATGCCCGGCCTCGACGGCCCGCGCCGCCGCCACCGCGGAGTCCACCCCGCCCGACATCGCCGCCAACACCCTCACGCCCAGCCCCCTTCCCCCTCAACCCTACCCACCCACCCCGCCCCACCCCACCCCGCGCCCACCCACCCCGCTGCCCCCAGTCCCCCTAGCCTCCGCCCCCACCCTCACCCTCGCCCCGTTGATCATGGACTTGGCGGGATTCAGGGTGATCGAAACCGCCGCCAACTCCATGATCAACGGGTTGGGAGGGGGCGGGGGTGGGGCGGGGTGGGGTGGGGAGGGGGTGGGGTGGGGAGCAGCGGGGGGGTTAGCGGGGGGTGGAGCGGAGGGCGGCGGCGCGGCGGGCGCGGTCGACGGCGGCGGGGAGGGCGGTGATGAGGGCGTCGACGTCGGCGGCGGTGCTGGTGTGCCCCAGGGAGAAGCGCAGCGAGGAGCGGGCGCGGTCGTCGTCGGCGCCCATCGCGAGCAGCACGTGCGAGGGCTGGGCCACCCCGGCCGAGCAGGCCGAACCGGTCGAGCAGGCGATGCCCTGGGCGTCCAGCAGCAGGAGCAGGGCGTCCCCCTCGCAGCCGGTGAAGGAGAAGTGCGCGTTGCCGGGCAGCCGGTCGACCGGGTCGCCGTTGAAGACCACCTCCGGCACCGCCCGACGGACCCGGGCGACCAGGTCGTCGCGGAGGGCGGCGACCCGGGCGGCGTACTCCTGCTGGGCCTTGACCGCCGTCTCCACCGCCACCGCGAAGGCCACGATGCCGGCGGCGTCCAGGGTGCCGGAGCGGACGTCGCGTTCCTGGCCGCCACCGTGCAGCAGCGGGGTGGCGGTCACGTCCCGGGCCAGCAGCAGGACGCCGACCCCCGTCGGGCCGCCCAGCTTGTGCCCGGTGACGGTCAGCGCGGCGACGCCGCTGGCCGCGAAGTCGACCGGTACCTGGCCGACCGCCTGGACCGCGTCGGTGTGGAACGGCACCCCGTGGCCGGCGGCGACGGCGGCCAGGTCGGCCACCGGCTGCACCGTGCCGACCTCGTTGTTGGCCCACATCGCGGTGACCAGGGTCACCCGGTCGCCGTGCTGGTCGAGTTCGGCGCCGAGCCGCTGCGGGCTGAGCCGCCCCTCGGCGTCGACCGGCAGCCAGCTCACCTCGGCGCCCTCGTGCCGGACCAGCCAGTCCACCGCGTCGAGCACGGCGTGGTGCTCGACCGCGCTGCACACCACCCGGTCCCGGCCGGCACCGGCGGCCCGCCGGGACCAGAAGATGCCCTTGACCGCGAGGTTGTCACTCTCGGTCCCACCACCGGTGAAGATCACCTCGGAGGGGCGGGCGCCCAGGGCGGCGGCCACCCGCTCACGGGACTCCTCCACCCGGCGGCGGGCCCGGCGACCCGCAGCGTGCAGCGACGACGCGTTGCCGACCTCACGGGCCGTGGCGACGTACGCCTCCAGTGCCGCGTCGAGCATCGGAGTGGTCGCCGCGTGATCCAGGTATGCCATCGGGCACCAGCCTATCGAGGCGACGGCACCGCCCGCCCCGCGCGTCCACCCCACGGCGCCACGCGACGGAGCCGGGCACCGGCGCGGCCCGGGACGACGGCACCACGCGACGGAGCCGGGGCACCGGCGCGGGCCAGGGCGACGGCACCGGGCGGTGGGGGTGGGGGCCGTGACGGCTACAGTCCGGGCATGCCCCAGGAAAGGCGAACCGCCCGGTGACGGCGGTACGGCAGGCAGCCGACCCGCCCGACCCACCGCAGGACGACGACCTGGTCGAACGGTTCCGCGCGGGTGACGAGTCGGCCCTGCGGGAGGCGTACGACCGGTACGGCCGCGCCGTGTTCCACCTGGCCACCAGCGTGCTCGCCAACCGCAGTGACGCCGAGGACGTCACCCAGGCGACCTTCGTCGCCGCCTGGCTGGGCCGGGACACCTTCGACCCGGCGCGCGGCTCGCTGCTCGGCTGGCTGCTCGGCATCGGCCGCCGCAAGGTGGTCGACCGGGTGCGCGCCTGCGCCCGGGAGAACCGGGTGGTGGAGAGCGTCCGGCAGCTTCCCGAGCCGGCGACCGCCGGCCCGGATCCGGACACCGTGGTCGACCGGCTGGTGGTCGCCGACGAGCTGGCCCGGCTGCCGCAGGAGCAGCGGCGGATGCTGGAACTGGCCTTCTACGAGGACCTGACACACCAGCAGATTGCCGCGGCGACCGGGGTGCCGCTGGGGACGGTCAAGAGTCACATCCGACGCGGCATGGCGAGCCTGAAGCGCAGATGGGAGGTGGACGGTGCAGCACCTGGACCACGACCGGCTGGTCTTCCTGGCGCTCGGTGAGAGCGTGGCGGACACCGGTGAGGCCGACCATCTCGACACCTGCGCGCACTGTCGGGACGAGGTGGAGACCTTCCGGCACGTCGCCGGGCTGGGCGCTGCCACCCGGACCGTGCGGGACCTGCCCGACCCGCCGGAGCACATCTGGCAGGGCATCGTCGCCGAGATCCGGGCGGTGGCGGAACCGCCGGCCCAGGCTGAGACCCGGACCAAGGCTGAGACCCGGACCAAGGCCGGGGCCGGGGCCGAGACCCGGACCGGGAAGCAGACCGAGACCCGCGTCGAAGCTGGGGCGGGGGCCCGGGTCGGGGTCCCGGCCCGGCCGGGGCGGGTGGCGGTGGGGGGTCGGCGACGCTGGCCCCGGTGGGCGGTGACCACCGGGACCGCGGCGGCGGCGGCCGTCCTCGGCGTGCTCGGCACCCTCGCGGTGGTGGAGACCGAGCGGAGTACCCCCGCGCCGGGTCGGGTCGTGGCCAGCGGCCCGCTGGCCGCGTACGGCGCGACGCCCTCGCAGGCCCGGGGCGAGGCCCGGGTGTTCGACGACGGCCGGCTCCACCTGCACGTGACGGACCTGCCGGCGGTGCCGGGGTACTACGAGGTGTGGCTGATCAATCCGAACACCGGGGCGATGTTCTCCGTCGGGGTGCTCGGGGACGGCCCGGACGTGCTGCTGCCGTTGCCACCCCGGGCCGATGTGCGGGCGTACTCGGTCGTCGACATCTCGGCCGAACAGTTCGACAACGAACCCGCCCACTCCGGCGACAGCCTGGTGCGGGGCACCCTGACGGGCTGACCGGCGGCCCGCCGGTCCCGCTCGCCGGGGCCGGCGGGCCGTGGGTACGCGTCGGGCCCGCCGGAGGTTCCCGGCGGGCCCGACGACGGCGTCACCCGTGCTCGCGGGTCACTTCCGCTTGCGGATCTCCTCGGTGATCTGCGGTACGACCTTGAACAGGTCGCCCACAACGCCGAAGTCGGCCAGCTCGAAGATGGGCGCCTCGGCGTCCTTGTTCACCGCGACGATCGTCTTCGAGGTCTGCATGCCGGCCCGGTGCTGGATCGCGCCGGAGATGCCGAGCGCGATGTAGAGCTGCGGGGAGACCGTCTTGCCGGTCTGCCCGATCTGGAACTGGTGCGGGTAGTACCCGGAGTCGACCGCCGCGCGGGACGCGCCGACCGCGCCGCCGAGCAGGTCGGCCACCTCCTCGACCAGCGTGAAGTTGTCCGCGTTGCCGACCCCGCGACCGCCGGCGACCACCACGGACGCCTCGGTCAGCTCGGGCCGGGAGCCCTTCTGCTCGGCGACCCGCTCGACCACCCGGGCCAGCTTGTCCGCGTCGGTGAGCGTCACGGTCAGCGGCTCGACGGCGGGCGTGGCCGGCGCCGGGCTCGGGGTGACCGAGTTGGGCCGGACGGTGACCAGCGGCAGACCCCGGGTGACCTTGGACTTCACGATGGTGGAGCCGGCGAAGGCGACCTGGGTGGCGGTGCCGTCGGCGGCGAGCCCGACCACGTCGGTCAGGATGCCGTTGTCCAGCTTGACGGCCAGCCGGGCGGCGATCTCCTTGCCCTCCTGGGCGGAGGCGAGCAGCACGGCGGCCGGCTGCACCCGGCCGACCAGCTCGGCGAGGACGGTGGCCTTCGGCGCGACCAGGTAGCCGTCGATCTCCTCGCTCTCGGCGGCGTAGATCTTCTGGGCGCCGTACTCGCCGAGCGTGGCGCCCAGCGCCTCGGCGGCACCGGGCCCACCGAGCACCACGGCGCTGGGGGTACCCAGCTCGCGGGCGAGGGTGAGCATCTCCAGGGTGACCTTCTTGACGCCGAACTCACGGGTGGCTTCGACGACGACGAGAACCTCAGACATGTCCCGGACCCCCTCAGACGAACTTCTCGGTGGCGAGGAACTCGACGAGCTGCGTGCCGCCGGAGCCCTCGTCGGTGACCTTCTCGCCGCCGGAGCGCGGCGGGCGCTTGCTGTGCTCCAGCACGGTGCTGGTCGCGCCGTCGAGGCCGACCTCGGACGCGGCGACCCCCAGGTCGGCCAGGGCGAGCGTCCGCACCGGCTTCTTCTTGGCGGCCATGATGCCCTTGAAGGACGGGTACCGGGGCTCGTTGATGGTGTCCCAGACGGAGACCACGGCGGGCGTGGCGGCGGTGACCACCTCGTAGCCCTCCTCGGTCTGCCGCTCGACGGTCAGGGTGCCGCCGTCGACGGTGAGCTTGCGGGCGCCGGTGAGGGCGGCGACGCCGAGCCGCTCGGCGAGCATGTGCGGCAGGACCTGGACCCGGCCGTCGGTCGACTCGGCGCCGCAGAGCACCAGGTCGGCGTTGAGCTGCCCCAGGGCGGCGGCGAGGACCTTCGAGGTGGCCACGGCGCAGGACCCGTGCAGGGCGTCGTCGACGACGTGCACGGCGGCGTCCGGGCCCATGGAGAGCGCCTTGCGGATCGACTCGGTGGCCCGGTCCGGGCCCATGGTCAGGATGGTGACCTCGCCACCGTGCGCCTCCTTGATCTTCAGCGCCTCCTCGATGGCGTACTCGTCCATCTCGTTGATGACGTTGTTCGCCGAACCGCGGTCTACGGTGTTGTCGTCACTGCGCAGGTTGCGGTCCGCGCCCGAGTCGGGCACCTGCTTGACGAGTACGACGATGTTCATCGCGCTTCGACGACCCTCCTGTTGGTGGTGCGAATTCTCGCCCGGTCATGCGATCTCTCGCCTGGTACGGCCCGCAGCCTCGCGCGTTCGTTGCCGACCGGTCAACCACGGGCTGCGGTGCAGTTACCCACTCCAGCTATGTTACCTGTCAGTAGCATCGAGCCCGGGGTGCGCCACAGTGACTCAGCTCACCGCCCGGACTCGGTTCACCGCACGACTCGCGGTCGGCCCCGCGCCCGGCCCGGAAGCCGTCAGGACGACATCCCGTACCGGCGGGTCGTCAGTCGCCCGCGCCGAGGGCGTCCCGGATCCGCGCGATGACCGCGGCCTCGGCCGACGAGACGCCCTTGTGCGCCCGCGCCACCTCGTCGGCCGCGGCCAGCACCACCGAGCGGTACTCCTGCACGTCCGCCGGGGACCTGCGGCGCAGGATCTCGACCGCCGCACCGAGGGCCGGGAGCACCCGCGACTCGACCTCCAGGACGTTGTCGCGGGGCAGCTTCGGCAGCGGCCCGGTGGTCAGCGCCTCCTTGACCACCCCGCTCGCCCCGGACAGCACGCCGGAGGCGGCGAAGCTCTCCCGGACCAGGGCGAAGATGCCGGGATCGGCGTTCGACACCAGGTACACCGCGCCGAAGGCCCCCAGCTTGAGGGTGAACCGCTCGTCGTCCGTCAACCGCTCCATGATCACGGAGTGTAGACGTAGGGCGTGGTGGTCGTGACCTGGACGAAGCCCAGCCGTCGCAGGATCGGCCGGCTGTCCGGCGAGGCGTCCACCTGCAACAGGGTGCGCCCCCGCTGGGCGGCCAGGCGGGCCCGGTAGCCGACCAGCGCCCGGTACACCCCCCGGCGGCGCCACCGCGGCAGCGTCGAGCCGCCCCAGAGGGTGGCGAAGCCGGTGTTCGCCACGTACCGCACCCAGCCCGCGCTGACCACCTCCGTCCCCGCCTCGGCCACCACCACGGTGATCGACTGCGGGTCGGCGGCGATCTCCCCGGCCAGGCCGTCGACCAGGTGACTGCGGTCGTCGCCCCAGACCGTCGCCTCCATCGCCGCGATCCGCTCCAGGTCCGCGCGGCCGGTCACCTCACGCAGGCGTACCCCCTCGGGTGGGACCGGCAGCGTGGCGGCCAGCGGCGCGACCGGGCCGACCAGCACGCTCTCGGTGTCCTCGCCGACGAAGCCGGCGGCGCGCAGCCGGTCGGCCAGGTCCGCCGGCTCGTCGTGGGCGACGAGCTTCCACTCGACCGGCTCGCCCCGGCGGCGGAAGAACTCCACCTGCCGGTCGATCAGCGCGTCCAGCTCCGCGCCGGTCAGGCCACCGAGGTCCCGGTACGTGAGGAAGCCCCGCGCGTCCCGCCCGGTGACCCGGACCAGCGGGCCGTCCCGCTCGACGGTCACCCCGGCCGGCACCGGATCGGGGATGTCGGGCCGGAGCTGGGTGTCGTACGCGCTGCGCAGCGTCGTCGGGTCGAGGGGGCCGGCACCGGGCGATACGTGATCACTGCTCACCCGGACAGGCTACGACGCGGACAAAGCGGATAATCACTGTTCGTGTGGCAGGCGATCCGACGCTGGTTCGACCCCTCCGACCTGCGGGCGGTGGGGCGTACCCCCGACTACCGTTTCTCGCTGGCCAACGAACGGACCTTCCTGGCCTGGCTGCGCACCGGCCTGGCGCTGGTCGGCGGCGGGCTCGCCGTCGCGCAGTTCCTGCCCCCGCTGCCGCTGCGGCACCTGCGCGAGACCATCGCCATCGTGCTGCTCCTGGTCGGCGGCGCGGTGGCGGTCCGGGCGGTGGACCACTGGGCCCGCACCGAACGGGCCATCCGGCAGGACGAGGAGTTGCCCGCCTCCCGGTTCCCCGCCGTGCTCGCCCTCGTCGTCGGCCTCGGTGCGCTGCTGCTGGTGGTGGCGGTGCTGGCCGGGGCGCTCGGCCAGCGGTGACCGGGACGCCCCCGGGGCGGGACCCGGGCCTGCAACCGGAGCGGACCCGGCTGGCCTGGCGTCGGACCGCGCTCGCGCTGACCGTGGTGGCCGTGCTGGCGCTCCGGTTGGCGCTGGCCGGGGAGCCGTTCGGCGCACTGGTCGGCCTCGCCGTGGTCGGCGTCTGGGCGGTGGCCCTGCGGGTCTGCTGGCGACGGGGCACCGGCAGCGGCCCGGCGCCCACCGGCGGCCCGGCGTTGGCGCAGGCCGCGCTGACCGCCGTCGGGCTCGCCCTGGCGGGCCTGGCGCTGGTGCTGCACGAGCTGTGGTGACGTACCGCGACGGTGCGTCATGATTGGCCCATGGTCCGGCTGTTGATCCTCCTCGTCTTCGTCCAGGTCGTCGCCGCCGCCCTCGCGTTGATCAGCTGCCTGTCGGCGGAGAAGGGCACGGTGCGGGCCCTACCCCGGGCCGCCTGGGTGGCAGTCATCCTGCTCGTTCCGCTGGTCGGCTGGCTCGCCTGGTTCTTCGCCGGCCGACCGCTGCCGGCCGGGCGGACGACCGGCTGGCCCGGTGGCGCGTCGTTCCGCGCCGCCCCGGCCCCGGCCGCGCCGGACGACGACCCCGAGTTCCTGCGGACCATCGCCGAACGGTCCCGGTCCCCGGAGCACGACCTCTTCCGCCGCTGGGAGGAGGACCTGCGCGACGACGCCGGCCAGGGACGCGAGCGCGACCCCCGACCGGGCACCCCGGCCGGGGAGGCCGGGAGGCCCGGGGTGCCCCGGGGGCCC
>NZ_LRQV01000194.1 GCF_001567585.1 Micromonospora rosaria
GCGGGCGCGGGTACCGGGGCGGTGCCCACGGTGGGCGGGCCCTGCGGCGGCGCGACGTCGGCGGGGCGCACCGGGCCACCGCCCTGGGACGCCACGGGGCCCGTCGGCGGCTCCGTGGGGGCCGCCGGGAATCCGCCCGGGGTCTGGCGTACCGCCGGGTCCGGATGGGTGGTCATGACTTCTCCTCGCTGCGCCCGCGGTCGCCCAGCGGGCGGTAGAGCCGACCGTTGATCCCGACGTGACCGGTCACGCCGGCGCCCCCACCAGGTGCTTGAGGACCGAGGTGAAGAAGCCGAGGCCGTCCAGGGAGGGGCCGGTGAGGGCCTCCACCGCGTGCTCGGGATGCGGCATGATGCCGACGACGTTGCCGGCCTGGTTGGTGATCGCGGCGATGTCCCGCTGCGAGCCGTTCGGGTTGCCGCCGACGTACCGGGCGACGACCCGCCCCTCCGCTTCGAGCTGGTCCAGCGTCGCGGGGTCGGCGACGTAGCAGCCCTCGCCGTTCTTGACCGGGATCAGGATCTCCTGGTCGGGCTGGAAGGCGTTCGTCCAGGCGGTGTCGGTCGTGGCGACCTGGAGCCGCTGGTCGCGGTTACGGAAGTGCAGGTGCTGGTTACGGGTGAGCGCGCCGGGCAGCAGGTGCGCCTCGCAGAGGATCTGGAACCCGTTGCAGATGCCCAGGACCGGCAGGCCGCCCCGGGCGGCGTCCACGATCGTCCCCATCACCGGGGCGAACCGGGCGATCGCCCCGCAGCGCAGGTAGTCGCCGTAGGAGAAGCCGCCGGGCAGGACGACGCCGTCCACCCCGTGCAGGTCCGGGTCGCCGTGCCAGAGCCGGACCGGCTCGGCCCCGGCGATCCGGACGGCGCGCGCCGCGTCCCCGTCGTCGAGCGACCCGGGGAACGTCACCACACCGATCCGGGCGGTCACGGGCGCGCGTCCACGGGCTCGTCGGCCTCGACGGCGTGGATGGTGAAGTCCTCGATGACCGGGTTGGCGAGCAGCTTGTCGGCGATCTCGCGGGCCCGCTCCAGGTCCGGCTCACCGGCGAACTCGATCTCGATTCGCCTGCCGATCCGGACCGAGGCGACGTCGGTGACGCCGAGCCGGGGCAGCGCGTTTGCGACGGCCTGGCCCTGCGGATCGAGGATCTCGGGCTTGAGCATGACGTCGACGACGACGCGAGGCACTGGGCACTCCTGACTGTGTACGCAGTTGGGTGCCGGCCCACTACGGGCGAGCTCAGCCAGCCTACCTGGCAGATACGTCCTCGGACGCACCGGCCGGCAGCAGTCCGGGCAGTGATCCACATAACCGGAGCCGGTCACCCGGGCGAACCGCCGAAACACCTACGACACGTACCCGGAGCAGGAGTTTTACCGGTCACCAGGGTCGCCGAATTGTTACATCAACTAACCTCGATTGAGTCCTTGCCATCACAGCCGCCGAGACCTAGGGTACATCGATATATAACGATCAAGACGGCAGGTGTACCCGCCCGCCGGCCCGCACGGCCACCCGGTGACCCCGGGTGCCCTCCCCTGGCAAGGAGTCCCCCAGATGCGCATCCGTACCCTGCTCGCAGTCGTCGGCACGGCGCTGGTCGGCGTCCTCGGCGCCGCCTCCGGTGCCGTCGCCGCGCCGGCCGGTCCGAACCCGATCATCGGTGGCGGCACCGTCTCGTCCGCCCCGTGGGCCGCCGCCGTGCTCAGCAACGGCTCGTTCACCTGCTCCGGGAGCGTCATCGCCCCGCAGTGGGTGCTCACCGCCCGGCACTGCGTCAGCGGCACCATGTCCGTCCGGATCGGCAGCGTCAACCGCACCTCGGGCGGCGTCACCCGCACGGTGAGCGCCACCTACGGCCAGTACGACCTGGCCCTGCTGCGCCTGTCGAGCGCGGTCACGAACACCCCGGTGACGCTCTCCAGCTCCTACCCGCCGGTCAACTCCACCAACACGATCTTCGGCTGGGGCATGACCTGCTACAGCGGCTGCTCGGCCTCCACCGTCCTGAAGACCGCCAGCGTCCGGGTGACCAGCACCAACGTCACCGACGCGTACGGCGGGCGGGCGATCCGGAGCACCGCGGTCAACGGCAACGCCTGGCGCGGCGACTCGGGCGGCCCGCAGTTCTACAACGGCGCGCAGGTGGGGGTCGCCTCCACCGCCGACGGCGTCAGCATCCAGAACTACGGCAGCGTCGCGTTCAACCGGGCCTGGATCACCTCCGTGGCCGGTGTCTGACGGTTAGCGCCGCAACGCACGGTTGACCCGTGGCGGCGCGGATGGCCGGCCCTACGCCGACCGTCCGCGCCGCGCGGTTTTGCAGCATCCGGCCAGCCGCACACGGCTCCCGAACACGCCTGTGCCCGCTCTGTCAGCATCGAACCGTGCTGGTCGTGACGACGGATCAACTCCCCGGCTACGAGATCCGCCAGATCCTCGGCGAGGTGGTCTCCTCGATGGCCCGGACCCGCAACCCGTACCGCGAGGGGGTGAAGAACCTCCGGGGCGGCGCGTACGACCCGATGGCGCCGGACAACCTCACCCGCTGGCGTACCGACTCGGTGGCCCGGCTCGCCGAGGAGGCCCGCCGGCTCGGCGCAAACGCCGTGGTGGGGATGCGCTTCGACAGCCGCGACTGCGGCGAACTCTGGATGGAGATCTGCGCGTACGGCACGGCGGTGATCGTCGCCGACCGGACCCCCGACGTGATGCCCCCCGACCAGCCGCTGATCGCGGCCGACACCGCCCAGGAGGGCAGCATCGCCGAGGGGCCCGGGGCCATCGCGGAGCCGGCGAGCGCGCCGAACCTCACCTCCGCCCCCGACCCCCCCCCCGGGGGTAAGGAAGGGCCCCCTGTTAACGCCTCCGGTAGAGAAGGGAACCCTTCTCACCCCCCGCTGCCGGCGAGCGGCGGCGGGAAGGCCAGCGGCAACAGGCAGCGCGGCGGCAACAGGCAGCGCGGCGGCAACAGGCAGCGCGGCGGCAGCGGGCAGCGCAGCGGTAATGGACAGCGGGCGGCAGCGGGCAGCGCGGCCGTAATGGACAGCGGGCAGCGGCTCAGAGGATGGGCGGCGGGGTGTAGGTGGCGGCCTGCGGGTGGGCGGCGACGATCGGGGCGATGCGGTCGGCGACCGCCTGGACCTGGGCCGGCGCGGCGCCGACGAAGGCCCGGCGGTCGGCGACCAGGCTGTCAATCTCGGCCCGGGACAGGCCCAGCCGGCTGTCCGCGCCGAGCCGGTCGAAGAGGTCGTTCTCGGCGGCGCCCTTCTCCCGCATGTCCAGCGCCACCGCCACCGCGTGCTCCTTGATCGCCTCGTGCGCGACCTCCCGGCCGACGCCCCGGCGGACCGCCGCGACCAGGATCTTCGTGGTCGCCAGGAAGGGCAGGAAGCGCTCCAGCTCCCGGTTGATCACCGCCGGGTACGCGCCGAACTCGTCCAGCACGGTGAGGAAGGTCTGGAACAGCCCGTCGGCGGCGAAGAACGCGTCCGGCAGGGCCACCCGGCGGACCACCGAGCAGGAGACGTCCCCCTCGTTCCACTGGTCCCCGGCCAGCTCGCCGACCATCGACAGGTACCCCCGGATGATCACCGCGAAGCCGTTGACCCGCTCCGAGGACCGGGTGTTCATCTTGTGCGGCATCGCGCTGGAGCCGACCTGCCCCGGCTTGAACCCCTCGGTCGCCAGCTCCTGGCCGACCATCAGCCGGATCGTGGTCGCCAGCGACGACGGGGCGGCGGCCACCTGGGCGAGCGCGGCGAGCACCGCCAGGTCGATCGAGCGCGGGTACACCTGGCCGACGCTGTCCAGCACCCGGCTGAACCCGAGGTGCTCGGCGACCCGCCGCTCCAGCTCGGCGACCTTGTCGGCGTCCCCGTCGAAGAGGTCGAGCTGGTCGGCGGCGGTGCCGACCGGACCCTTGACACCGCGCAGCGGGTACCACTCGATCAGGTCGACCAGCCGCTCGTACGCGATCAGCAGCTCCTCGGCCGCGGAGGCGAAGCGCTTGCCCAGCGTGGTGGCCTGCGCGGCGACGTTGTGCGACCGGCCGGTGAGCACCAGGTCGGAGTGCTCCACGGCGAGTCGGGCGAGCCGGGCCAGCGTGGCCACCACCCGGTCCCGGATCAGCTCCAGCGAGGCGCGGACCTGGAGCTGCTCCACGTTCTCGGTGAGGTCCCGGGAGGTCATCCCCTTGTGCACGTGCTCGTGCCCGGCGAGCGCGCTGAACTCCTCGATCCGTGCCTTCACGTCGTGCCGGGTGACCCGTTCCCGCTCGGCGATCGAGGCGAGGTCGACGTCGTCGAGGACCCGCTCGTACGCCTCGACCACGCCCTCCGGCACGGCCACCCCGAGGTCGCGCTGGGCCCGCAGGACGGCGAGCCAGAGCCGCCGCTCCATCCGTACCTTCTCCTCCGGGGACCAGAGGGCGACCAGTTCGGGCGAGGCGTACCGGTTGGCGAGCACGTTCGGGATCGTCGTCACGCCGTCATTGTCCGGCACCGCCGACCCGGCCCCGACGGGTGCCCCGCCCGGCGAGCCGCACGTCACCCGCCGTGCCCGCCCCGGCCGGGCGGCGGGTCGCCGGTGAGGGCCCGGAACAGGAAGGCGCAGGCCTCCGCCTCGCTGCCGGTGCGCAGGCGTACGTCGTACTCGCCACGTTCGTACGCGCCGACCTCCCACCCGCCGGCCGGGCCACGGCGCAGGAACCAGTAGTCCGGCACGGCCGGTACGGGTGTGTGGACCCCCTCGATCTCGAAGGCGGCCGGGGGCAACCCGTGCGCCGCCAGGGCGTCCCGTACCTCGTACCGGTCCACGCCGGCCTCCTTCCGACCCGGTGACCGCAGCCCGTCACCCGCGCCCGTCACCCGGTCTCGGTCGTCACCCGATCTCAGCAGACCGGGGCGGTCGTCGCCGAGCGGTTCTGCTGCTGCGGGACGGCGCGCGGCACGCAGGGCAGATCCGCCGCCGCGGTGAGATCCTCCTCGACCAGGAACTTGTGCTTGAGCAGCCAGGTGATGGTCAACGTCCCGCCGGCCTCCGGCAGGTACGCCGGGTTGAGCTGGAACTGGGTGCCCATCCCGGGCTGGGCGAACCAGGGCGCGACCGGGCCGGTGTCGACGGCGAACGGCTTGAGCACGCAGTACACGTGGTAGTTGGCCAGCGGCGCGTTCTCCGGCGTGTTCAGGTTCAGCGGCGGCAGCGCCCGGGAGCTGTACGGGGTGCCGAGCGGGGACAGGAAGCCACCGCCGGGCGAGCCGAAGCGGTCGAGCCGGTACCCGGGCAGCAGGGTCTGCGTGGTCTTGACCGGCCGCCCGTCCGGGCCGAGGACGTACCCGCTCGACGGCGGGTACCGCAGCACCGTCCGGTCGTCGTTGAGGAAGTCCGCGGCCCAGGCGTCCTCGGTCAGGCCGCCGAAGCGCTGGTACCCGGTGAGCAGCGGGCCGACCGGTGACGCGGTGGGCAGCACGGCCGGGCCGAGCCGTACGTTGCCGTCGTAGTACTCCGTGGTGGCCGGGGCGTCGGGCGGCGTCCCGGCCCGGCACAGGCCGGCGCCCGGTACCGGCTCCGTCGTCGGTTGGGGCGCGGGGGCGTCCGGCGCGGTCCCGCCGGGGGCCGCCGGCACGGCCGGATCGGGCGCTGCCGGGACGGTCAGGCCGGGATCGGCCGGGGCCACACTCGGCGTCGCCAGCGCCGGAGCCTCGGGCCGGCCCGAGGCGTTCCCGTCCGGCTCGGCCACCGAGGGGGCGCTGGTGGAGACGAGGACCAGCGCCGCGCCGGACAGGACGGTCAACGCCCATCGACTAACTTTCATCACAAACCTTCCGAAGACGGACAAGATGCCCTCATCGTCGGAAGAGTCCTGAGAGAAACGTGAAGTTTTACACCTTTCGCTACCGGAAAGGGGGAGGTGTCCCGCACATCTGCGGGCCGGGTTCCGTTCCCGCGCCGGTCACTTTCCGGCTCCTGCCCGGTCACCCGGGGCCGCTAGCTTGACAACCTCTCTGACCCAACCTGCCCTCGTCACGCCCGGTTCCTCACCCGGCACGGAGAGACCCCGGGCAGGAACGACAAGGCCCGCGGGCAGGAACGACAAGGCCCCCCGGGCAGGAACGACAAGACCCCCGGCGAACGGAAAGGCGGCGCCAGCGTGTGGCTCAAGGCGCAACCCACGGAGCTGCAGTGGTT
This sequence comes from Micromonospora rosaria, assembly GCF_001567585.1. Lineage (GTDB taxonomy): Bacteria > Actinomycetota > Actinomycetes > Mycobacteriales > Micromonosporaceae > Micromonospora > Micromonospora rosaria. The sequence goes on from NZ_LRQV01000194.1 coordinate 6,193, forward strand.
CCTCGATGCGGCGACGACCTACTGGGAGAAGCACCTGCCACCGCAGGACCACCCCGAGACGATCGTCGTCGAGGCGTTCCACCAGGACATCCGGGTCACCCTGCGCAACCTGGTCTTCGCCAACGCGATCCGCCGGATCCGGCCGGCGCACCTGGTGGTGCTCACCGGCGTCGAGGAGGACTGGCGACGCACGCTGTGGAGCGGCTTCGACGTCGCCCTGGTGGAGCGGATCAGCCGGGCCTTCGGCGCCAGTGACGTCATCGACGTGTACGACCTGCTGGAACAGCGCCGCAAGGACCCGAACGCCGGGCCCACCGTCGCCGGCCGGCGACTGGCGGTGGCCGCGCCGCTCGACGAGCAGACCCTGACCGCGTACGCCGACGCGACGTACTGCCGGCTGGCGAAGGTGCCCCGGCTCCCCGCCGACCACGCCACCCGCCCGGACTACCGGCGCCGGCGGGACCTCGGCGCCGGGCTCTCCGCGCTGTACGAGACCCTGTTCCGCACCGGTACGGTCGCCGCGCTGGTCACCAGCCACGTCGACTACGACCAGTGGGGGCTGTCGGTCGAGTCGGCCCGCCGGGCCCGGGTACCGGTCATCCACACCCAGCAGACCGGCTGCCTCAAGGCGTACGGTCTCTTCCCCGAGCACGACAGCGGCACCGGCACCTTCCGGGCCGAGTTGACCCGGCAGATCGGCCAGGTCTTCGAGGAGCGGCTCTGGCCCCGCCGCGACGACCTGCGCTCCGCCGCCGAGCTGATCGCCTGGCGGGCCAAGGTCAACCTGGGTCGCCCGAGCTGGTGGCGGGGCGGGGTCACCGCCGCCGTCGACCTGAGCAACCCGGCCGAGCGGGACCGGCTGCGTGGCCACGTCGCCGCCCGGTTCGGCTTCGACCCGGCCAAGCCGGTGATCGCGGTCTTCAACCACGCCGTCTCCGACGCGCTCGGCACCAACAAGGAACTCTTCCCGAGCCTCGCCGACTGGTTCGCCGACACCGCCGCGTACGCGGCCCGCCGCACCGACGCCCAGTGGCTCTTCCTGGACCACCCCAGCCAGGCGCTGTACGACTCGACCGGGTTCTTCGCCTCGGTCGCCCAGGAGCACAGGCGGCACCGGCACATCGCCTTCCACCCGAGCGCCAAGCTCAGCAAGAACGCCCTGTGGAGCCTCGTCGACCTCGGCGTCACCGTGCGCGGCAGCGTCAGCAACGAACTGCCCGCGTACGGCATCCCGGTGATCCAGGCCGGGCACTCCGAGTGGAGTTCCTGCGGGATCTCCACGGTCGTCGAGGACGCCGACGAGTACTGGCGGACCCTGGACGAGTCGATCGTGGCGGCGCACCGGGGCGAGTTGACGGTCACCGAGGAGCAGGTCCGCCGGGCCCGGCTCTGGCTCTGGCTGTACCGCAGCGGCAGCGACCTGGTCACCCCGCTGGTGCCGCAGTGGGACGTCTGGCCCGCCACCCACCTGCTCAAGTCGATGGGGGCCGCGTTCCGGCACATCGAGAGCGACGCCGACCCGCTCTACCCGGCGGTGGAGCGGATGTGGCACAACCGGGAGCCGATGCTGACCCGGACCGACCTGGCCGCGCCGCCGGCCGCCCCGTCGTTCGCCGCCGCACCCCCGGGCCGGGCGACGGCCGTCGGCCCGACCGCGACCATCGGGTCCCCGCCGTCGGCGGCGGGCACCGACCCGGCCCTGCCGACGGGGGCGCGCTGATGCCGGTCGGCACCTGGTTCACCACCGACTTCGACGTCCCGCACCCGGTCGGCGACCTGCCCGCCGTGGTCACCGGCGGGCAGGAGCCCACGGTCTGCGTGGTCGACCAGATGGTGCGCGGCCACCAGATCATCGGGCGCGCGGTGGGTGACCCGGCCACCGTCGGGCTCAAGGTACGGCCGGCCCACCGACCGCTGCGGGTGGCGGTGAGCCTGCAACTCGACGACGCCGGTACCCGGTGGTGGGGCAGCCGGGTCAAACCCGACCCGAACCAGCCGGAACGGCCCCGCCTGGTCGTGCTCAGCTCGCAGGGGCGGATCCGGGGAGCCGCCGTGCTGGCCCGCAAGCAGGGCTGGCTGCGGGCCGGGGGCAGCCGGGAGACGGTGGTGTTCCCGCTCGCCGCCGACGAACTCGGCGACGACGACCTGCTCCTGGTGGAGATGAGCGAACCCCGCGTCGACCTGCCGGAGTGGGCGGCCGGACGGTTCTCGGTGAGCAGCGCGATCGGGATGCGGATCGACCGGATCCAACTGGACCCGCTCCCCTCCACCGTGCCGGTGCCGTCCCCGGCGGCCAGCACCGGATGCCCGTTCCTCGTGCTGCCGGCGGACGGCCCGGACACCCTGCGGGTCGACGTCTCGACCGTCCCGCCGGCCCCGCCGGTGCCCCGCAACCCGACCCGGTCGTACACCAGCCGCAAGCCGGCCCGCGCGGTCTTCAAGGTGCTCCGCACCGCCCGCCGGGCGGCCGGCCGGGCGAGCGCCGAGGCCACCGGCGACCGGGTACGCACCGACGACCTCACGGTCCACGGTGTCGACCTGGCCAGCGGGGCCGCCGTCCCGGTGCAGGTCTCCGGGCGCGGCACGCAGAGCCTGGACCTGCGGCTGCCCGGCGACCGCACCGGCCCGGTGCTGCTCGGCGTGACGGAGCAGGGCGGACACCGCCGGGAACGTACCGCCCGGCAACTGAGCTGCCGGATCGTGGCCGGACCGGCATGACGGGCCCCGCGCACGTCCCGGTACCGCTCGGCACGGACGCCGAGCTGAACCGGGCCCACCTGCAGAAGACGCTGGACTCGGCACCCGGGGGCACGCTGCTCCTGCCCGCCGGGACGTACCCGCTCGCCCACGGCCTGACCGTCCCCGCCGGCTGGACCGTCGGTGGCACCCCACCCGGCCCGGATTCGGCCGGGCCGGTGACCTGGCTGACCGTCGAGACGCCGGGGGACCGGCCCGTCCTGCACGTGGTCGGCAGCGGGGTGTCCCTCCTGGACCTCGGACTACGCCCCGCGCCGAGCCGACCCGGCGAGCACGACGGCGACCGGGGCACCGGCCTCACCGTCGGGCGCTACCTCTACCCCGACGCCCCGGACTGGATCGGCGGCATCGAGATCCGCCGGGTCCACGTGGACCACGGCGCGAACCGGGCCGCCAACGCGGTGGCGATCATGGGCGCGGTCCGGGACACGACGGTCGAGGACGTCACCGTCACCGGCGGCCACACCGGTGTCGCGGTGCACTGGGGCGCGATCGGGGCCAGCGTCGACACCATCGTCGGCCCGTCGTACCACCCGCACCGGCTACGCCTGTCCGGCCTACGGGTCCGGGACGCGGTCGAGGGGTTCTACCTCAGCGCGGTGCACGACGTCGAGGTGGCCGGGGCCTGCCTGCGCGGGGTCGACATGGGCTTCCGGCTGCTCGCCGGCGACAACACCGACCGGTTCCACCGGGACCCGCAGGCGCGGATCTGCGAACGGATCGAGATCCGCGACGTGTGCGTCACCTGGACCGGCCCGCTGTACGGGGTACGGGTCGCCGGCTGGGGCCGCAGCGAGGTCGACGGCCTGGTCAGCCGGCTGGAGTACGTCGACACCGCGATCCGGGACACCGTCCTCCGGCGGCTGCACGACAAGCCCGGCACGACGACCGGTACCGCCCAGCGTGGCTGGTCCCCGCTGCTGATGGAGCACGCCGACACCGTCGTCCTCGACAACGTCCGCCTCACCTCCACCCCACCCACCCCACCCTGCTGCCCCCACTCCACCCCCTGACCCACCCCACGCCCCCCTTCCT
>NZ_LRQV01000195.1 GCF_001567585.1 Micromonospora rosaria
TTCTGGGTGACCTTCACGATGGTGGCGATCTTCAGGGCGTCCTCGCCGGCGAGCGCGCCGGCCGCGGTGACCGCCGCGGTGGTGTCGATGTTGCCGCCGATCCAGGCGCCGGCCACGGCGGGCGAGAGCCCGAGCACGTCGGCCAGCCAGGGCAGCAGGAAGATCGACGGCAGCGCGAAGAGGATCACCAGGCTGGCCGCGTACGCCAGTTGCTCGCGCCGGGCGCGGACCGCTCCGGCGGCGGCGATCGCCGCGCTGACCCCGCAGATCGACACCGCCGAGGCGAGCAGCGCGCGCAGCCGGTCGTCCAGCCCGAGCCGCCCGCCCAGCCACCAGGTGAACAGGAACACCCCGCTGATCAGCAGCAGCGCCTGCACGATCGCCGGTCCGGCGGCGGTGACCAGCAACGACAGGTTGATCGACACGCCCAGCAGGACCAGCCCGGTCTTGATGAAGAACTCGGTACGGAACGCCGGCGCGAACCGCTCGCGCAGCCCGGTCGCGGTGAGCACCAGGTTGCCGAGCAGGCCGACCGCGATCGCGTAGACCGGGTACTCGACCGACTTGGCGACCCGGGCGAGGCTGGTGTCGGCCAGCCACTCGGGCACCGCGCCGTCCAGGTACTTCGTCAGGTACGCCAGCGCCAGCACCACGACGAGGCCGGCGGCGACGGCGGGCCACCTGACCGCGCCGGGCCGGGTGGCCTCCGGTGCCAGGGCGTCCGTCTCGTTCACCGGCGTCCGCTGTCCCGTGGCGGCGTCGGCGCCCGGGGCACCGGGAGTCGCGCTGCCGGCCGGCGTGGGGTCGGCTCCGGCCGGGGCAGCACCGTCGACGGAGCCCGCCGGGGCAGAGCCGTCGGGGCCGGCCGGGGCGGAGCCGTCGGCGGAGGCCGAGGCGGGGGGCGGCGGGGCGGCGGCGGTCACTGCAACACCCCCCGGCTGATGATCCCGGTGAGGATCAGCACCAGCAGGAGGAGACCGACGGCGGTGGCCGCCCAGTCCTCGCTGATCTGGGGCAAGGCTCGGCTGCGGGCAGGGGATACGGGTGTCTCGTCGCTCATGTCCGGCTCCTCGTACTGGCCGTGAGGGGAGTTCTGGTGCGCGCGGGGGCGCGAGGGGAATCCGGCGTACGCCGGGTGGCCGCCACGGTCGGCCGGGCGGCGGGACGGGCCACGGGGCCGGCGGGCGGACCGCCGGTCGGGTGGTGGGGCGCCGCCGGCCCGAGGCCACGGGGAGCCCGAGGCCACGGGGAGCCCGAGGCCATGGAGAGCCCCGAGGCCACGGGGAGCCCCGGGGAGCAGGAAGGACCCGGGCGGGCGACGCGAGAGAACAGGCCGTCAGGCCGGGTGGCGACAGACGGTGGCCGCCAGCCGCCCGTAGTCCACGTACCGACGCCGGGTCAGCAACGGGGCGACGGGCATGCGCCCAGTCCAGCACCGGCACCGGCGGTCGTCAATGCGCACGGCGCAAATATCCCACCATCTGAGTAGGATATCGGGCGGGCGGCCCGGCCGCCGGTCACAGGCCCTGCTGCCGGGCCATGCTGATGGCCTGCGCCCGGTCGGCGACCTGGAGCTTGGCGAAGATGTTGGAGACGTGGTTGCGGACCGTCTTCTGGCTCAGCCCGAGCCGCTGCGCGATCTGCGGGTTGGTCAGGTGCTGGGCGATCAGCGTCAGGACCTCCCGCTCCCGGGCGGTCAGGTCGGGGAACGCGGGCCCCCGGTCGAGCCCGGCGAAGTAGCCCATCAGCCGGGTGGCGATGGCCGGGCCGAAGATCGCCTCCCCGTCGGCCACCACCCGCACCGAGCGGATGATCTCCACCCGGCGGGCCCCCTTGAGCACGTACCCCCGGGCACCGGCGCGCAGCGCCGCGAAGACCGACTCGTCGTCGTCCGCCATGGACAGGATCAGCACCCGGACGTGCGGACTCATCCGGACCAGCCGCTCGGTGGCCGCGATACCGCCCATCCCGGGCATGGTCAGGTCGAGCAGCACCACGTCCGGTTGCAGGCGACCGAGCACCGCCAGCGCCTCCTCGCCGCTCGCGGCCTCACCGCACACCTCGACGTCCGGACTGGTCGCGAGCAGCGCCCGCAACCCGGCCCGGAACGGGGCGTGGTCGTCAACCAGCAGTACCCGGACCTGGTCCATCCTCGTCCTCCGTGCCGATGGGCAGGGTCGCGGTCACCCGGGTACCGACGCCCGGCGCCGAGGTGACCACACAGGAGCCGCCGAGTTCGTCGGCCCGTTCCCGCATCGAGTGCATGCCGACCCCGTCCGGCGCACCGGGCCGGCGGCCCCGGCCGTCGTCGTGCACGTCCACGCGCAGCCGGCCGCCGGTGACGGCCAGCCGCACCTGCACCGTGGCGGCGTGGGCGTGCCGGCGGGCGTTGTTCAGCGCCTCGACGGCGATCCGGTAGGCGGCCACCTCGGTCGCCGCCGACAACTCGGGCAGCGCCGACGGTGCGGTGAAGACCACCCGGGGTCCGTCACCGGGCCAGGCGGCCAGGTGCGACCGGAGCGCCCCGAGCAGGCCCATGGTGTCCAGCGCCGGTGGCCGCAGCCCGTTGACCAGCCGCCGGACGTCGGCGACGGCGGTGCGGGCGTCCACCACGATCTCCTCCAGCAGCCGCCGGGACTGCTCCCCCGGGCCCAGTTCCTGGGCCGCCTCGGCGCGCATCGTCAACCCGGCCAGGGTCGGGCCGAGGCCGTCGTGCAGGTCCCGGCGCAGCCGACGCCGCTCCTCCTCCCGGGCCACCACCAGGTGCTCCCGGGACCGCCGCAGGTCGGCCGCGAGCGACTGGGCCCGGTCGAGGGCGCGCACCGCCTGCACGGCGACCCCGATGTGCCGGGCGAGGTCGCGCAGCAGCCGCGACTCCCGCGCGCCGAGGGCCGTCTCGCCGGCCCGGGGCCCGAGCAGCAGGTACCCGACCGGCTCGGCGGCGACCAGCGGCAGCCGCACCGGGTCGGCCGGCGGGTCACCCAACCGGTACGACCGGCCGTCGACCGTCTCGATCGCCACGTAGGACAGTTGCAGCGCCTCGCGTACCGTCGCCGTGCTGGTGGCGAGCACGGCGGCGGCGTCCTGGGTCTGCTCCAGCCGCTGCCCGAGCCGGGCCAGCACCGCGTACGGGTCGTCGCGTTCGCCGTACACCAGCAGGTTGACCCGGCGTTGCAGCCAGTGCCGCAGCGGCGCGAAGATCGACGCGGCGACGGCCGCCCCGACCAGCGACACCGGCAGGCTCCCCGACGCGTCGAACCCGGCCCCGAGCAGGACGACGACCAGTACGTACGCGCCACCGACGGCCACCGACAGGGTGACGAAGACGGCGGTACGGCTGATCAGCAGGTCGATGTCGAAGAGCCGGTGCTGCCGGACGGCGATCCCGACCGCGATCGGGATCAGCGCGGCGCTGAGGCCACCGGCGAGGTCCCAGAACACGCTGCCGTACGGCCAGATCCCGGGGTTGCCGTCGGTGAGCCCGGCGACGAGCCGCGCCGCCACCACGAGGACGGCCAGCGTCACCGCGTACCCGAGCCACTTGACCTGCTGGCGGCGGACGCCCCGGGCCCGGCGGGCCTGCCACGCGACGGTGCTGCCGGCGGCCAGGAAGACCAGCGCGCTGGCCAGCGTCGCCACGCCCCCGGTGAGGTCGGCGACCGGCTGCCAGCCGGCCAGTCCCAGCGGGTTCGCCGCGCCGACCGGGGTGACCTGCTCGTTGGCGCCGGGACGGAACGCCCCGGTCAGCATCGCCAGCGCGCCGAGGCCCGCCACCACCCCGACGGCCGGCCGCCACCGGGCGGACAGCAGCCGGCCGTCGGGGAAGAACGCCGGGATCAACGCCACGGCGGCGTTGCCGGGCACCCAGAGCCAGTTCTGCGGCCAGGCCAGCGCGGCGGCGAGGGGCAGCGAGCCGGGCTCGACCACGAGGCCGTGCGCGGCGTACTGGCCGCACGCCTCCTGGAGGGCGAAGCAGAACCCGCCGGTGAGGGCGAGCCAGCCGACCGGGTTCGCCGGGCGGTGCGCCGCGATCACCGCCCCGACCGTCCCGCAGGCGACCACCATGAACAGGTGGGTCACGTCGCCCAGCCCGGCACCGTTGTGCCCGGCGAGCCCCAGGGCCGCGGCCGTGAGCAGCAGGACCGCCCCGCCGAGCGGCCACGCGGCCCGGCCCGCCCACCGGGCCGCACGGTCGGTCGTCATGGCGCCGCCGACACTAGACGATCAAGCAGCCCGTGGGCCAGGCGCGGCGGCGGGCTGCCCGAACGCCAACGCCAGGCCGGCGACGATCACCCAGATCCCGCCGGGCACCAACGCGATGTACTGCACCGGGGTGAGCTGCGTGGCCGCGACCAGCAGCGCGGTCACCACGCTGAAGACCGCCAGCCAGCGGCTGACCGAGCCGTGCCGCAGCCCGCCGACCGCGACCGCCCCGGCGGTCAGCCCGATCCCGCCCCACAGCCAGGCCATGGTGGCGAAGAGGGTGAGTTGCGGGGCGATCACGTCCGGGTCGTACTCCTCGGCCGCGCCGAGGGAGAAGAACAGTTCGGTGGCGATCCCGCCGCCGACCACCAGGCCGACCAGCACCAGGCCGACGCCGGTGGCGGCGAGCGCCGGGACCAGGCTGCCGGCCGGTTCCTGCGCCCCGAGGTACCGGTGCAGCCCGGCCCCGAAGACCGCCAGGCAGACCACGACGACCGCGCAGACCGCCTGGTGGGCCCAGACGTGACCGGTCCCGTCGGCGATCGCCGCGACGTACGCCGCGTTGTCCCCCCGCAACTCCTCGGCGGGGGCGGTCAGGGTGGCGGTGGCGAAGATCCCGACCAGGCCGACCAGGCCGCCGACGGTACCGGCGAGCGCCCAGGCCCGCCTCGGGCGGACCGCTGCCGGCGGCGACAGGTCGGTGGGGTCGACGGGCGTCGATAGGGGCTGCATCGGGCGGTCCTCCGGGCTGGTCGGGAACGTCGGCACCGACGATGCCGGCCGGGTGTCCCGGTACGCATGGGCGGGACGTCCCGACCGCCCGGGACTTCCCCGGGCGCCCGGGTCCGGCGGGCTCCGGACCGTGCCCGGCGGACAGCGCCCGGCCAGGCTCCGGACGGCGAAAGGCCCGTCACCGGCTGTCCGGTGACGGGCCCACAGGAACCATTCCTGCACTGGTGGGCGATACTGGGTTTGAACCAGTGACCTCTTCCGTGTCAAGGAAGCGCGCTCCCACTGCGCCAATCGCCCTCGATCTTGCGAGGTGGAGACGGGATTTGAACCCGTGTAGACGGCTTTGCAGGCCGTTGCCTCGCCTCTCGGCCACTCCACCGAGGTTGCCCCCGTAGTGGCGGCATCTCCGAGCGGACGACGGGATTCGAACCCGCGACCCTCACCTTGGCAAGGTGATGCGCTACCAGCTGCGCTACGTCCGCGTGCCCCCGGAATGTAACCCGGTGACGGATGAGAACTTTAGCCGAGCCCGGGAACAGTTGCCAAATCGGGGTCACGTCGGCGCGCCGTCCGCTCACCCGCCAGAAGGTGAGGCAGGCCACCCCGGCGCAGGCCGCCCAGCTCCGGGGCAACGCCCGGAGCGCCGACCGCGCGCCGGGCGCGTCCGCCCGCGTGCCGGGCGCGTCCCGCCGGCAGCCCGGGGATTCCGCCCACCACCCCTGGGCTTCCTAGGAGCCTGAGTTGATTATCGGTCGCCGACACCGGCCGTCTCCGCGCCGGCCCCGCCGCCCCGGGCACCCGGAACCCGGTGCGCACCGACCGGGTCGACGACCAGGCCAGCGACGGGCGTCGATCACGACCGGGTGCGACACCCCGGCCCGGGGGAACTGTCCGGCTTCTGACTGTTGACCGCCACATCACCCGGAGCGGTCACTGTTTGTGCACGAACGGATAGGTTACGGTAGCGCCGTGACGAGACGTGCGGTCGAAATCCGGCTGGATGCCCTTTTGCGTACGGCCTGCGACGTGATCGCCGAACGCGGCCTGGCCAACACCAGGACGGCCGACGTGGCCCAGGCGGCCGGGGTGAGCCAGGCGCTGGTCTTCTACCACTTCACCACCAAGGACCGCCTGCTGGCGGAGGCGTTCGCGTACGCCGCCGAGCAGGATCTGGCCCGGCTGGACGCGGTCGTCCGGTCCGCCGCCCCGCCCCTGGTCAAGCTCAAGCGGATCCTGAAGCTCTACCCGCCGACCGGACGGGCCACCTCCTGGGCGATGTGGATCGACGGCTGGTCCGAGTCGCTGCGTACCCCGGAGTTGGAGAAGGTCTCCCGCCGCCTCGACCTACGCTGGCGGTCGGACCTGGCCGCGGTGATCAGCGCCGGGGTGGCCGACGGCACCTTCGAGTGCACCGACCCCGCCGGGGCGGCCTGGCGGATCAACGCGGTGATGGACGGGCTCGCCGTGCAGTTCGCCGTGCACGACCGGGTGATCTCGCGCCGGCAGTTCGCCGAGTGGACCCGCCTGGTGGCCGCCCGGGAGCTGGGCCTGGTCCCGGCCGACCTCGACTGAACCCGCACCACCGGTTACCACCCAGGCCGACACCCTCGGCCACCGGTCGGGCCGGCCAGCGGTTAAGAAGGGGCCCCTGCTCTACCGAATGCGTTAACAGGGGGCCCGTCCTTACCGCTCAGCGGCGGGCGGGGCGCCAGCGTTGGGCGCTGGCGGGCCGCTCCCACCGGCGCTCGGGCGAGGGCTCCGTGGGCTCCTCGGCGGCGTCCGCCGGGCGCAGCAGGTGCCGCAGCCGCAGCAGCAGGCTGACCCCGAGGAAGAGCAGCAGCCCGCCGAGCAGGAAGGCGGCGTGCACCAGGCCGAACCCGCCGGTCTGGGCCGCCGGCCGGCCCGCACCGGCCGCCGGTACGTCGGTGACCGCCTCGTCGGTCGACTCGATCGGCTCCTCGGTCGGGACGGTCGCCTCGACGGTCGGTTCGGCCGGCTCGGTCGGCTCCACCGTCGGCTCGGTCTCCGGCGGGGCGGCCGTGGTCGGCGTCGGCCGTACGCCCGCCCCGACCACCGAGCGGGTCGCCGTCTGCCGGGCCAGCAGCCGCGAGTCGACGTCGTACGCCTCGGCGGCGAGGGTGACCCGCCCGTCCGTGACGTCACCGGCGAAGGCCACCCGGTACCGGGCGGTGACCGTGCGGTCCGGGCAGAGCGTCCCCGGGTCGAGTTGCCGGTCGGTCAGCCGCGCCACCGACCCCTCGGCGCGCACCTGCACCGGGAACGATCCGGTCTCCTCCACCCGGTCGACGCGCACCTGGTCCAGCCGCAGGCCCTGCACCTGCACCAGCAGCGACCAGCGCACCTTGCCGCAGCCGCCGGCCCGGTCGATACGGGAGACCACGGCGGTGACCGTCTCGACCCGACCACCGGCGGTGAACCGGTCCGGCAGGCCGCTCAGTTCGGTGCTGAACGCGGCGTGCGCGGGGTCGGCCAGGACCGCCTCCACCCCGGACAGACAGGCCAGCACCACCCCGACCCGTAACGCGTACCGCCACACCGTCATCACCACCCATGCCCGTTGCCGGTCCCGTCCAGTGATCAACGCTAGGAGCGGTCCGGGGCACCCGGTAGACGGGCGTCTTCGCACGAACCGTCAACAACGGGGCGACTTGTCACCGACAGTGGTGAACCCTTCACCGCCGCCCCGCGACACGCCCGGGATCCGCTGGAGGGGACAATCCCTGGGTGTCCGACCTTTCGGCGACCTTCGTCCGGCTGCACGCCCGGCTCGCCCCGGTGCCCTTCGTCCCCGAGGTACGGCTGCACCAGGCCGACGAGCCGATCGGGTTGTGGGAGCTGACCGAGGGCGAGTTCCGCAGCGACCAGCCGCCGCCGTTCTGGGCGTTCGCCTGGGCCGGCGGGCAGGCCCTGGCCCGGTACGTCCTCGACGAACCGGCGGTGGTCGCCGGCCGCCGGGTGCTCGACCTGGCCGCCGGGTCCGGGCTGGTGGGCATCGCCGCCGCCCGCAGCGGCGCGGCGGCGGTCCGCGCCGTCGAGGTCGACGAGCGGGCGGTGGCGGCGGTGGCCCTCAACGCCGCCGCCAACGGGGTACCCGTCACCGCCGACCTCGCCGACGTCCTCGACGGCGACGCCGGGGACGCCGAGGTGGTGCTCGCCGGGGACGTTTTCTACAGCGAGGCGATGGCCAACCGGGTGCTGCGGTTCCTGCTGCGGGCGGCCCGGGGCGGGGCCCGGGTGCTGGTCGGGGACCCGGACCGGGCGTTCCTGCCCCGGCGGCGGTTCCGGCAGCTCGCCAGCTACCCGGTGCCGGTGTCCGAGGCGCTGGAGAGCGTACGGGTGAAGCAGACCACGGTCTGGGAGTTGGACCCCGCTCCGCCCGGCGCGGCCGGCTAGCGTGTCGGGGTGCTGTTCCGGAGTTGGACGGCGGTCGCCGAGCCCCCGCGACCGGGCCTGGTGACCCCGGCCGGTCCCGGACGTCCGGACCTCGCGGCCCCGCCCGACCGGCCCGCCCCCACCGCCCCGGCCGACGGCCCGGACCCGACGGGCCTGACCCCGGGCGGGTGGCCGGACGTGGCGGTCGTCGCCGACCACGTCGGCGTGCGCCACCTGGTGGTGACCCGGCACGCGCTGGTCCGTCAGGTGCTCACCGACCCGGTGACCTACCGGCCGGACAACGCCCTCGACGCGGTGACCCCGGTCCCGGTGGCCGCGCTGCGGGTGCTCGCCGGGCACCGGTTCCGGTTGCCGCCGACGCTGGCCAACAACGGCGGGGCGAGCCACCCGGGGATCCGGGCCGCCGTCGCCGACGCGCTGCACCCGGCCCGGGTCGACGCGCAGCGCCCCTGGCTGACCGGGCTGCTGCGGCGGCGGGTCGCCCGGATCGCCGCCACCCTCGCCACCGGGGCCGCGGTCGACCTGCACGCCGAGGTCGCCGCCGACCTGCCGCTGCTGGTCCTCGCCCGGCTGGTCGACCTGCCCGACGCGCCGGTCGAGGCGGTCAAGGACTTCGCGCGGGCCGCGCTGGAGCTGTTCTGGGCGCCGCTGGACGACCAGCGGCAACTCGCCCTCGCCGCCGAGGTGGGCCGCTTCCACCGGGTACTGCGCGACTTCGCCACCACCGGCGGTGGCCTGGCCGCCCGGCTGCGCGCCGCCGGGCACTCCCCCGACGTGGTGGTCGGCGCGCTCTTCTTCCTCCTGGTCGCCGGGCAGGAGACCACCTCGCAGTTCCTCACCCTGCTGCTGCACCGGCTCACCGTCGAGCCGGCGGTCGTCGCCGACCTGCGCCGGGGCGCCGTCGAGCCGGCCGACGTGGTCGAGGAGGGGCTACGGCTGGAACCACCGATCGTGACCTGGCGTCGGGTGGCGGCGGTCGACACCACGCTGGGCGGGACGGTGGTGCCGGCGGGTACCAGCATCGTGCTCTGGCTCGCCCGCGCCGGGCGGGACCCGGTCGTGGTCGACTCCCCCGACGGGTTCCTTCCCGGGCAGCGCGGCTCGCGCCGGCACCTGGCCTTCGGGGCGGGGGCGCACCGCTGCGTCGGCGCGCACCTGGCCCGGATGGAGGCGGGCGTGGTGGTCGACGAGGTCGCCCCGCTGCTGGCCGGCGTGGAGGTGGTCCGGCCGCCCTGGTACCCGGACAACCTCACCTTCCGGATGCCGGACGCCTTCGTCGTCCGCCGCGCCGGCCGGCCGGTACCCGCGCAGGGCGGCCCGCCCCAGGCCTGACGACGACGGCCCCGCCCCGGTCCGGCGGGGCGGCACCTGACGAGGGTCGGGGCGCACCCTGACGAAGGTGGGGGCGCGGCGGTGCCGATCGGCAGCGGTGCCCGGCCCGCCCGGCGTCGATCGTGGAGCCATGACACCGCACACCGCACAGTCCCGTACCCGGCAGCCGGGCCGGCCCGCCGCCGGGCGCGCGCTGGCCGTCCTCCTGCTGACCCTGCTGATGCTGCTGCCGGGCGGGGCGGTCTCGGCCCGGACCCCGGCGGGGCCC
>NZ_LRQV01000196.1 GCF_001567585.1 Micromonospora rosaria
CCCGGTCCGGAGCAGGGCGCGGCGGTCGAGATGCGGAAGCTGGTCGGGCATGCCGGTCCTTCGGGGTACGGCGACGCGCGTGCGCCGCGACGGACAGCTCCTCGGTGCTTCTTGACGCTGTTGCCGTACAGGATGAAGGAAATTTCCGTAAATGGCTATGCCCGTCGATGTCCCGGCGGTGGGTCGGGCGGGGTCAGGTGGGGCTGCGGCGGTGCAGGGCGAGCACGGTGACCGTGGCGGCCACCGCCGCCCAGCCGGCGTACGCGGTCCAGGCCCCGGCGACGGTGGCCGGGTGGGGGCCGTCGAGCCACGGCGCGGTCCCCGGTTCGACCAGCCGCTGCCAGGCCGCCACCGGCATGGCGTGCCGCAGCAGCGCGCTCCACCGTTCGTCGTCGTCGACGGCGGTGGGCAGCAGGAGCAGCACCACCGCCGCGCTGACGATCGCGGGCGCGGTGTGCCGGGTCAGCGCGGCCAATGCCATGCCGACGAGCGCGCTGAGCGGCACCAACAGCGCGGTCGCGACGATCCCGCGCAGCGCGCCCGGGTCGCCGACCGACATGTGCGCGTCGACGTCGGCGAGGATCGCCTGCGACACCGCGAACGCCGCCACCGCGCCCAGCACCCCCAGCAGGGTCAGCACGCCGGTCAGCACGGTCAGCTTGGCGGCGGCGACGGCGCGTCTCCGGGGGACGGCCGCGAAGGTGGTACGCATCAGCCCGGAGGCGTACTCGCCGCCGATCGCGACCGCGCCGACGCCACTGGCCGCGAGGACGACGAACATCTGCGCCTCGGCCGGGAAGGCGTCCCAGAGCGGGGAGCGTACCGCCCGCCGTTCGGCCGACCACTGCGCCCAGTCGGCGTGGGTGGCCAGCGCGGCGTGCGCGGCGAGGCCCACCATGGCGAGCAGGAGCAGGGCGAAGGCGCCCCAGGTCGAGCGCAGCGACCAGAGCTTGATCCACTCGGCGGCGAGCAAATCGCGGTGGCGCGGCGGGTGCGCGGTCCGCGCGGGCGCGGTGGCGGACGGGGTCACGGCGGTCATCGGTCCTCCCCGGTGGCGTACTCGACGTCGGCGGCGGTGAGCGCCATGAAGGCCTCCTCCAGCGAGGCGGTGCGGGTGGTGAGCTGGTACAGCGGAAGCCGCAGCTCCAGGGCCAGGTCGGCGATCCGCTCGCCGGTCACGCCGGTCACGGCGAGCGCGTCGTCGGCAACCGACCGTACGGTCGCGCCGGCGGTGGTGAGCGCGGCCACCAGGACGGTGGGGTCGGGCGTCCGCACGACGACCTCGGTCTGGCCGGCGCGGGCGGCGAACTCGGCCAGGGACTCCTCGGCGATGAGCCGACCCCGGCCGATGACGACGAGCCGGTCGGCACAGTGCTCCATCTCGCCCATCAGGTGACTGGAGACGAAGACGGTACGGCCCTCGGCGGCGAGCTGCCGGAAGAGTCCCCGTACCCAGCGCACGCCCTCCGGGTCCAGGCCGTTGAACGGCTCGTCGAACAGGAGCACGGGCGGGTCACCCAACAGCGCGCCGGCGATGCCGAGCCGTTGCCGCATGCCGAGCGAGTACCCGCCGATCCGGCGGGTGGCGGCGCGGTCGAGGCCGACCTGCCCCAGCACCTCGTCGACCCGTGCGACGCCGATGCCGTTGCCCCGGGCCAGGGCCGCCAGGTGTGCCCGCGCGCTGCGCCCACCGTGCACGTCACCGGCGTCGAGCAGCGCGCCGGCGTGCCGCAACCCGCGGGGCAGGTCCCGGAACCGCACGCCGCCGACCGTGGCGGTGCCACTGGTCGGCGTGGTCAGCCCGAGGACCATGCGCAGGGTGGTCGACTTGCCGGCGCCGTTCGGGCCGAGGAAGCCGGTCACGTGGCCCGGATGGACGGTCAGGGTCAGGTCGTCGACGGCGGTGGTGCGCCCGTACCGCCTGGTCAGACCAGTTAGCTCGATCATGGTGTCCACGCTGCCGGAGACCGGGGCGGCCGGCGTCGGCCCGGCGGCCACACCGCCGCGCCGGGCACTGGCCCCCGGGCGTACGCCCCGGGGCCGATGCCGGCGGGCCGCCCGGCTGGATACCGTCTGCTCGTGGACGTCGCCGCCCTGCTCCGGTCGCGTACCGCCCGGCGGGTGGTGCGGACGGCGCTGGTGTGTGCCGGGGTGGTCGTCCTGCCGGTGCTCTGGGTGCTGGCACCGACCGTGGCGACCAGCGGCGGCGGGATCGGCGTGGTGGGCTGGTGGCTGCCGGAGCGTTACCTGGTGCCGGTGCTGATCGTGGCCCTGCCGGCGGCGGTGCTACGTCGCCGCCCGCTGACCGGGTTGGGGCTGATGCTGTTCGGCGCGACGCTGACCAGCGCGACCACGCACGGCGGCAGCCAGGGGTACCTCGCCGACGTCTTCACCATGCAGTTCCTCGCCGTCGACGCCGCACTCGGGGTGGTCGCCGCGAACCGGGCCCGCCGGATGTCCGTCCCCGCCGCCGGCGTGGTGCTCGTGACGCAGGTCCTGGCGGCCTTCGTCAACAGCGGGGTCGAACCGGTGGACCGGGCCGCGCTCACCATACTGGCGGTCGCGACCGCCTGGGCGCTCGGCACCTCGGTACGGGCGCGCCGACGCTACGCGGCCGTGCTGCGGGAGCACGCCGCCGCCGAGGCGGTCACCGTCGAACGGCTGCGGATCGCCCGTGAGCTGCACGACCTGGTGGCGCACAGCATCGGGGTGATCGCCATCCAGGCCGGGGTGGGTGCCCGGGTGATCGACACCCAACCGGCGCAGGCCCGGTCCGCCCTCGCCACCATCGAGGCGACCAGCCGGGACACCCTGGCCGAGCTGCGGCGTACCCTCGGCGCGTTGCGCCGTGGTGTCGGGGAGTCGGCGCCCCTGGCCCCGACGCCCGGCCTCGCGGACCTGGACCGCCTGGTCGCGGCGGCGGCCGACGCCGGGGTCCGGGTCGAGGTGCGCCGGTACGGCGCGGCGCGACAGCCGCACGGCCGCGATCCGGTTCGGGCGGACACCGCCGCGCTCCCGCCGGAGGTCGACCTCGCCGCGTTCCGCATCGTCCAGGAGTCGCTCACCAACGTGGTACGCCACGCGGGTGTCCCCGCCTGCCGGGTCACCGTCGAGCACGGCGAGGAGGAGGTCACGGTGGAGATCGTCGACGACGGTCGGGGTGGACCGATCGGGGGCGACGGCCACGGGCTGCTCGGCATGCGGGAACGGGTCCGGACGCTCGGTGGTGACTTCCGGGCCGGGCCCCGGCCGGAGGGCGGCTTCCGGGTGCTGGCCCGCCTGCCGGTGACGATGGCCGGTGCGGTGCCGACGGCAGGGCTGGTGCCGACGGCGGGGCCGGTGCCGGAGGCCGGTCCGGTGTCGTCGGCCTCCGGGGCCGACGGCCGGCCGGGTGCGGTGGTGCCGCGGTGACCGTCCGGGTGCTGCTCGTCGACGACCAGCCGCTGGTCCGGGCCGGGCTGCGGGTGCTCATCGCCGACGTGCCGGACCTCGAGGTGGTCGGGGAGGCGGGCACCGGGGCCGAGGCGGTGCGGCTGACCCGCGAGGTGGTGCCGGACGTGGTGCTGATGGACCTGCGGATGCCCGGCACGGACGGCATCCAGGCGACCCGGGCGATCACCACGGCGGGTGGTCCCACCCGCGTCCTGGTGCTCACCACGTTCGACGACGACGAGCACGTGCACGGCGCGCTGCGCGCCGGGGCGAGCGGCTTCCTGGTCAAGGACATGGCGCTGGAGGAGATCCTCGCCGCGATCCGGGTGGTGGCCGCCGGGGACGCGTTGATCGCCCCGGCCGTCACCCGTCGGCTCATCGCCGAGTTCGCGCACCGGCCGACCCCGGCGCCCCGGTCGCGGGCCCTGGTCGGGGTCACCGACCGGGAGCGGGAGGTGCTCACCCTGGTCGGCCGGGGCCTGTCCAACACCGAGATCGCCGACCGTCTCGTGATCAGCGTGGCCACCGCGAAGGCGCACGTGGCCCGGCTGTTCAGCAAGCTCGGCGCCCGGGACCGGGTGCATCTGGTCATCGCCGCCTACGAGGCCGGGCTGGTCGGCGTCACCGGCCCGGAGGAGCGGTAGCGCCCTGCCCTCACCGGCCGGCGGCGTGGTGTCGAGGTGACGTAGCGCATCTGAGCCGCATACCTGCCAGGCATATTTGTTCCTGGCAGGTGTGCCTCGTGCGCGTCAACGGCCGGAGGGAGGGGCGGTGGCCTCGGTGTCGGCGGCGGCGCGGCCACGTTCGGCCCGCCACCAGCGGGCGATCAGCACCGCGCTGGCCACCAGACCCAGCGCGGCCGGCGTGGCGGCGTACCAGTCGACCCCGCCGGGGGTGGTGACCGAGGCGCCCACCGCGGCGTAGCCGAAGGCGGTCGGCGCGGAGGCGAGGACGCTACCGACCAGGTACGGCAGCACCCGCGCGCCGGTGGTGCCGTACCCGTAGCTGACCAGCCCGAAGCCGGCGATCGGCAGCAGCCGGACGGTCATCACGCCGAGCACGCTCTGCCGGGCGAACCAGCGGTCGAGCCGGGCCAGTCGGCCGCGTACCCGCTCGGCGACGAACTCCCGCCCCAGCAGGCGACCGATCGCGAAGCCGAGCACCGCGGCGAGCAGCGCCGCGCCGAGGGCGTACAGCGCTCCGGTGAGCGGACCGAAGACCGCGCCGGTGGCGAGCGTGACGAAGGTCCGGGGGACCAGGGCGACCAGCAGCAGCGCCCCGCCGACGATCGCGGCGACCGGGGCGAACGGGCCGAGCCGCTCGGCCAGCCCCGGCAGTTCCCCCGGGGCGGGCAGCGGCACCACCAGCAGCAGCAGACCGAAACCGGCCAGCATCGCCAGCAGCAGGAGGAACCGGCGACCCGACGGCTGGGCCGCCAGCCGCCGGAGCGCGGCGAGCACCACGGTCGGGCCGGGCAGCCGCCGCCGACCGGCACCCGCCGAAGTCGGCCCGTCCGCGCCAGCCCCGGCCGGGAACCGCCCGCGCGGCTCCCGGCCCTGCGGGGTCACGGTCGGGCGGCGGCTGCCACCGCGTGGCGGCGTTCGGAGCGGAGCCGCTCGTGCCAGGTGTCGTTCAGGGGCGGGAGCTGGTGGACCCCGGTGGCCCAGCGCAGCAGCAGGTCGGCCAGGGCGGGGTTGCGGGCCAGCGCCGGGCCGTGCGAGTAGGTGCCGAGCAGCTTGCCGCGCCAGGCCCCCTCGGTCTGCCCGTCGTTGCCGACCCCGGCGCTCACCCGGGCCAGCGGGGCCACCCCGGGGCCGAGCCGGGTCCGCCCGCCGTGGTTCTCGAAACCGGTCAGGTACGGGATGCCCAGCCGGGGGTCGACCTCGCCGGCCAGTTCGCCGACGGCCCGGGTGGGCCCCCGGTCGGAGGCGAGGTCCAGCAGCTCCAGGCCGCGGTACTGGGTGCCCTTGGCGAAGAACGAGGTGCCGAGGAGCTGGTACCCGGCGCAGACCCCGAAGACCACCGAGCCCTGGGCGACGGCCCGGTGCAGGCCGCCGTCGGCGAGCAGCCGCTGCGCGCCGAGCGCCTGCGGGCCGTCCTCGCCGCCGCCGATCAGGTAGATGTCGGCGGTGGCGGGCAGCCGCTGGTCGGAGCGGACCTCCAGGGTCTCCACCGGCATCCCGCGCTGGCGGGCCCGCCGGGCCAGGATCAGCAGGTTGCCCCGGTCGCCGTAGGTGGAGAGCAGGTCGGGGTAGATCCAGACGATACGCAGGCTCTCAGTTGACACGGTCCAGCTCCGCTCGGATGTCCTGGAAGGCGGTGTAGTTGGCGATGACCTCCAGGCGTCCCGGCGGGACCGCCCGGACCGCCTCGCCGAAGGTCTGGACGTGCTGGAACGGCACGTCGTTGACGTCCAGGCGGACGGCCAGGTCGTACGCCCGGTCGCCGGTGATCAGCACCTGCCGGCCGCGCAGCGGCGCGAAGTCCACGTCGAACAGCCAGGAGGTGTCCAGCCCGTCGGGGTCGCGGGCGTTGATGGAGAGCAGCGTGGGGGCGTGGTCGGCCATGTCGAACGCCTCCAGCCAGCTCGCCGGGTTCTTCGCCAGCAGCAGCCGGATGTTGCGGCCGTCCCGGTCCACCTGGGCGTACCGGCCGGCGACCGAGGCGACGCTGCCCAGTTGCAGCACCGCGTCGACCGGGCGGACCCCGAACTCGGCGGCGACGGCGAGCGCGGTGGCCGCGTTGCCGATGTTCACCTTGCCGGGGAGCTGGAGCTTGACCTTGTGCCAGGCGCCGGTGGGGTCGAGCACCCCGTCGTCCTCGACGACCCACTGCGGCTCGGGCCGGCGCAGCGGGCAGCCGCTGCACCACCACTGCACGCCGGAGCGCTGGATGGTCGAGCCGCACTCGGGGCAGACCCAGGAGTCGTCGTGCCAGCGCTGACCGGCGCTGAACCAGGTGACGTGCGGCGGCGCGATCCGCGGGTCGTGCTGGGGCGGCGGGGTGGTCGCCCAGACCACCATCGGGTCGTCGGCGTTGGCCACCACCCGTACCTCCGGGTGCTTGACCAGCGCGGACCGCCAGAGCTGCGCCATCATGGCGACCTCCTTGGCCCGGTCGAGCTGGTCGCGGGAGAGGTTGAGCAGGGCCACCACGTGGGGGTCGGTCGCCTCCAGCACCTGGGCCAGGTAGTGCTCGTCCACCTCCAGCACGGCGTACGGGGTGCTGCCGGCCTTGGCCAGGGCCGAGGTGTGCCCGGTGGGCATGTTGGCGCCGAACGAGTTGGTGGCGACCCGACCGAGGACGCCGACGGCGGCGGCGGCCAGCCGGGTGGTGGTGGTCTTGCCGTTCGTGCCGGAGATCAGCGCGATGGCCCGTCCCGCCGAGAGGTGGGCGAGCAGGTCAGGGTCGATCTTGAGACCGATCCATCCGCCGATCACCGACCCGTCGCCGCGCCCCGCCGCCCGCGACAGCGCGGCGGCGGTGCGCGACACGGAGCTGGCCACCTTTGCCCGCAAGGGCATCTTCGCGTCCGTCACGCGAGCGAGGTTACCGGACCCGCGCCCCGCTCAGATCGCGGCCGAGGACGATCCGTCCGGTCGACCGGCACCCGCCGGACGACCGGAGCCCGCTCCTCCGGATGGAGTCGATCAATGTCGGAAAGCGGACGCCCCCGCTGGGGGCGCGCCGGCCCTCCACTCCGCTCCACCCGTTCTGACGTGCGGTTTTGCTGGCCACGGCGACGCGCCACGCGGGCGAATCTGGTTGCAGGTGGAGGGAAGTGGAGTAGAGTGGGGCCCGATGGTGAGGCCGGGAGGGCCCACCGGCCCGGGGGGTCAGCGGCGCCGCGAACGCCGCTCAGGGCGAGGGGGTTGGGCCGATGTTCCTCGGCACCCACACCCCACGCCTGGACGAGAAGGGCCGGTTGATCCTTCCGGCGAAGTTCCGGGACGAGCTGGCGGGGGGTGTCGTGATTACCAAAGGGCAGGAGCGCTGTCTGTACGTCTTCCCGATGCCCGAGTTCCAGCGGATCGCGGAGCAACTGCACGCCCAACCCATGACGAACAAGGCGGCCCGTGCCTACAGCCGGGTCTTCTTCGCCAGCGCCCACGACGAGGTCCCGGACAAACAGGGCCGCGTCACCATCCCGGCCCACCTGCGGGGGTACGCCGCGCTCGACCGCGATCTCGTGGTCATCGGCGCCAGCACGCGGGTGGAGATCTGGGACCGGGCGGCGTGGGAGAGCTACCTCGCCGAGAGCGAGGACGACTTCGCCGACATCTCGGAGGGGGTGCTGCCCGGCGGTCTGTAGGGCGTGGCGGCGCCCGACGACGTACTGCGAGATCTCCAGCCGCTTCGAGGTCCTGGCACCCCTTCCCCGGTGCCAGGGGCACGATCTGGTCCAGGCGGGACGCGACCCGTGTGGGCCGGCGGAAGCGGATGGGGATCTGGCGGTACGACGCAGGCGCCGTTGCGACGTACGGAACGCGAGACACACGATTCGGTGCAACCAGTGGGGGTCCAGATGGGGGAGCTACGCGGCACGCACGTGCCGGTGCTGCTTGAGCGGTGTCTCGAGTTGCTGGCCCCCGCGCTGGGCCGGGGCGGGCGGACGGTCCACGTCGACGCGACGCTGGGGCTGGCCGGGCACGCCGAGGCGGTGCTGGCGGCGCATCCGGAGACCATCCTGATCGGCCTGGACCGGGACACCGAGGCCCTCGCGCACGCGCGGGTCCGGCTGGCCCGGTTCGCCGACCGGATCCACCTGGAGCACGCCGTCTACGACGAACTGCCGGAGGTGCTGGCCCGGCTGGGCTACCCGGCGGTCGACGGGGTCCTGTTCGACCTGGGGGTCTCGTCCCTGCAACTCGACGCGCCCGACCGCGGGTTCGCCTACGCGCAGGACGCGCCGCTGGACATGCGGATGGACCAGACCCGGGGGGTGACCGCCGAGGAGGTGGTCAACACCTACCCGCACCCGGACCTGGCCCGGGTGCTGCGGGTCTACGGCGAGGAGAAGTTCGCCGGGCGGATCGCCTCGGCGATCATCCGGGAACGGGAACGCGTCCGGATCACCTCGTCGGCGCGGCTGGCCGAGCTGGTCCGCGAGTCGATCCCGGCACCAGCCCGACGAACCGGTGGTCACCCGGCAAAGAGAACGTTTCAGGCTTTACGGATCGAGGTAAACAGAGAGCTGGCGGCGCTGGAGACGGCGTTGCCGGCCGCGCTCGACACGCTCACCGTGGGCGGTCGCCTGGTGGTCCTGTCCTACCACTCGCTGGAGGACCGGCTCACCAAGCAGGCGCTCGCCGAGCGGGTCCGGAGCACGGGCCCGATCGACCTCCCGGTCGAACTGCCCGGGTCAGGTCCGACGTTCCGGCTGCTCAGCCGGGGCGCGGAGCTGCCCGGGGAGGAGGAGGTCGCCGCGAACCCGCGGGCCGCGTCGGTGCGGTTGCGGGCCGCGGAACGGATCGACCCCGAGCAGGCACAGCACGGGCGGACCGACCGCGAACGGTACCGCCGACGGGTGAAGGCCATGCACCAACCGGGGACGGCCGCGGGATCCGGGCGGGATCCGCAGCGGTCGGTGCGGGACGGGACGGACGAAGAGGGGGAGGGAGCATGAACGTCAACAGGCACGGCCGCCGGAACGACTCCGGCGTCGGGCAGCGCGCACCGCGGTCGGGGGGCCGGACCGCGGCGGAGCGGGCCACGCAGGTCGGATCGACGTCGGGGGCGCCGCGGGTCGACCGGTCGGACACTCGCGCCCGGGGGGCGCGCGAGTTCCCCACCCAGGGCAACGCCGCCCTGCGGCCGGCGGAGCGGGCCGTGCCGGAGCCGGCCAGGACGCCGCGGCTGCGGGTCGCCCCGCCGCCGCCGGTGTCGGTGCCGAGGGCGCCCTTCGCGGCCCTGATCGTGGTGCTGGTCGTCGGCGGGGTGCTCGGCATCCTGGTGGTCAACACCAAGATCAACGAGAACGCGTTCCGGTTGGAGAAGCTCCAGCAGCAGCAGGCCAAGCTCGACCTCGACCAGCAGGAGCTGGAGAAGGAGATCGCCAAGCAGCAGGCGCCGGGCAGCCTGGAGGCCAACGCCCGCAAGCTGGGCCTGGTCGAGTCCGCCGAGCCGGCGTACATCCGGCTGCCGGATGGCAAGATCATCGGCGTGCCCCGGCCGGCCGACGGCGCTCCGTCGGTCACCAGCCAGCAGGGCAGCGGAGGCTGATCGCCGTGCCACCGAGGCAGGAGGAACCGCGCCGGGACGCCACGGGCTCCCGGCGCGGTTCGTCCCGTGCGTCGGGGGCCCGCTCCGGTGACCCCGGTGGCGGTGGCATCTCCGACGCCCGTGCGTACACCCCCCGGGGGCGGAGCATCCGCGAGGCCGGCACCGGCCAGCAGCGGCGTACCCCCCGGGGTGGCCGCTCCGGCGACCCGTTCCGCCCGGCGTTGCAGGTGCTCG
>NZ_LRQV01000197.1 GCF_001567585.1 Micromonospora rosaria
GGGGTGGGGTGGGTCAGTCTTGGTCGGGGTGGGGGAGGTGGGGGAGGCACAGGCGGACGTGCAGGCCGGGGCCGGTCGACGGGTCGGCGGGCTGCGTCGGGTCGGGGTCGGTGAGGGCGATCGTGCCGCCGGCGCGGCGGACCAGGTCGCGGACGATCGCCAGGCCCAGGCCGGCGCCGCCGGCGTCGCGCGCCCGCGCGTCGTCCAGCCGGGTGAACCGGTCGAAGACCCGTTCCCGGTTCGCGGCGGGGATGCCGGGCCCGTCGTCGGTCACCGTCACCAGGTGGTACGGCGTGCCGGGCTGGGGCAGCGCGGCCAGCACCACCCGGTGGCGGGCGTACCGGACCGCGTTGTCGACCAGGTTCGCCAGGATCCGGTGCAGGTCGTCGGGGTCGCCGACGGTCCAGAGCGGCTCGGGTACCGGCGTCACCTCGACCGGCGGCGAGGGGTACCGGCCGGCGACGGTGGCCAGCAGGGCGCCCAGTTCCACCGGCCCGGTGGCCCGGCCGGGCGGGGTGGTCTCGTCGAGCCGGGCCAGCAGGAGCAGGTCGTCGACCAGCCGGCTGAGCCGTTCGGTGTCGGTGAGCAGGTCGGCGGCGACCGCCGGCCAGTCCGTCCGGTCCCCGAGCCGCTGCGCCACCTCCAACTCGGTACGCATGTTCGTCAGCGGGCTGCGCAGTTCGTGCGCGGCGTCGGAGACGAACGCCCGCTGCCGGTCCCGGGCGCGCGCGAGCCGGTCGAGCATGTCGTTGAGGGTGACCGCGAGCCGGTGGATCTCGTCGTGCGACGCGGGTACGGGCAGCCGTCCGGTGCCGGCGCTGCCGGTGATCTCGGCCGCCCCGCTGCGCAGCGCCTCCACCGGGCGCAGCGCGGCGCCGACCACCCGCCACGCCACCGCCGCGAGCAGCGCCACCAGCAGGGGGAAGCTGACCAGGAGAATGGTACGGACGATCTCCGTGCTGTGCCGGACGTCGGTCAGCGACCGGCCGACCAGGACGGTGAGCGGGTCCGCTGGGGTGCCGGCCGGCACGGTGACCACCCGGACCGGCCCCTCCAGCCCCAGCCGCTGCCCGGGGACGACGGCACGGTGCTGGCCGCTGCGGTCGAACTGGTCCGGCGGCAGCATCGGGACCAGCCGGTCGGCGTCGATCGAGGCGGCCCGGACCCGGCCCTGGGCGTCGACCACCTGGACCCGGGCCTGCCCGCCGGCCACCGGCAGCGGGTCGGGCAGGGCGTCCTCGGCGGCGAGTCGGGCGACCGCGTCCGCGGTACGCAGGGCCTCCGCGTCGACGGTGCGGTGCAGGGTCCAGTTGAGTACGCCGAGCAGGATCGCCCCACCGGCGGCGAACCCGGCGATGAGCCCGAGCACCCCGATCACCATCAGCCGGGCCCGCAGCCCGAGGGTTAGGAAGGGGCCCTTCCTATACCGGAGGCGATAAGAGGGGGCCCTTCCTTTCCCGCTCATGTGGTGAGGCGGTAGCCGGCGCCCCGGACGGTCTCCAGGCGGTCCCGGCCGATCTTGCGGCGCAGGTAGCCGACGTAGACCTCGACCGCGTTCGGGGCGGTGTCCAGGCTGGCGTCCCAGACGTGGTCCAGCAGTTCGATCTTGGAGACCACCTCGCCGGGGCGGCGGATCAGGTAGGCCAGCAGCGCGTACTCGCGGGCGGTGAGGGCGACCTCCGCCCCGGCCAGGGTGACCCGGCGCCGGGCCGGGTCCAGGCTCAGGTCACCGGCGCTGAGCACGGCCGGCCGCTGGGGCGCCCCGCGCCGCAGCAGCGCCCGCAGCCGGGCCAGCAGGACCACGTACGAGAAGGGTTTGGTGAGGTAGTCGTCGGCTCCGCAGTCGAGCCCGTCGGCCTGGTCGTACTCGCCGTCCTTGGCGGAGAGCATCAGCACCGGCAGCCAGCGCTCCTCGGCCCGGATCCGCCGGACCAGCTCGTACCCGGACAGGCCGGGCAGCATCACGTCGAGGATCATCGCGTCGTACCCGCCGCCGCGCACCGCGTCCAGGCCGGCCGGGCCGGTACCGGCCACGTCGACCACGAACCCCTCGGCCTGCAACCCCCGCTGCAACGCGGCGGCCAGCCGCGCCTCGTCCTCCACCACCAGCAACCGCACGCCTCCAGGGTGCCACTGCTGCCGTACCCCGATCGTGCGCCCTCAGCCTGCTCTCAGCCGTCATTGGGCACCATGGGTGCAGGAGGTGCCACCATGTCCGTCCTGAGAAGTCGTCCCGTCCTGCGCTGGCTGGTCCCGGCCGCAGCCGCCGTCACCGTGGTCGGCGGCGGTGCCGCCATCGGCACGTTCGCCGCCCAGGCCGAGCCCAGCCTGCCGCCCCGCAGCGCGGCCCAACTCCTGGTCGATCTCCAGACCGCCCGACTGGAGGGGCTCTCCGGCACCGTCGTGCAGCGGGCGGACCTGGGCCTGCCGCCGCTGGCCGGCCTGCTCGGCTCGGGCGACGACCCGACCGCCCTGCTCACCGGCACGCACACCCTGCGGGTCTGGCACTCCGGGCCGGACCGGCAGCGGATCGCCCTGGTCGACACGCTCGGCGAGCGGGACATCATCCGCAACGGCCGGGACCTGTGGACCTGGGACAGCCGCAGCAAGACCGCCACGCACCGCACGCTGCCGGCGGCCGACACCCCGGGGGCGGGCGCGACGGAGGTGGAGCCGGGCCTGCCGGTGACCCCGCAGGAGGCGGCGGACCGGGCGCTGGCGGCCATCGACCCGAGTACCGAGGTCAGTGTCGGCCGGTCCGCCACGGTCGCCGGGCGGGACGCGTACGAGTTGGTGCTCCGGCCGCGTGACGAGGCCTCCCTGGTCGACCAGGTCCGGGTCGCCATCGACGCGCGCGAGCACGTCCCGCTGCGGTTCGAGGTGTTCGCCGACGCCGCCGACCGGCCGGCCTTCGAGATCGCCTTCACCCAGATCGACCTCCGCCGCCCCGACGCGGACCAGTTCACCTTCAACCCGCCGCCCGGTACGACGGTCACCGAGGAGCCGGCCGTCGAGAAGCCGGCCGGGGCCCCCGGCGCGGACGCGGCGAAGAACGCCCCGCACGGTGCCCCGGAGGGCGTACGGACCGTCGGCGAGGGCTGGACCACCGTGCTGGTGGTCAGGACCGACCAGGCCGACCGGACGGGCCGGGAGGACCGGGGCGGACGGCCCGGCGCGGCGGGCGCGACGTCGCCCGGTGACCTGCCGTCCGGCGCGGCCGACCTGCTGGGCGGGCTGCCCGAGGTGAGCGGGGACTGGGGTCGGGGCCGGCTGTTCAGCACGAAGCTGGTCACCGTGCTGCTGACCGAGGACGGACGGCTGCTGGCCGGCGCGGTGACGCCGGAACGGCTCTACGAGGTCGCCAAGGGCTGACCGCCTCGACGATCCACCCGGGGGTCCGGGCCGGCTTGCCGGCCCGGACCCCCGGTCCGTCTGCGCCCGGCAACGGGGCGGGAAGGTTTCCGCCCGGCGGCGGGGTCTGGAAAGCTTGGTGCGGCGCAGAGTGGCGCGGTATGTTTTCGAGTTCAGAGACACAAAAAGGAATGGCGCATGCCATTCCTGCGCCAATTCTAGCTACCAAGGAGACGGCTTGTCAAGGCAGTCCGGCGATCCCGGTGAGCTGCGGTCCGCGGACGAGATCGGCCGCGAGCAGGAGTACGTCTCGATGCTCTACGGCCGGTTGGACGACCTGCGGGAGCAGGCCGCGACCCGGCTCACCGAGGCGTTGCGCACCACCGGCGGCACCCTCCAGGACCGGTCCCAGCGCGACAGCTCGGTACGGATGTACGCCGACCAGGTCGAACAGTACGCCGCGGTGGAGAACGGCCTGGCCTTCGGCCGGCTGGACACCGAGGACGGGGGCCGGCACTACGTCGGCCGGATCGGCATCTTCGACACCAGCGACGACTACGACCCGCTGCTGATGGACTGGCGGGCCCCGGCCGCCCGGCCGTTCTACCTCGCCACCGCCGCCAACCCCCAGGGCATCCGCCGCCGGCGGCACCTGCGGACCCGGCAGCGGAAGGTGACCGGCCTCAACGACGAGGTGCTCGACCTCGCCACCGCCTCCCCCACCGGCCACGAGGAGCTGACCGGGGAGGCTTCCCTGCTGGCCGCCCTCAACGCCGGCCGGACCGGCCGGATGCGCGACATCGTCGAGACCATCCAGGCCGAGCAGGACCGGATCATCCGCGCCGACCTGCCCGGCGTGCTGGTGGTGCAGGGCGGCCCGGGTACCGGCAAGACGGCGGTGGCGCTGCACCGGGCCGCGTACCTGCTCTACACCCACCGCCGGGAACTCTCCACCCGGGGCGTGCTGCTGGTCGGCCCGAACCTGACGTTCCTGCGGTACATCTCGCAGGTCCTGCCGGCGCTCGCCGAGACCGGCGTGCTGCTGCGTACCCAGGGGGACCTGTTCCCCGGGGTGAGCGCGCGGCGCACCGAGCCGGCCGAGGCCGCGGCGGTCAAGGGCCGGCTGGCGATGACCGAGGTGCTCGCCGCCGCGGTGCGGGACCGGCAGTGGGCGCCCGACGAGCCGCTGGAGATCGAGGTCGAGCGGGAGGTGCTGCACCTCGACCCGCAGACCTGCCGGGCGGCCCGGGAGCGGGTCCGCCGCTCCGGCCGGCCGCACAACCTGGCCCGCCCGCTGTTCGACATCGAGATCGTGCACGCGCTCGCCGCGCAGGTGGCCGAGCGGATCGGCGCGGACCCGCTGGGCGGGGAGAATTTGCTCTCCCCGGCCGACATCGCCGAGATCCGCCGCGAGCTGCACGAGGAGCCGGGGGTCCGGGCGGCGCTGGACGAGCTCTGGCCGGTGCTGACGCCCCAGCGGCTGCTGGCCGACCTGTTCGCCGACCCGGACCGGATCGCCACCGCCGCGCCGCAGCTCACCGAGGGCGAGCGGGCCCTGCTGCACCGCGAGCCGGGCGGGTGGACGCCGGCCGACGTCCCGCTGCTCGACGAGGCGGCGGAGCTGCTCGGGGAGGACGAACGCGCCGCCGCCGCCCGCCGGGAACGTCTCCGCGTCCTGAACCGGGAGTACGCCGAGGGCGTGCTGGAGATCTGGAAGGGCTCCCGCTCCATCGACGTCGAGGACGAGGCCGACGGCGGTGAGGTCCTCGGCGTCACCGACCTGATCGACGCCGACCGGCTGCTCGAACGGCAGGAGGAGGCCGACCGGCTGACCACCGCCCAGCGGGCCGCCGCCGACCGGAACTGGGCGTTCGGGCACGTCATCGTCGACGAGGCGCAGGAGCTGTCGCCGATGGCCTGGCGGCTGCTCATGCGCCGGTGCCCCAGCCGGTCGATGACCATCGTCGGGGACGTGGCGCAGACCGGGGCGCTCTCCGGCACCCCCTCCTGGGCCGACGCGCTGGAGCCGTACGTGGCCCAGCGGTGGCGGCTGGAGGAGCTGACGGTCAGCTACCGTACCCCGGCGGAGATCATGGCGGTGGCCGCCGAGGTGCTGACCGAGATCGACCCGGAGCTGAGCCCGCCCCGCTCGGTACGGGAGAGCGGCGTACCGCCCTGGGACCGGAGCGTCCCCCCCGACCGGCTGGCGGCGGACCTCGTCGCGGTGACCGCCCGCGAGGCGGCCGAGCTGACCGAGGGACGTCTCGGCGTCATCGTCCCCGAGGGCCGGGTCGCCGACCTGGGCGCCACGCTGGGCGCGGAGGTGCCCGAGATGGCGATCGGTGAGCACCCGGAGCTGGAGAGCCGGGTGGTGCTGCTGACCGTCGCCCAGGCCAAGGGCCTGGAGTTCGACTCGGTCCTGGTGGTCGATCCGGCGGGGATCGTCGCCGAGTCGCCCCGAGGACGCAGCGACCTCTACGTCGCCCTCACCCGCGCCACCCAACGCCTCGGCATCCTCCGCCCCACCACCCCCTAACTCCCCCCGCGCCCTTCTTCCTCCTCCCCCCGTCCCCTCCCCCCCCTTCGCCCCGGTGATCATGGACTTGGCGGACACCCGATCTTGTTCGACCGCCGGTAACTCCATGATCAACGGGCGGGGTGGGTGGAGCGGGTGGGTGGGAGGGGGTTAGTCGTCGGTGAAGCCGCCTGCCTGGCTGGCTGAGGCGGACTGGTCGCTGGTCGGGCCGCCGGCGGGGGTGCTCAGGCCGCCGGTGGTGGCGTCCCCGGTGGTGGTCGGCGCCACCGTGCCGGGGTGCCGCTCCGGCTGGCGGGCGACCCGGCGGACACTGGCCGGGCCGGCGGTGCCGCCGGTGGTGGTCACCGCCCCCTGCCCCCGGGTCGGGCCGCCGTCGCGCAGCACCTCCGGGTCGATCGGCACGTCCGCCGGGTCGCCGGGGTCCTCCTCCTGGGCCACCCGCGACACGTCGGTCCGGGGCGTGGTGACCTCGTCGAGCGCACCCGCGCCGAACTCGTCCCCGGTGATCCGTTCCTCGGTCTGTCGGGCCGACTCCCGCATCCGGGCGGTGTCCCGCATCCAGGTCGAGTCCCGCGTCACGTCGTTCTCCCGCACCACGATCACCTCGCAGACCTGTCGGTGACCCGCTGCCTGCCCGTACCGGCCGCCGCTAAACCCCACCCCGGGTGCAAGGGAGGGCCCCCTGTTAACGCTTTCGGTAGAGGAAGGGCCCCCTCCAAACACCGCCGGAGGCGGGGAGGAGACCACCGGAGGCGGGGGGTTACCTTCCCGGGGGCTGCGGGTAGACGGCGGGTGCCCCCGCCGAGCACGTCGACGGTGC
Organism: Micromonospora rosaria; assembly: GCF_001567585.1. Taxonomy (GTDB): domain Bacteria; phylum Actinomycetota; class Actinomycetes; order Mycobacteriales; family Micromonosporaceae; genus Micromonospora; species Micromonospora rosaria. The sequence goes on from NZ_LRQV01000197.1 coordinate 6,708, forward strand.
CGTGGCAGGGACACGGCAGCGGGGCGAGGGAGCGCAGGGAACGACTCATCGCATCCTTGAGGAGGACAAGATGAGCACGCAGGCTGCATCCACGAGGCCGGCGAACCGGTCCATGCAGGAGGTGCCGAACCGTCCGATGGACCCGGCACAGACCCGCGCCATGCAGGAGGCGCAGACCCACCCGATGGCGGCGATGCCGGACGGTCACCGGCAGCCGGCGATGTCGCCCGGCACGGAGACCAAGCAGGCGTTCGCCACCACCGAGTTCTGGGTCTACGTCGCCGCCGTGGTGGGCGTGCTGGCCGCCTCGCAGTTGGTCGGCCAGAACGCGGCCGGCGTGGACATCTTCCGCGCCCCGCAGGCCTGGTTCTTCATCACGCTGCTGACCATCGGGTACCTGGGTAGCCGGGGCCTGGCCAAGGCCGGCAGCAACTTCCGCAGCGGCCGGGAGCGTAAGGCTCGCCACTGACACCACCCGCTGCGCCGGCGGCCTCCGGGGGACACCCCCCGGAGGCCGCCGTCGTCCTCGTCGCCCCGCCCGACGGCGGTCACCGGGGCCGGGCACCCAGCCCGGCACCGGTACCGGTCACCGTCGGGTGCCGGTCACTCCTCGCCGCCGAAGTCGTCGCCGCCGAAGTCCTCGTCACCGCCGTCGAAGGCGTCCGAGATCATCTCGCCGGCGATCATGCCGCCGACCGCGCCGAGCGCGGCCCCGGCGACCACGCCGCCCATCCCGACGCCGCCGCGCCGACCGTGGCCCTGCCCGTGCGGCGGGTACCCGTGCGGGGCACCGTAGCCCCCCTTGGCCGGGTACCCCGGAGGGCCGTAGCCGGCGGCCTGGGGCGGGTAGCCGGGGGCGCCGTAGCCGGCCTGCGCCGGGTACCCGGGCGGGCCGTAGCCGGCGGCCTGCGGCGGGTAGCCCGGGGCGCCGTACCCCTGCGGGGCGCCGTACTGCGCGCGCAGGTTGCCGTAGGTCGAGGTGGTCTCCCGCAGCCAGCCGTCGACCACCTGCACCCAGTCGGGGCGCTCGGCGTCGGCGTGCGAGACGGTGTACCGGCCGAAGACGTCGTGCCCGGGGGTGAGGAAGCCGCCCCGCTTGTCACACTCCAGCACGATCTCCACGCCGTGCGGGTTGGTGACGAAGGTCAGCTCGACCTCGGTGATTCCCTGCTGCGCGTACTGCGGCGCGGCGAAGTACTCGATCTCCTGGTAGAACGGCAGGGTCTGGTTGACCCCCCGGATGTGGCCCCGCTCCAGGTCGGCGTTCTTGAACCGGAAGCCCAGCGCGACGAAGGCCTCCAGGATCCGCTCCTGCACCGGCAGCGGGTGCACCGCCACCGGGTCGAGGTCGCCCTTGTCCACCGCGCGGGCCACCGCCAGCTCGGTCCGCAGGCCCATGGTCATGCCGTGCAGGCGCTGGCCGTACACGTCGGTGATCGGGGTCTCCCACGGCATCGGGAGCTGGAACGGGATGGCGAGTTGCTGCTTCGGCGCGAGCTGCAACGGCCCGCTGACCGTCATCCGGTGGAACTCCATGGTGCCGGCGTACTCGGTGTCGCCGCTCTCCACCTCGACCCGGGTGACCAGGCCGATGGTGACGTGCTCGATGTTGGCGGGGGAGTCCCCACCGATCAGGTTGACCTGGCCGTCGAGGGCGAGACCGGGGCGGGTGTTCGGGTTGGCCAGGACCGTGTCGACGCTCGGGCCGCCCACACCGAACGCGCTGAGCATCTTCTTGAAGACCATCGAAACTCCCGTGCGCAGGACGCCGGGCTCCACCCTGGACCCGGTCGCGGACTTACCGCACCCTAAATGGAGCCCCTGTGAAGTGCCTGTGAGCAGGCCCGGTGGGTCGCGCGAACGTCACCCGCTCAGGGGACCGTGTCGGAGTGGACCTGGACGTCGTAGAGCAGCCGGACCGGAGCGCCGTTGGTGACGCCGACGAAGACCGGCTCGGCGGCCGGGGTACGCCCGCGTCGCCAGACCTCGTCCCGGGCGGTGTCCCGGGACGGTCGGTGGACCTTCCCGGCCAGGTGCAGCTCGAGCACCCGGCGGGCGGTGGCCCGGTCGCTGTCCACCGCGATCCGCAGCAGGGGCATGGCGACGCCTCCCTCACCATCGCGCGGAGTTACCTTTGTTCAGGTGACTTAACACCGTTAAATCCACTGCACAGGGTACTAGAATCCGGGCGTGACGGAAACGGAGTTCGACCAGCCGCCGGAGCCCGCGTCGACCGGCCGCCGCAGCGGCGACCCCGGCTCGGTGTGGTTACGGGCCGAGGCCACGCGCGCCCGCCCCGCCCCGCTGAGCCGGGAGCGCATCGTCGACGCGGCCGTGGCCCTGCTCGACGAGCACGGCATCGACGGCCTGACCATGCGCCGGCTCGCCCAGCTCCTCGACGTCACCCCCACCGCGCTCTACTGGCACGTCCGCACCAAGGAGGACGTCCTCGACCTGGCCGTGGACCGGATCTTCGGCGACGTACCGCTGCGGGAGGTCACCGACGACTGGCGGGCCGCCGTCCGGACGCTGATCCGCGACTGGCGCGCGGCCATGCTCCGGCACCCCTGGGCCCCCGGCCTCATCGGCCGGCCGATGCTCGGCCCCAACGTCCTGGCCCGCACCGAGCGCCTCCAGTCGGCGCTGGTCCGGGGCGGGTACACCGGTCTCCCGCTGGCCGTGACCACCCGCCTGCTGGCCAACTACGTGATCGGCGCCGCGCTCACCGAGGCCACCTGGCGTCGGACCACGCCCCCGCAGGCGCAGACGGCGGCCCGCCGGCACATCACGGCCGACCCCACCGCGTACCCGACCCTCACCGCCTCGGGCCACCTGGACGCCGACCGCTGGAGCGACGACGACCTCTTCGACCACGGCCTCGACGCCATCCTGACGGGCGCCCCGGCACCCGAGCGCGGCTGACCGCCGCCCCGTCACGGACTGCCCTCACGGGCGCCCCGCAACTACCAGGAAGTAGTCCCCACGCACCCACCCCGAGGCCACCACAACAACTGTCGGCCTGGATCACCCCAGCAGAAGATCTTGGAAGATTTCGGCCCCCATCTTGGGCTCAACCGGTGGTTGCAACACCGATGTCGATCACCTTCGTTGGCCCGTGCG
>NZ_LRQV01000198.1 GCF_001567585.1 Micromonospora rosaria
GACCCGGGTCGCGCCCGCGTCCGCCAGGGCCCGCGCCACCGCCTCGGCGGACGCGGCGTAGCCCCGGTCCGACGAGCAGAGGCAGGCCACCCGGGCGCCGCTGGCGGTGAACTCCGCTGCCAGCCGGGCCGGGTCGTCGGGTCCGACCGGCGGGCGGACGGTGGCGATCCCGCCGGCCGCGAAGAGGTTCGCGGCGAAGCCGGCGCGCGCGTTGTGCGCCGCCGGCGGGCCGAGGGTGGCGAGGAAGACGGTGGGCCGGTCGCCGGTCGCCGTCTCGTGCGCGTCGGCGCGGTCCCGCAGCGCCTCGTAGGCCTGCGCGTACCGGTGCCTGGGCAGCCCGCCGCCCGGCGCGGCGGGCGCGGGCGGGCGCTGCGGCAGCCGCTCGTCGAGGTGGGGGAACTCGCTCACCCCGGTCAGCGGGTCCCGGCGGTGCGCCAGGTTCTCGGCCCGGCGCTGCCAGGTCGCGGCGAGCCGGTCGGCGACCAGGCCGCTGTCCAGCGCGGCGGCCATCCCCCCGGCCCGCTCGATCTCGGTGAACCACCGCCAGGCCGCCTGGGCCAGTTCCTCGGTGTACCGCTCGACGTACCACGAGCCGCCGGCCGGGTCGACGACCCGACCGACGTTGGCCTCCTCCAGCAGCAGCGCGTGGGTGTTGCGGGCGATCCGCCGCGCGAAGCCGTCCGGCAGGCCGAGGCAGTGGTCGAACGGCTGCACGGTCACCGCGTCCGCGCCACCGACCCCGGCGGCGAAACAGGCCAGGGTGGTCCGCAGCATGTTCACCCAGGGGTCGCGGGCGGTCATCATCGCGGTGGAGGTCACCGCGTGCTGGCGCTGCGCGCCCGCCTCGGGGGCCCCGCACTCCTGCGCGACCCGGGACCAGAGCCGGCGGGCGGCGCGCAGCTTCGCGATGGTGGCGAACTGGTCGGCGGTGGCCGCGTAGCGGAACTCCACCTGCCCGAGCGCGGCCGGCACGGTCAGCCCGGCGTCGGTCAACTCCCGCAGGTACGCCACCCCGGTGGCCAGCGCGCAGCCGAGTTCCTGCGCGTCGGAGCCGCCCGCGTCGTGGTACCCGGTCGCGTCGACGGTCATGGCCCGCAGGCCGGGGAAGCCGGACGCGCAGCGCTGCGCCCACTCGCCGGCCGGGCCGTCCCAGCGCTGTCCGGTCCGCGCCCGCCAGCCGAGCGGGTCCACGCCCAGGTTGCCCCGGACCTCGGCGGCCGGCACGGCACGCTCCCCGAGCAGCGCGAACCAGGCCGGCACCGCCTCGACCGCGGCGGCCCCGGCGTCCAGCACCACCCCGGCCAGGTCCAGGTAGACCCCGTCCAGGGCGGCCGGCAGCGCGGCGACCGGCAGGCCGCCCTCGCCGAGCGCCAGCCACAGCGAGGTGGTGCCGTTGTCCAGGTCGGCGCGGATCGCCGGGCCGGTGACCGCCGGGTCCGGGTCGGCGTGGCGCTGCCGCACGTCCCATCCGGCCACCGCCGCGCCGGTCGCCCGCCCACCCCGGGTGTACGGGAACGTCCCCGGCGGCCCCGGCACCGGGGTCGGGTCGTCGGCGGTGGACAGCGGGGCCAGCGTCACGTCGTCGTACCCGCGCGGGGCCAGCAGGTCCTCGACCGCCTCGGCGGGTGTGTCGTCGCTGGCGACGCCGGCCTTGCGCAGCACGCCGAGGGCGAGTCGCCGCCACTGGTCGTACGTGGCGGCGGGGAAGTCACTGGCGAGGCGAAGCTCGTCCGGCGGCACCGTCATTCCGGGATGGTACGGGCCGACCGGCGCGGCGTGATGCGGATGTGACGACATCAACTCGGCGGACCGTCGCCCGGCGGCGGCGGGCGGCGGCCCGGCCGGTCGGGTCACCCGGGGCGCATCCCGGGTGCCCCGCCGCGGCGACACGCCCGACACAGCATCTGGTGTTGCCTTTTCGCCCCCACACCCAGATATGGTGTCTCCCGCAGCTGGTTCGACCGCTCCCCCGAGGACCGGTCGAGGCAAGAGGGAACCCGGTGTGAATCCGGGACTGCCCCGCAGCGGTGAGTGGGAACGACCGCCGTCACCACGCACTGGGCCCCGACGGGCCTGGGAAGCGACGGCCAGTAGGCGACCGGCGACCCCGGTCCCGCCCACGAGTCCGAAGACCTGCCAGCGCGCCGTCCGCGTGCGCGGACGGCGGTCGGAGGTCGCGCGGGACGACCGACGCCAGCAGCCGGGCACCGCACCCCGTCGGGCCCGTTGGCGTTCTCCCGCGTGTCCGAGGGCCATCGGAGACAGGCGAGGAGAGGTCATGACGGTCGTGCAGGAGAGGCCCACGTCCGGTCCGGACGGACCGGAGCAGCGCCGGCAGGCGATGCGGGTCCGCAAGCGCAACGGTGACGCCGAGCCGGTGGACGTCAACAAGATCGTCCGAGCGGTCGAGCGGTGGGTGGCCGACCTGGACGAGGTGGACCCGCTGCGGGTGGCCACCCGGACGGTCAGCGGCCTCTACGACGGCACGACCATTGCCGAGTTGGACAAGCTGTCGATCCAGACCGCGGCGGAACTGATCGGCGAGGAGCCGCAGTACTCGAAGCTGGCGGCCCGGCTGCTGGCCGCCTCCGTGGACAGGGAGGTGCGCGGGCAGGGCGTGGCCAGCTTCAGCCAGGCCATCCGGTACGGCCACGGCCTGGGGCTGGTCGGCGACGACACCGCCGCGTTCGTGGACCGGCACGCCCGCAGGCTCGACGACGCCGTGGACCCCGCCGGTGACCTGCGGTTCGAGTACTTCGGGCTGCGGACGGTCGCCGACCGGTACCTGCTGCGGCACCCCGACTCGCGGCTGGTGGTGGAGACTCCGCAGTACTGGCTGCTGCGGGTGGCCTGCGGGCTGTCCGAGACGCCGGACGAGGCGGTCGACCTGTACCGGCTGATGTCGTCGCTGGCGTACCTGCCGAGTTCGCCGACGCTGTTCAACTCCGGCACCCGGCACACGCAGATGTCGTCGTGCTTCCTGGTCGACTCGCCCCGCGACGAACTGGACTCCATCTACGAGCGCTACCACCAGGTGGCCCGGCTGTCGAAGTTCTCCGGCGGCATCGGCATCTCCTGGTCCCGGGTCCGGGGGCGGGGCGCGTTGATCCGGGGCACGAACGGCCGGTCCAACGGCATCGTGCCGTTCCTGAAGACGCTCGACGCCGGGGTGGCGGCGGTGAACCAGGGTGGCCGCCGCAAGGGCGCGGCCTGCGTCTACCTGGAGCCGTGGCACCCGGACGTCGAGGAGTTCCTGGAGTTGCGGGACAACACCGGCGAGGACGCCCGGCGCACGCACAACCTCAACCTGGCCAACTGGCTGCCGGACGAGTTCATGCGCCGGGTCGAGGCCGACGGCGACTGGTCGCTGGTCGACCCGTCCGACGCCCCGGAACTGCCCGACCTGTACGGCGAGGAGTTCGACGCCGCCTACCGGGTCGCCGAGAAGAAGGCGGTCCGCACGGTCCGGGCCCGCGACCTGTACGGGCGGATGATGCGCACCCTGGCGCAGACCGGCAACGGGTGGATGACCTTCAAGGACGCCGCGAACCGGCTGTCCAACCAGACCGGGGCCCCGGGCAACACGATCCACCTGTCGAACCTGTGCACCGAGATCCTGGAGGTCAACTCCGACACCGAGACCGCGGTGTGCAACCTGGGCTCGATCAATCTCGGCGCGCACGTCACGACCGACGGCGTCGACTGGGAGAAGCTGCGGGCGACCGTCCGCACCGCCGTGGTCTTCCTCGACCGGGTGATCGACATCAACTACTACCCGGCCGCGCAGGCGGCGGCGTCGAACCCGCGCTGGCGTCCGGTCGGGCTCGGGCTGATGGGCCTGCAGGACGCCTTCTTCACGCTGCGGCTGCCGTTCGACTCGGCCGGGGCGAGGGAACTGTCCACCCGGGTCCAGGAGGAGATCCTGCTGACCGCGCTGGAGACCTCGGCCGGGCTCGCCGAACGGTTCGGGCCGCACCCGGCGTACGCCGAGACCCGCGCCGCCGCCGGCCACCTGCACCCCGACCTGTGGGGCGCCGAACCCACCCAGCGGGAGCGGTGGACGGCGCTGCGCGCCACGATCGCGGCGCACGGCCTGCGCAACTCCCTGCTGGTCGCGATCGCCCCGACCGCCACGATCGCCTCGATCGCCGGCTGCTACGAGTGCATCGAGCCGCAGGTGTCCAACCTGTTCAAGCGCGAGACCATGTCCGGCGAGTTCCTTCAGGTCAACACGTACCTGGTCCGGGAGTTGCGGGCGCGCGGGCTGTGGACGCCGCAGATCCGGGACCGGATCAAGCGCGCCGAGGGCTCGGTGCAGGGCATCACGGAGCTTCCCGCCGACGTGCGGGAGCTGTTCCGCACCGCGTGGGAACTGCCTCAGCGGGCGCTGATCGACCTCGCCACCGCCCGCGCCCCCTACGTCGACCAGTCGCAGTCGTTGAACCTGTTCATGAGCGCGCCGACCATCGGCAAGCTCTCCTCGATGTACCTGTACGCCTGGAAGTCCGGGCTGAAGACCACCTACTACCTGCGCTCGCGTCCCGCGACGCGGATCCAGCAGGCCACCGTCGCCGTCACGCCCACGACCGGGGTGGACCCGGTCGTCGCCGACGCCGAGGCGCTGGCCTGCTCCCTGGAGAACCCCGAGAGCTGCGAGGCCTGCCAGTGACCACGACCCCGACCACCCCCACCACCGGTACCGGCGCCCGGCACCTGCTGCTCGATCCGGGCATGGACCTGACCCTGCGGCCGATGCGCTACCCGCACTTCTTCGACCGGTTCCGGGACGCCATCAAGAACACCTGGACCGTCGAGGAGGTCGACCTGCACTCCGACCTCGCCGACCTGGCCCGGCTCTCGCCTGCCGAGCGGCACCTGGTGTCCCGGCTGGTCGCGTTCTTCGCCACCGGGGACACCATCGTCGCCAACAACCTGGTGTTGAACCTGTACCAGCACGTCAACTCCCCGGAGGGCCGGCTCTACCTGTCCCGGCAGCTGTTCGAGGAAGCCGTGCACGTGCAGTTCTACCTGAACCTGCTCGACACGTACGTGCCCGACGAGAAGGAGCGGTTCGAGGCCTTCGCCGCCATCGAGAACATCCCGTCGATCCGGCGCAAGGCCGAGTTCTGTTTCCGCTGGATCGACTCCGTCTTCGAGCTGCGGGAACTGCGGACCCGGCAGGACCGGCGGGCGTTCCTGCTCAACCTGATCTGCTTCGCCGCGTGCATCGAGGGCCTGTTCTTCTACGGCGCGTTCGCCTACGTCTACTTCCTGCGGTCCCGGGGCCTGCTCAACGGGCTCGCCTCCGGCACCAACTGGGTGTTCCGGGACGAGTCGATGCACATGGCCTTCGCCTTCGACGTGGTCGACACCGTCCGCGCCGAGGAGCCGGACCTCTTCGACGCCGAGTTGCAGCAGCAGGTCCGGGACATGCTCGCCGAGGCCGTGGAGTGCGAGGTCCAGTTCGCCGCCGACCTGCTGGAGCAGGGCGTCTCCGGGATGTCGCTGGCCGACATGCGCGAGTACCTGCAACACGTCGCCGACCGGCGGCTGGTCACCCTCGGCATCGCCCCGCTCTACGGCAGCCGCAACCCGTTCGGGTTCATGGAGCTCCAGGACGTCCAGGAGCTGTCGAACTTCTTCGAGCGGCGGGTCTCGGCCTACCAGGTGGGGGTGACCGGCTCGGTCAGCTTCGACGACGACTTCTGACCGGTTCGCGGTGGCCGTCCCGGGCGTCATCGAGGCCCGGGACGGCCACCGCCGGCACCCTGCATGCCGTGGTCGGGCGGACGGCGCGTGGCGTCCGCCCGACCACGGGTCTCACACCCCCTTGAGCGTCCTAGGAGGATAGGTTCATCGGGTGCCGGCCGGGGCCGGTCAGCCCATCGGTCCCCACAGCGCCGGCGTCTGGGGCGGCTCCCAGCCGGCCAGGGCGACGTGCCCCTGCCGGCACATGTAGACGACCCCCTGGTACGTCACGTGCGCGCCGGTCGCGTAGGGGGTCTGCGGACGCCACTCCGGTACGCCGTCGACGCCGGCCTCCGCGACGGCGTGCCAGAGGGCGGGTACGGCCGGCGGCTCCCAGCCGGCCTGCGCGGTGTGCCCCTGCACCGCCACGTACGCCCCACCCTGGTAGGTCACCTGCGCCCCGGCCGGGTACGCGACACCGGCCGCCCAGTCGGCGGCTGCGCCGGGGGCGGGCCGGCGCGGGTGCGGGGCCGGGTGGTGCTCATCCGGGTGGTGCTCATCCGGGTGCGGGGCGGGGTGCTGGTGCTGCGGCAGGCGCTCCCGCGCGACGGGCGGCTCCGGGTCGGGTGAGCCGGTCTCCTCGGGGTGCTCCCGGGGCGCGGGCGCCCCGGCGCCGCCGAAGTCCACGTCGGAGCAGGCGTAGAACGCCTCCGGGCTGTCCGACCGCTGGTAGATCGTGTAGATCAGGTGCCGGCCCTGCTTGGCCGGCAGCTGTCCGTCGACGCGGAAGGACCCACCCTCCAACGGGGGCCGGTCGGCCCGCAGGAACGGCTCGGGCTCCAGGTCGGCCCAGGTCAGTGGGCGGGTGGGCTGGTAGCCGTCGCGCGTCACGTAGAACTCGAAGGTGCCCACGTGGGGGGCGGTCCCCCGCCAGCGGAACTGGTAACCGCCGCCGGACGGCAGGCTGGTCACCGGCCAGTCGTCCCGGGCCAGGTCGAGGCCCCGGAACGCGTCGTTGCCCGCGCTGCACAGCCTGCCGTCCGGGATGACCTCGCGGTGCCGGCCGGCCACGTCGGGCACCAGGACGCCGTTCCAGTCGTAGAGGGCCTGGCTGCCGCCGGCGTCCCGCAGCGCCCGGCACGCCGCCGAGCGGGGATTCTCCGGCCCCTCCTGCCAGCAGAGGTAGATCCGGCTCGGTGGGTTCTGCATCGAGCCGTGCGCCGCGGCCTGCCCGTCGCCCATGGCGACGACCCAGGCCAGCACGGAGCCGCCGGCCAGCAGCACCGAGGCGGCCACCGCGGTGGCCCGCCGAGCGACCGGCCGGGCCGGCTCGGGCGGGACGCCCCCGTCCGGTCGGGCGTCGCCCCACCGCGGCGGCCCGTCGGGTACCCCCGGGGACCCCGTCCGGGACGGCCGGCGACCGTACCTCAGTCTCATCACACGCTCCTCGTCGCTGGGCGGACGACGGCGGCTGCCGCCACCCGCACGACGGGCCGGGGCGGTGTCCGGTTCACCACGACCGGGTGGGTCTTCCCCGGGTCGCTCGCCGGACGGGGCGGCTGAGAGGCTGCACCCATGCGACCGATGCGGCTGATCGAACCGTCCCCCGGGACGTACTCCCTGTTGCTCGACGCCGGGACCACCGACGTGGACGACGTGGTCGAGGAGCTCGGCCACGAGCCCCACGGGTACTTCTGGGAGGGCGTCGCCCGGGTACTCGTCGGCACCGAGGCCCCGACGCTGGAGGGGAGGTTCTCCTACGACCCGGAGGGCAGTATGTTCTGCGCCTACGGCACGGACCGGGACGCGCTGGCGGAGCTGGCCGCCCGGATGAGCGCCGTGGCCACCGACCCCGAGCGGATCCGGCAGGTGATCGCCCTGGCGCCCGCGACCGGCGTCGAGTTCGACGACTGACGGCGCCGCGCGGCACCGGCGGGGTGGTCCCGACGGCTGGGCGATATGTCGGGTACCGGAGGATTCCGGGGCCGCCGCCCTGGGTAGGAGGGGGTGGGAACGGCCGAGGGAGGTCGGGATGCGTCGGACCATCGCGGTGGCGGCGGTCGTGCTGGTACTGGTCACCGGCTGTCGGTGGCCACAGGACGTCGGCACGACCCTGGAGGACGTCCGTGGCGGCGTGCTGCGGGTCGGGGTGACCGAGTCTCCACCGTGGACCCGGGTCGGCGACGACGGGTCGGTGACCGGCGCCGAGGGGGAGCTGGTGCAGCGACTGGCGCAGCGGCTCGACGCCCGGGTGCAGTGGCACCCCGGCTCGGAGTCGACGCTGATGGCGGCGCTGAAGGACCGGGTCCTCGACCTGGTCGTCGGTGGTCTCGACGCGAAGGCGCCGTGGACGGAGGAAGCCGCGCTGACCCGTCCGTACGTCACCGTCCGCACGGTGGTGGCGGTGCCGCCGGGGGTGGCGACGCCGACCGACCTGGCCGGGGCCCGGGTGGCGGTACCGGCCGGCACGGCCGAGGTCGCGGCGCTGCGGGCCGCGAAGGCCGACCCGGTGCCGGTGGCGGAGGTGACCGGCGAGGAGGGACTGCCGGTGGTGGTCGGTCAGTGGCGCCTGGCCGACCTGGGGCTGCGGGAGACCGCGCACGACCTGGCCGTGCACGACCACGTCTGGGCGGTGCCGCCGGGGGAGAACGGCTGGCAGGTCGAGGTGGAACGGTTCCTGTTGGCGCTGTCGCACGTCGAGGTCGAACGGCTGCTGGCCACCGCCGAGCGGGAGGAGGCGGCACGGTGAGGGTGTACGACCGCTTCGAGCTGCCCCCGGACAAGGCCGAGCTGCACCGGCGGGCGGTCCGGCTGCAATGGTGGACGATCGGTTTCTTCGTCCTGGCGATCGCCCTGCTGGCGCTCACGCTCGGCCAGTCGCAGGCGATGAAGGCGGCCTGGATCGAGGACATGCTCGCCCTGGTGCCCCCGGCGGCCTTCCTGATCGCCGCAAGGTTCCGCAACCGTCAGCCCGACGACCGGTTCCCCTACGGCTACCACCGGTCGGTCAGCATCGCCTTCCTGGCCGGGTCGGTCGCCCTGCTCGGCCTCGGTGGTTACGTCGTCTACGACTCCCTGACCCGGTTGATCGCGCGGGAGCGCCCGCCGATCGGGCTGATCGAGGTGTTCGGCCAGCGGGTGTGGCTGGGCTGGCTGATGATCGCGGCGCTGGTCGTCACGATGGTGCCGGCGATCCTGCTCGGCCGGGCCAAGAAACGCCTCGCCCACCACCTACACGACAAGGTGCTCTACGCCGACGCGGAGATGAACCGCGCGGACTGGCTCACCGCGGGCGCGGCGATCCTCGGCGTGCTCGGCATCGGCGCCGGGCTGTGGTGGGCCGACGCGGTGGCCGCGCTGGTCATCGGTGGCGACATCGTGCGCGACGGCACGCGGACCTCACGCAGCGCCGTGGCCAACCTGATGGACAACCGGCCCCGGGTCGTCGACGGCAGCCGCCCCCACCCGTTGCACGACCGGCTGCTCACCGCCGTGCGGGACCACGACTGGGTCGCCGACGCCTGGCTACGGCTGCGCGAGGAGGGCCACGTCTTCGTCGGTGAGCTGCTCGTCGTGCCCGTGCCCGGCACGGACCGCCTCGTCGAACGGCTGGAGGGCCTGGGCGCGTTCGCCCGCGACCTCGACTGGCGTATGCACGACCTGGTCGTGGCGCCGGTGAGCCGGATCGACAGCGCCGTCGACGGGCACGGAGCCCCGGCCGACGGGCTGCCGTACCCGCAGGCCGGCGCGCCGGCCGTCCCGCACGTCACCGCCTGACCGACGCCGTCCA
>NZ_LRQV01000199.1 GCF_001567585.1 Micromonospora rosaria
CGGTCGGCGCGCCACTGCGGTACCTGGTCGACCGGGCGGTGCAGGCCCGGCACCGGGGGCGGTTCCCGGTCGGCACCCTGACCGTCAACGTCACCGGCTCGTTCCTGCTCGGCGCGCTGGTCGGGGTACCCGTCGGGCCGGCGGTCGCCGCGCTGCTCGGTACCGGTTTCTGCGGCGCCCTGACCACCTGGTCCACCTGCGGCTACGAGACGGTACGCCTGGCTCGGGCCGGCGCCCGGCCGCTCGCGCTGGTCAACGTCGTCGGCAGCGGGGTCGCCGGGCTCGGCGCGGCCTGGGCCGGCTACGCCCTGGCCCGCGCGGTGGCCGGCTGACCGGTCACCGCCGGTTCACGGGGCGGGGTGGGCCAGCGCCTCGGCGACCGCCTGCCGCAGCGGGACCGGCGCTCGGCCCAGCAGGCCCGCCAGGTCGCCGGTCTGCCGACGCAGGGCGCCCGACCGGGCCAGGCCGTGCAGCCAGCCCATCGCCCCCGGCTGCGCGGGCACCTCGCGGTGTCGGACCGGGGTGCCGGTGAGGGCGGTGAGGACGGCGGCGAGTTCCGGATAGGTCCACAGTGGCCCGGTGAGGTCGTAGCCCCGGCCGAGATGTCCGGCTCCGGTGAGCACGACGGCGGCGGCCTCGGCGAGATCCCGCCGCAGCGCCGTGTTCAGGCCCTGCCCGCCGGTGCTGCTGGTCACCTCCCCGGCGGCGACCGCCGCGCGCAGGCCGGCGTCGAGGAAGGCGTCGCTGTAGAACGGGTGACGCAACAGGGTGTACGGCAACCCGCTGGCCTCGATCGCCCGCTCGGTGGCGTGGTGCGCCTCGGTAAGGCCGGTGGCGTCGGTGTCGGCGCCGAGGAAGCTGGTGTAGGCGACCGCGCCGACGGCGACGTGCCGGGCCGCGTCGACCGCCGCGCGGTGCTGCGCGCTCCGGCGGGCCGGGTCCAGCTCCGGCGAGGAGACCAGCAGCAGCCGGGACGCCCCGCGAAACGCCGACCGGAGGCTGGCCGGGTCGTCGTAGTCGCCGTGCCGCACGGTGACCCCCCGACCGGTGAGCGCGGTGAGCCTGGCCGGGACACGAGTCACCGCGACCACCCGCTCGGCCGGGACCCGGCGGAGTAGCTCGTCGACGACGAGGCTGCCGAGGGCGCCGGAGGCGCCGGTGACGATGATCTGGTCCGTCTGCTGCACCGACCCACCCTGGCCGCCGTCGCGGGCCGGGTCAACGGGATTTCCCGGCCCGCCCCGCCCTCGGCACCTCCCGGTTGTTCGGGGATCAGCGCAGCCGGCGCTCCGGGTGGGCCCGGTTCCAGGCGCGCATCCGCTCCGGGTACCCGGTGCGGGCCGCCTCGTACAGCGGCACCGCGTGCCGGTGCGCGATCGTCGCCGCCACCTGCGGGGATCCGGTCCGCCGACGGATCCACTCACCGTCGAAGGCGATCGCCATCACCGTCGTGTCGGTGGCCGTGGTCTCCGGCTCCAGGTAGAACTCCACGCCCCGCCGGCTGGTCACGAACTCCTCCAGCGCGGCCAGGTCCTCCCGGGTCGCCTCACGGTCGAGCTTGGTCGGGACCGTCCCGTCGGACCGGGACCGTCGGTTCCACCAGGCCATCTCGGCTCCTCTCCTCGGGGCTCCCCTGGAGTGCAGCACGCCGACCTGTCAGCTCCCTGCGAGCCGGGTGGGAGCCTCCTGGAGACCCGGGAGCACGGGACCACCCGGTGACCGCGTGACCCACGTCACCCGGCGCGGCGGCTCACCGGGCCGGCGCGGGCGGGGGCGGGACCTTCGGGCCGGACGAGGCCGCCGGTGGGCGCAGCGCCGGCAGCAGGGCCAAAGTAGGCAGCAGCACCAGCGGCACGACCAGCAGCGACCGCAGGGTGCCCACCCGGTCGCCGAGCAGCCCCAGGAGCGGCGGGCCGGCCAGGAACGCGGTGTACCCGATGGCGGCCACCACGCTGACCCGCGCGGCGGCGTGCTCCTCCTCGTCGGCGGCGGCGCTCATCCCGACCGGGAAGCCGAGCGACGCGCCGAGCCCCCAGAGCGCCACCCCGACGATCGCCACCGGGCCGCTGCCGGCCAGCACGGCGAGCAGCGCCCCCACGCCGGCCAGCACGATGGTGGTCAGCAACACCGGTACCCGACCCCACCGGTCGATCGCCACCGTGCCGGCGGTCCGGCCGAGCGTCATGCCGACCACGAAGACGGCGAAGACCGCCGCGCCGGCCGCCTCGCTGAACCCGTACCCGTCGACGAACGCCACCGCGAGCCAGTCGTTGGCGCTGCCCTCGGTGAACGCCGCCGCGAGCACCAGCAGGCCGATGAGCAGGGTACGCGGCTCCCGCCAGGCGGCCAGCAGCCCGCCGCGACGCCGCGCCGGTCGCTGGCCCGCCGCGCCGGCCACCGTCGGGCCGGTACCCGGCACCGGCAGGAACGCGCGGACCGCGAACAGGGTGCCGACCAGCACCACCACCGCCAGCACGCCCAGGTGCCCGGCGACCGGCAGGCCGATCGCGGCGGCCCCCGCGCCCAGCCCGGCGCCGGCCACCGTGCCGAGGCTCCAGGCGGCGTGGAACCGGGGCAGTACGCTGCGCCGCAGCCGGCGCTCCACGGCCGCCCCCTCGACGTTCATCGCCACCTCGCAGACGCCCGCGCCGTAGCCGAGCGCGAAGAGCCCCACGGCCACGCCCGGCAGCGAGCCGGCCACGCCGGCGGCCACCCCGGCCCCGGCCAACCCGCCGGCGACCAGCAGCACCGCGCCACCGACCGTCCGGGCCGGGCCGAAGCGCTGGGTGGCCAGCCCGGCGGTGGACAGCGCCAGCATCGACCCGGCGGACATGGCCAGCAGCAGCAGACCGAGCCGCCCCGCGCTGAGCGAGAGCGCCTCCCGCACCGCCGGGACCCGGGAGAACCAGGTGGCGATCGCGAGACCGTTGAGGGCGAAGACGATGGCCACGGCGTTGCGCGCGGCCAGCACCGGGGCGGGTACGCCGGACGGGCCGGCACCGGTGCCGACGGCCGAAGCGTCGGTGCTGCTCACAGGTGACCTCCTGGACGACAGGATGAGACGTCGACCGATCATTGGACACCGTGGGACGACAGCGGTGGGCAGCGCCCCCGACCCTCACCGCGATCCGGGTCCGCACCGGCACCGTCACGGCCGGCCCGGATGGGCGGGGGGTCGCCGGTGCTCACACCGCCGGCAGGCCGAGCGCCTCGTCGACCCGGGCCAGGACGGTCGCGTCGTCGTCGGCGGCCACACTGCGCAGCAGGTCGATCGCGATGGCCCGGACCTGCCCGACGATCATCGCCAGGGGCAGGGTCTGCCCGGAGGTGAAGAGTCGCCCGGCGACCCGGACCGCCGCCAGCGCGGCGGTCTCGGCGCGGAGGCAGCACTCCTCGGCGGCCTCCGCCCGGCCGTCCAGGTCGGCCGCGATCGTCTCCCCGACGGCGTGCACCGCATCGGCCAGCAGCCGGACGGCGACGGCGAGGTCGGGCGGGACCGGGGTGGGCAGGCGGGTCAGGGTCACCCCGGCGCGGGCCAGCACCCGGACGTTACGGACGGCGTAGTCGATCTGCCCGATCGAGGGGTCGACCGCGCGGAGCCGTCCGAGGTGCCGGCGGCGCCGCAGGTGCAGGGTGAGCGCCTCCCCGGCGGCGAGCACCCCGGTCCGCAGCCGCTCCACGGCGGCGTCCATCCCGCGCGCCCGCTCCAGCGCGGTCCGGGCGACGCTCTCGTCGCGGTCGTCGAGCGCCTCGGCCACCGCCCGCAGCACCCCGGCCAGCTCCTCGAAGGTGAGCCGGAACTCGGCGACGAGTGGGGCGAGCGGATGCCGGGCCGAGCCGAGCTGGCTGGCGGCGAGGGCCACCACGCCGCCGATCAGGGCGTCGACGAACCGGAACGGGATCAGCGACTCCGTCGGCGGGGAGATCACCACCAGGTAGAGGGCGGAGACGGCGGCCTGCACCACGGAGACGCCGCCCGCGCCGATCGCCACCGCCCCGACGATGGTCAGCAGGATCACCGTGAACACGGTCCAGGTGCTCCGGGGGCCGAGGGCCTGCACCACCACGTCGGCGACGAGCACCCCGGCGGCCACCCCGAGCACCACCTCCACCGCGCGGGCGGTGCGCTGCCCCCGGGCCTGCCCCAGGACGATCAACGCGGCGGCGGGAGCGAAGAACGGCTGCGGGTGACCGACCAGCGCGGTGGCCAGCACCCAGGCGACGGTCGCCGCGAGGGTGCCCTCGACCACCTGGAGCCAGCCCACCCGGACCCGACCGGCGGCCTCCCGGAACCAACTCCACCGGACCGTCGCCACGCCCACGCACCTCCCGCCCCCTCGTCGCCCCTGCTCCCGGCTCACATGGTGCGCTCAGCGGCGCGGGCCGGCGCAGGCAGGGCGGTGGGGGTGCGACGGAGGACACCCGTGGGGTGTCACCGCCGGGGACGGGGCGACGGGGGACGCGCCGGGTCGGACAGCACTGGCCGACCCGGCGCGGGTCTCAGACGACGTGCCGCAGGTACCCCGCCACGGACGCGTCGAGCACGGCCCGGCCCGGTCGGGCCCAGACCTCGGCGTTGAAGACCTCCACCTCCACCGGCCCGGTGTACCCGGCCGCGTCGACCGCCTCGCGCAGCCGGCGCAGCTCCACGCAGCCGTCGCCGGGCAGGCCCCGGCCCAGCAGCACCCCCTCCGGCAGCGGGGTGATCCAGTCGGCGACCTGGTACGCGGCGATCCGCGCGCCGGCGCGGGCGATCTGCTGGTAGACCGTGTCGTCCCACCACACGTGGTACGCGTCGACCACCACCCCGACCGTGCCGGGCTCGAACTGTTCGGCGATGTCGAGGGCCTGCCCGAGGGTCGCCACGACGCACCGGTCGGAGCAGAACATCGGGTGCAGCGGCTCGATGGCCAGGGTCACCCCGGCGGCGGCGGCCTCCGGGGCCAGCTCGGCGATGGCGTCGGCGACCATCCGCCGCGCCCCGTCGACGTCCCGGCTCCCCTCGGGCAGCCCGCCGGAGACCAGGACCAGCACGGAGGTGCCCAGGGTGGCGGCCTCCTCGATGGCCCGCCGGTTCTCGTCGCGCCACCCGTCGGCGGTGAAGAACCCGCCCCGGCACAGCGAGGTGACCGCCAGCCCGGCCTCCCGGACCAGGGTGGCCGCCTTCGCCAGGCCGTACTCCTGGACCGGCTCGCGCCACAGCCCGATGCCCGGCACCCCGGCGTCGACGCAGCCGGCCACCACGTCCTCCAGCGGCCAGTGCTTCGCCGTCGCCTGGTTGAACGAGAACCGCGCCACCTTGCTCACTGCACGACCCCGGCGGTGGTGAAGTACGCCCGGGCCCGGGCCGCCGCCAGGTCGGCGTCGGGGAGCAGGCCGGCGGCGTCGGCGAGGACCAGCAGCCGGGCCAGGTGGGCCGGGGAGCGGCCGGACTGCTGGCCGCCGACCATGACGAAGTGCTCCTGGTGGCCGGCCAGCCAGGCGAGGAAGACGATCCCGGTCTTGTAGAACCAGGTCGGCGCGGCGAACAGGTGCCGGGCCAACGGCAGGGTGGGGGCGAAGACCTCGTCGTAGGTCGCCAGGTCGCCCCGGTCGAGGGCGGCCAGGGCCGCCGAGGCGGCCGGCGCGATCGCGGCGAAGACCCCGAGCAGGGCGTCCGAGTGGCCCTGCTCGTCGCCCCGAATCAGCTCCGGGTAGTTGAAGTCGTCGCCGGTGTAGAGGCGTACCCCGGCGGGCAGCGCGCGGCGCAGCGCCACCTCGCGGTCGGCGTCGAGCAGGGACACCTTGATCCCGTCGACCTTCTCCGCGTGGTCCTTGATGAGCTGGAGCACGGTGGCGGTGGCCAGGTCCAGGTCGGCCGCGCCCCAGTAGCCGGCCAGCGCCGGGTCGAACATGTCGCCGAGCCAGTGCAGCACCACCGGCTGGTCGGTGGCGGCCAGCAGGTCGCCGTAGACCCGCAGGTAGTCGTCGGGGCCGGTGGCGGTGGCGGCCAGGTGCCGGCTGCACATCAGCACCGGCCGGGCCCCGGCGGCGAGGGTGTCGGCGAGCTGCTCGTGGTACGCCCGCGCGATGTCGTCCAGGGTGGCCGGACCGGGGGGCAACTGGTCGGTGGCGACCCCGGCGACGATCTTCCCGCCGACGGTACGGGCCTCGGCGGCGCTGCGCCGGATCAGCTCCCGGACGGCCGGGTAGTCCAGGCCCATGCCGCGCTGGGCGGTGTCCATCGCCTCGGCCACGCCCAGCCCGTACGACCAGAGGTGGTGGCGGAAGGCGAGGGTGCGGTCCCAGTCGACGGCGGCCGGGGTGCCCGGGACGTTCTCGGCGGCCGGGTCGGCGACCACGTGCGCGGCGGCGTACGCGATCCGGGAGGCTGCCGGGGCGGCGGGCCGGGGGAAGCCGGCGCCGCCGCGCAGCCGGTGCCGGCCGCCGTCGGGGAGACGGACCTCGGCGCTCATCGGTTCAGCTCCGGGATCTCCACGCGGCGACCCTCCCGGGCGGAGAGCAGGCCCAGCTCGGCGAGCTGCACGCCCCGGGCGCCGGCGAGGAAGTCCCAGCGGAACGGCTCGCCCGCCACCACGTGGCGCAGGTACGCCTCCCACTGGACCTTGAAGCCGTTGTCGAACTCCTCGTTGTCCGGCACGTCGGTCCACTGGGCCCGGAAGTTCTCGGTGACCGGCAGGTCCGGGTTCCACACCGGCTTCGGGGTGACCGCCCGGTGCTGGATCTTGCAGTTGCGCAGCCCGGCGACGGCGCTGCCCTCGGTGCCGTCGACCTGGAACTCGACCAGTTCGTCGCGGTTGACCCGGACGCACCAGGAGGAGTTGAGCTGGGCGATGACACCGCCGGCCAGCTCGAAGATGCCGTACGCGGCGTCGTCGGCGGTGGCCGGGTAGGCGCGGCCGGCCTCGTCGACCCGCTCGGGGACGTGCGTGGCGATGACCGTGCTGACCGCCCGGACCGGGCCGAACAGCTCCTCCAGCACGTAGTGCCAGTGCGGGAACATGTCGACGACGATGCCGCCGCCGTCCTCGGACCGGTAGTTCCACGACGGGCGCTGGGCCGGCTGCCAGTCGCCCTCGAAGACCCAGTAGCCGAACTCGCCGCGCACCGACAGGATCCGGCCGAAGAAGCCGCCGTCGATGAGCCGCTTGAGCTTGCGCAGGCCGGGCAGGAAGAGCTTGTCCTGGACCACGCCGGTACGGACCCCGGCGGCGTCGGCGACCCGGGCCAGGTCCAGGGCGGCCTCGGTCTCCTCGGCCAGCGGCTTCTCGGTGTAGATGTGCTTGCCGGCCTCGATGGCCTGCCGGATCGCCTTCTCCCGCTGCTGGGTGACCTGGGCGTCGAAGTAGATCTCGACGTCCTCGCGGGCCAGCGCGGCGCTGAGGTCCGTGGTCCAGTCGGTGAGGCCGTGCCGCTGCGCGATCTCCCGCAGCTTGTCCTCGTTGCGTCCGACCAGGACCAGTTCCGGCCAGATCCGGGTGCCGTCGGGCAGGGCGACGCCGCCCTGCTCGCGAATGGCCAGCAGCGACCGGACGAGATGCTGGCGGTAGCCCATCCGGCCGGTGACGCCGTTGACGATGATGCCGATCGGCCTGCGGGTCATGGTTGTCCTTCCCTCCGACACCTGCGGCGGTGGACCACCGCCACAGGTAAGCGCTTTCCTGGAGACTAGATGCCGCCCCGCTCCCCCGGCAAGGCCCACCCGGGCCGGGCCGGGATCGCGGGGCGTGATCAGGCGCACCGCTCTGCGGTAGCCTGACGTCCGGTCGCGGGCGGCGCGACCGTGGAACGGTTTCGGGGGTGCTGCATGGCGACGCTCGCCGACGTCGCCCGCCGCGCGGGGGTCTCCCCCGCCACGGCGTCGCGGGTGATCAACGGCAGTAGCAAGCCCGTCGCCGAGGAGCTGCGCGAGCGGGTCCTGCGGGCCGTCGCCGACCTGCGGTACGTGCCCAACGCCCACGCCCAGTTGCTGGCCCGGCCGCAGCGCAGCGTGGTCGGGGTGATCGTGCACGACGTCTCCGACCCGTACTTCGCCGAGGTCACCCGGGGGCTGCAACGGGTCGCCACCGAACACGGCCGGCTGCTGATCATCTGCAACAGCTACCGGGACCCCGAGCGGGAGCTGGAGTACGTCGAGCTGCTGCGCGCCCAGCAGGTGGCCGCGCTGATCCTCGCCGGCTCCGGGTACCACGACGACGGCTTCACCCAGCGGCTCAACGAGAAGCTGGCGGCGTACGAGGCGACCGGCGGCCGGGTCGCGGTGATCGGTCGGCACGACCACGCCGGTGACGCGGTGATGCCGGCCAACGAGACCGGGGCGCAACTGCTCGGCGAGGAGCTGGTCCGGCTCGGGCACCGGCGGATCGGGGTGATCGCCGGCCCCCGCGTGCTCACCACCACCACCGACCGGCTCGGCGGCCTGCGGCGGGCGCTGGCCGAGCACGGCTGCCCGCTGCACGACGACCGGATCCGCTACGCCGGGTTCGACCGGGACGGCGGGGCGGCGGCGACCGCCGAGCTGCTCGACGCCGCCGGGGACCTGACCGCCATCGTGGCGCTGAACGACTCGATGGCGGTGGGCGCGCTGGCCGAGCTGCGCCGGCGCGGCGTCGCCGTGCCCGGGCGGGTCTCCGTGGCCGGCTTCGACGACATGCCGATCGCCGGGGACGTCACCCCGGCGCTGACCACCGTCCGGCTGCCCCTGGTCGAGCTGGGCAGCCGGGCGATGACGCTGGCCCTGGAGCGGGCCGGCGACCGGGCCCGGGTGGAGGTCCTCCCGGCCGAGCTGGTGCGCCGCGCCAGCGTCGGTGCCGCGCCGCCGGACTGACCCCGCCTCCCCCATCGCCGCGCACCCCGGTCAACCCGGCGCACCGCCGGCCGACCGCGGACCGGGGGCAGCCAGGCCCCGGGCACCGGCACCGCCCACCCGGTACGGCCCGTCGAGCCGCGTCGGGTCCAGCGCCGCCCACCCCTCGTCGGGCAGCGCCACGAGGTCGTCGCAGAGCGCCCGCTCCGGCGGCGGGGCGGTGTCCCCGGCGACGGTGAGGGTCCGGGCCGCGCAGAGGTGGCCCAGGCGCAGCGCGGCCCGCGGCTCCCACCCGCGCAGCACCCCGGAGAGGTACCCGGCGGCGAAGGCGTCCCCGGCGCCGACCGGCTCGACGACCGGTACCCGCAGCGCCGGCACGACGGTGGCCGGGCCGGTCCGGGGCAGCGCGGTCGCGCCGACCCCGCCGTCCTTGACGACCACCATGCGCGGGTTGGGCAGCAGTGTCCGGACCGCCTCGGCGTCCGGGGTCCGCCACAACGTCTGTGCCTCGTCGAGCCCGACGAGGACCAGGTCGGCGGCGTCGGCGAGCCGGCGCAGCAGGTCGGCGGCGTGCCGGGCCGGCCAGAGCCGGGCCCGGTGGTTGACGTCGAAGCTG
>NZ_LRQV01000200.1 GCF_001567585.1 Micromonospora rosaria
CCCGACCCCGACCCGACGGCACAACCGACGCCCGATCCCGGGCCGACGACGCACCCGACGCCCGACCCCGACCCGACGGGGCCGCCGCTGCCGGTCACCGGGCTCGACCCGGGACCGGGGCCGCTGCTGACCGCCGCCGCCCTGATGATCGCGGTCGGCACGGCGCTCACCGCGCTCGGGCGGCGTCGCCGCGGCCTCAGATGACCGAGTGGGTCACGGTGGCCCGGTAGGTGCCGACCACCGTCTGCGGCGGCAACAGCACCGACAGCGTGGGGTTCCAACTGACCGCGTTGGCACCGCCGGCCTGGCCGGACCAGCCCGCGGCGGTGCGGGGCACGTCCAGGACCGTACCGGGCTGGGGCAGGAAGGTGCCGGTGCCCGTCGTGCTCACCGGCGGGCCGGAGGCGTACGTGACGGCGCTGCGCGGGATGGTCTCACCGGCCGAGCCCGAGCCCGTGACGAAGGCCGTCGCGGAGACGGTGGCCACCCACGATCCCGCCGTCAGGCCCCGGTCGTCGATCACCCGGACCAGGCCGAGCCGGTCGCTGACCGGCGGGGAGCCCGGGGTGCCCCGACCGAGCGACGCGGCGACGGGCACGCTGATGGTCAGCCCGCCCAGCGGGTCGACGACCAGGCTGACCGGCCGGGTGGCGGACTGGGCGAACGAATCCGCCACCCGGACGGTGAAGGCGAAGGTCCCGGCAGCCGTGGGTGTACCGGACAGCAGCCCGGTGGCCGCGCCCAGGGTCAGCCCCGGCGGCAACGTCCCCGCGCTCACCGACCAGGCGAACGGCCCGGTGCCACCGGTCACCGTGAGCTGGTACGAGTACGGCTGGAACGCCTTGCCCGGCGGCGGTGGCGGGAAGTCGAGGGTGGGCGCGGTGGCGATGGTGACGGTGGCCGGCCGGGTGTCGGAGAATCCACTGGCGTCGGTCACCCGGACGGTGAACGCGTAGCTGCCGGCCCGGGTGGGGGTGCCGGCGAGGATCCCGGTGGCCGCGCCCAGGGTCAGCCCCGGCGGCAACGCCCCCGCGCTCACCGACCAGACGAAGGGCGCGGTGCCACCGGTCACGGTGAGCGTGACCTGGTACGCCGCGCCGACCTCACCGCCGGGTGGGGGCGGGAAGGTGAGGCCGGGCGGGGCGTTGACCGTGACCGGGGCCGACGCCGCCGAGTCGGGGCCGGTACCGGCGGCGTTGACGGCGGCGACCCGGAACGTGTACGTGGCACCGGCGGTCAGGCCGGTGATGGTCCGGCTGGTCGGCGTCGCGGGCAGGGTCACCGGGGTCTGGGCCGTCCCTCCGAGGTACGGGGTCAGCCGGTAGCCGGTGATCGCCGAGCCGCCGGTGGCCGGCGCGCTCCAGGTGACGGTCGCGGAGGTGGTGCCGGCCGTGACCGAGGTGATGGTCGGCGCCTCCGGCACGGTGTACGGCACGACCGGCGCCGAGGCCGGGCTGGCCGTGCCGGTGCCGTACGCGTTGACCGCCGCCACTCGAAAGGTGTACTGCGCCGACGTGGTCAGCCCGGTCAGGGTACGGGTGGTGGTCGAGGCGTCCACGGTGACCGTCGACTGGGTCACCCCGTCCCGGATCGGGGTGATGACGTACCCGGTGATCGGGCTGCCGTTGTCGGCCGGGGCGGCCCAGGTGACGGTGGCGCTGGCGACACCGGCGACGGCGGTCGGGGTGGCCGGGGCGGCCGGCGACGAGGCGTAGACGAAGCTTCCCGCGCCGGCCGCGCCCCGGGTGACGACGGAGACGGTCACCGGGGCGGGGCCGGAACGGGCCGGCATCGAGGAGATGCCGAGGCTGCCGTCGCTGCTGGTGAAGCAGCCGGCCGCCGGCCCCGAGGCGCAGGGCAGCAGCACCACCGAGGCCCCGGTCGCCTGCTCGTCGGCCGTGCCGATGGTGATCGCGGTCGCGCCGGCGAGGTTGGTGCCACGGACGGTGACCGCCGCGCCCCCGGCGATCGAACCCGTCGCCGGGGTGACGGTCACGGCGCTGGGCGCGGTCAGCGGGGCGACCGCGGTGGTGGTGGAGGCGTACCCCGGGCTCGCGTCGTTCGACGAGGCGGTGGCCACCGTGCCGGTCTGGATCAGCGTCGGGGTGACCGCCGTGCCGGTCACGGTGGCGGCCACGGTGACCGGGGACAGGCTCGTGCCGCCGGGGAACGGCGTGTTGGTGTTGGTGCAGGTGATGCTCTGCCCGGAGGGCGCGGCGCAGGTCCAGCCGGAGCCGTAGGCGCCCCGGGGGACCACGCCGGCCGGCAGGGTCTGGGTCACCAGGACCGGCGACGACTCGCTGGGCCCGGAGTCGACGCGGGCGGTGACCGTGTACGTCACCGGGTCGCCCGGCTGCGGGGTGGCCCCCACCGAACTGGTCTGGCTCACGAGCAGGTTGGGCACGTCGTTGAAGCTGACCACCCGGGCGTTGTCGATCTCGTGGAAGTCGGTGACCGCCCCGGTGGAGCCGACCCAGCCGAAGGCCAGTTGCCGGGGGATGCCGTTGGCGTTCAACCAGTTCGGTGCGGGGTACAGGCTCGACGAGACCACCGGCAAGGTACCGGTGAGGGTACGGGCCGTACCGCCGACGGGGGTGAAGCGGACCGCGTACCGCCCGGCCGGCACGGTGATCCCGGTGCTGGTGGTGTACGACGAGGCGGTGGTGTTGGCGACCACCTCGACCGGCACCACGGAGGCGGCGCGGGTGCTCGCCCGCAGCGGGACCGCCGAGGACGAGGTGCTGGTGGCGGTGCTGTTGACCGCGCAGTACCCGACGCCGTTGCGGCCCGGACCCCGGATCACGACCTGGCCCGGCACCCGCCCGTTGGTGGTCGAGATGTACGCCGGGTTGGTGCACCCGGTGCCCTGGTAGACGCTGTTGCTGAAGTTTCCGTAGACGTCGAAGCCGATGCCCAGGTACCCGTTGGAGAGGCCGACCGAGCCGCCGCTGTACGCGGCCGAGTAGCCCAGCGACCCACCCGGCTGGCCGATGGTCGACGGTGAGCGCGGGTCGGCCGGGTCGACCGCCGCGAGCACGAAGGCCAGGCCGTCCGCCCCGGGACTGCTGCCGCCGTACTGGTAGGCGTTGAAGGTGACGTACAGCCCCTGCGACGTGGGCACGCTCACCGCGCCGAACACCCCGCCCTGCCGGGTCAGGGCGGCCGGGGTCAGCCGCAACTTGCCGGAGCCCTGCGGGTCGGTGCTGCTGGGGCAGCTGAGCAGCGGCCCGGTGGTCGTGTTGCCCGCCGCGCTGAGGCAGGCGCTGTTGCTGGTCAGGCCGGAGGGGACGCCGGGCACCGCCACGGCGCCCAGACCGCTGGCCGTGTTGCTCGCGAAGGGCTGGTCGAACAGGACCGTGCTGGCGACGGCGGGCACCGCCGTGACCACCAGCGCCGTCACCGTCAGCGTGACCGACACCGGGGCGGCCACCAGCAGGCGCCCCCACCGCCCGATCGACATCGTCCCTCCCGCCGCATCGTCCCCACCAGTCTCACGAACACTGTAGGTCGCATTTACGTACGTAGTCATCAAAAGCGTCATATCGCCCGGCGCGGGGCGAGACCGTTGCACTGCCGTGCGGGTTTACCTCACACCGGGCGGGGCATCCGGGCCCGGACGCTGATCAGGAGGTTCCGATGAGACTTCCGGCGGCCCGGGGCCCGGTCTCGGAGCTGGTGTTCCGAGCCCTCAGACGCGCTCCGGGGCAGTTGCCGCCCGATCTCGGTCAGCCGGTGCCCCGGACCCGCGACGCCCTGTCGGACGAGGACCTCCAGATCCTCCTCTTCGCCCTCTACGAGCTGCACTACCGCGGCTGGGACGACGTCGCCGACGAGTGGGAGTGGGACCCGGCGCTGCTCGCGCTGCGCCGCGTCGCCGAGGCGGACTTCGAGTCCTCGTTGCGCCGGCTGGTCGGCCGTCCGCCCGAGGGATTCGACCGGGACCTCCCCCGCGCCCTGGCCGACCTGGTGACGGCCGACGACGGTCCGTCGCTGGCCACCGAACTCGGCCGCCGGACCGGACCCGCGCGGTTCGAGGAGTTCGTGACGCACCGGTCGGTGTACCACCTCAGGGAGGCCGACCCGCACACCTGGGGCATCCCCCGGCTGGCCGGACCGGCCAAGGCCGCCCTCATCGAGATCCAGATCGACGAGTACGGCGGCGGTCAGCTCGCCCGGATGCACGCGCAGCTCTTCCGCGACACGATGGCCTGGCTGAAGCTGGACACCCGGTACGGCGCGTACGTCGACGTGGTGCCCGCCGTGACGCTCGCGACCAACAACCTGATGTCCCTGTTCGGTCTGCACCGGCGGTGGCGGGGCGCGTTGATGGGGCACCTGACGGCCTTCGAGATGACCTCGTCGCTGCCGAACCGCCGCTACGGCGACGCGCTGCGACGACTCGGCGGCACTCCCCCGGCGACCCGCTTCTACGACGAGCACGTCGAGGCCGACGCCGTCCACGAGCAGATCGCCGCGCACGACCTGTGCGGCTCGTTGGTCAGCGGCGAGCCCCACCTCGCGCCGGACGTGTGGTTCGGCGCGGCGTGCTGTCTCGCCCTCGACCGGCTCTTCGCCGAGCACCTGGTCACCTCGTGGTCCAGCGGACGGAGCTCGCTGCGGACGTCGATGGCGCTCGCGTGAGCGCCCCGTCCGGTCGGGCGACGGGCGGGGCGGGCGCGGCGGCCGTCCCGGAGCCGGTGACCTACGTCCTGCCGCTGCGCTGGTCGGAGGATTCGGGCCTGGAGGAACTGACCGCCTACCTGCGCTGGCTCTCCCGCCGCGTCGAGGTGGTCGTGGTGGACGGCTCACCGTCGGCGCTGCGGGCCGGGCACGCGGCCCGGTGGCGGTCCCTGCTGGTGCGGCACCTACCGCCCGACCCGGGTCTGCGGTACGCGAACGGCAAGGTGAACGGGGTCCTGACCGGGCTCCGCGTGGCTCGCCACGATCGGGTGATCGTGGCCGACGACGACGTCCGCTACGACGACGCCGGGTTGCGCCGGATGGCTGAGTTACTCGGTCACGCGGACCTGGTCCGCCCGCAGAACTACTTCGATCCGCTGCCCTGGCACGCCCGGTGGGACACCGGCCGGAGCCTGCTCAACCGGGCCGTCGGCGCCGACTACCCCGGGACGCTCGGCGTCCGCCGGTCGACGGTGCTGGGCATCGGCGGCTACGACGGCGACGTGCTGTTCGAGAACCTGGAGCTGATCCGGACGGTACGGGCACACGGGGGACGGGAGATCGTCGCGCACGGTCTCTACGTGCGCCGCCTGCCGCCCACCGCGCGGCGGTTCTGGGCGCAACGGGTCCGGCAGGCCTACGACGACCTCGCCCAGCCCCGCCGCTTCGCGGTGTTCCTCGCCCTCCTCCCGGCGGCGCTCGTCGCGGCCCGCAGCGGTCGGTGGGGCGCAGCCGCGACGGGGGCGCTCGTGACGATCGTGACGCTGGCCGAGGCGGGCCGGCGACGGGCCGGCGGAGCCCGGGTCTTCCCCCGCAGCACCGTCGCGTTCGCCCCGGTCTGGGTGCTGGAGCGGGCCACCTGCGCCTGGTTGGCGCTCGCCCGGCGGGTCGGGTGGGGCGGGATCAGCTACGCCGGCGCACGCATCCGGGTGGCCGCGCACCGGCAACGCCAGCTCGCCGGTTGACGGCGCGCGGCGGCCCCGCGCCCCGGTCAGACCGGCGGTGCGTCCACCCCGGCCGGCTCCGGCCCCGGGTCGCGCCCGCTGGCCGCCCGGAACCCGGTCACCTTGTGCGTGCCGTCGCAGAACGGCTTGATCGCCGACATGCCGCACCGGCACAACGCTATGGTGCTCCGGCCCGGCTCGATCGGCGTGCCGTCGGGCGCGCGCAACAGGAACGCGCCGCGGACCAGCAGCGGCCCGTCCGGGTACGGGGTGATGACGACGCTCGGCTCGCTGCCGGGGTGCTCCATGGCAGTCCATGCCCACGGTCGCCGCGCGCAAACGTGCCACGCGGCGGTTGCCGCCGGCACGAGGCGGACGGCGGGGTGTCCGGGACGCGGGACCGGTCCCACCCCGGGCAGCCGCTAGCCTGGGCCGAGCCGCCAGCGGAGCCGGGCCGCACGGCGACCGAGCCCGGCCCCGGTGCGAACGGAGGATCTGGTGGGTGCCCCGAACAGCGAGGCGGTGGCCGGTCCGACGGCACGACGCGGCCCTACGGTGGACAGGTCCACCAGCTCGCCGTCGACCCGGCGGGTGCTCGTTCTCGGCGGTACCGCCGAGGCGCGGGCCCTGGCCGCCATCCTGGCCGCGCAGCCGGCCACGACGGTGGTCTCCTCGCTGGCGGGACGGGTGGCGGACCCCCGCCTGCCGGTCGGCGAGGTGCGCATCGGCGGGTTCGGTGGCCCGGCGGGACTGGCCCGGTGGCTCACCGACCACCACGTCGACGCGGTGGTGGACGCCACCCACCCCTACGCGGCCCGGATGCGGGTCGCCGGGGTCGAGGCCGCCGCGACCGCCCGGGTGCCGCACCTACGGCTGGAACGGCCCGGGTGGACGGCCCAGCCGGGTGACCGGTGGCACCGGGTGCCCGACATGGCCGCCGCCGTACGGGACCTGCCGGCGCTCGGGACGCGGGCGCTGCTCACCACCGGCCGGCAGAGCCTCGGCATGTTCCTGCCGGTGACCGGGGTGTGGTTCCTCGCCCGCGTGGTCGACGCACCCGACGGGCCCCTGCCCGCGCATGTGCGGCTGCTGCGCAGCCGGGGCCCGTACACGGTGGACGGTGAGCTGGCGCTGATCCGCGACCACCGGATCGACGTGCTGGTGACCAAGGACAGCGGCGGGGCGCTCACCGAGGCGAAGCTCGTCGCCGCCCGCCGGCTCGGGCTACCGGTGCTGATGGTCGACCGGCCAGCCCCACCCGACCTGCCGGCGGTGGTGCACACCGCCGAGGAGGCGGCCCGGTGGGTGGACGGGCTACCCCCCGGTCAGCCCGGGTAGGTACGCGGGGTCCACACCGCCACGGAGCCGTCCCCCCGGGTGCTGACCTGCGTGGTCGACGATCCCACGAGGAGCAGGCAGCGCATGTCCACCACCTGGGGGTCGAGGTCGGCCACCGTGGTCACGGTCACCGTCTCGCCGGGCCGGCCGATGTCGCGGGCCACCACCACCGGGGTCTTCGGGTCACGGTGGCGCAGCAGGACGTCCCGGGCCGCGCCGACCTGCCAGCGGCGGCTCGCCGAGGCCGGGTTGTAGAGGGCGAGGACCAGGTCGGCCTCGGCGGCGGCGGCGAGCCGCGCCTCGATCACCGGCCACGGCTTGAGCCGGTCGGACAGGGACAGCACCGCGAAGTCGTGCCCGAGCGGCGCGCCGATCCGGCTCGCGGCGGCCTGGGCCGCGGTGAGGCCGGGCAACACCCGGACCGGCACCCGGGCGAAGCGGGCCTCGGCGGTGGCCACCTCGTAGACGGCGCTGGCCATCGCGAAGACGCCCGGGTCACCGGAGGAGACGACCACCACCCGGGCCCCGCCGAGCGCGAGGTCCAGGGCGTGGGCGGCCCGTTCGGTCTCCACCTGGTTGCCGGAGGTGTGCCGCTGCTGGCCGGGGCGCACCGGCACCCGGTCGACGTACGGGGCGTACCCGACCAGGTGCTCGGCCTCGCGCAGGGCGCGGGTCACCTCCGGGGTCTGCCAGCGCGGTCCCGCCGGGCCGAGGCCGACCACCACCACCTCCCCGCCGGAGGCCGCCGGGGCGGGCGGGTCCGCGTGGACGGCACTGCTGGTCGGACTGGGCAGCAGAGCCAGCGAGAAGTAGGGCACCTCGTCGGGGTCCACCTCGGCCAGCGGCGCCTGCCGGCCCCGCTCGGAGGTGGCCCGTTCGACGTACCACGACTCGGGGAGCCGGCCGGCGTCGTCGAGGGCGGCCCGGACCCGGCCGAAGGTGCGGCCGAGTTTGAGCACGGCGGCGGCGTCGGTGTCGGCGAGCCGGCGGGCCAGCTCCTCGGCGGGCAGCGTCCCGGGCAGGATGGTCAGCACCTCGTCGCGTTCCACCAGCGGCCGGCCGAGCACCGCCGACGCGGCGCTGACCGAGGTGACGCCGGGGACCACCTGGGCCGGGAACCGGTGCGCGAGACGCTCGTGCAGGTACATGTAGGAGCCGTAGAACATCGGGTCCCCGGCGCAGAGCACCACCACGGTACGGCCGGCGGCGAGGTGGACGGCGAGCCGTTCGGCGCTGTCGTCGTAGAACTGCCGGATGACGCCCTCGTACCCGGCCGGGTCGTCGGTCTCCTCGGTGGTGATCGGGTACACCAGCGGCTCGTGGACGTGCCGGTCGTGCAGGTGCGCGGCGACGATCGACCGGGCGATGCTGCGGCCGTGCCGGGCCGAGTAGTAGGCGACCACGTCGGCCTCGCTGATCAGCCGGGCGGCCTTGACCGTCAGCAGTTCCGGGTCGCCGGGTCCGACGCCGACGCCGTAGAGCGTGCCGGGCTGGGCCATCGTCACTCCACCTCGCTCGCGATGCCGTTCACCGCCGCCGCGGTGACGGCGCTGCCCCCGCGCCGCCCGTGCACGACCAGGTAGGGCACCCGTGCCGGGTGCGCGGCGAGGGCCTGCTTGGATTCTGCCGCGCCGATGAACCCCACGGGCACCCCCACGACGGCCGCCGGGCGACCGACGCCCTGGTCGATCAGCTCCAACAACCGGAACAGCGAGGTGGGGGCGTTGCCGATGGCCACCACGGCACCGTCGAGGCGGTCCCGCCACAGTTGCATCGCGGCGGCGCTGCGGGTGGTGCCCTGCTGCCGGGCCAGGTCCGGGACGGCCGGGTCCCGCAGGGTGCAGACCACCTCGTTGTCGGCGGGCAGCCGCGTACGGGTGATGCCGGCGGCGACCATCGCCGCGTCGCACAGCACGGGCGCGCCGGCCCGCAGCGCGGCGTGCCCGGCGGCGACCACGTCGGGATGGGCGTCCACGTCGTCGGCGAGGTCCACCATGCCGCTGGCGTGGATCATCCGGACCACCACCCGGGACACGTCGGCGGGGAACCGGGACAGGTCGGCCTCGGCGCGGATGGTGGCGAAGGAGCGGCGGTAGATCTCCGCGCCGTCGCGGACGTAGTCGTAGCTCATCACGTTGCTCTCCGTGCGTGGGCCACCCGCTCGGACAGCGGGCCGTCGTGCTCCCCTCGGGGGCTCTCGACACGGTAGCCGGAACCGTCGGCGACCAGCAGGGCGGCCGGTGCGGCCGGTCGCCCGCAGCAGCGGTCGCAGCCGGCCCAGTGCAGCGGCAACGCGCCGGCGGGGGGCGGGCCGGCGGCGGCGAGGACCTCGGCGGCGTCGGCGTGG
>NZ_LRQV01000201.1 GCF_001567585.1 Micromonospora rosaria
CCCCTATGGGGGTGGCCCTCACGTCGTTTCCGGGACCCGACACCGGCCGACCCGGCCGCGGCCCGTCCACCTGAGACGGGCCGGCGACAGGGTCAGGATCGGGTCTGGATCTTCTCGCGGACGGCCCGTAGCAGGTTCCCCGCGTCGGTGACGGTACGGCCCGGGAACATGGCCATCACCACGCTGCCGTGGTCGGCCCAGCCGCACACCGGGAGGTCGCCGCCCTCACCGCTGGTGGTGCCGCACTTCATCACCCCGCCGAGGGGGCCGGCGGGCACCTCGCGGATGTCGGTGACCTCGCCGGTGTCGCCCGCGGTCAGCGTGAAGAGCGTGTCGAGGTCCCGCTCCGGCTGCCAGAGCAGGGTGGCCCCGCCGAAGACGAGCACCGGTCGGCTCTCGTCGTCGCGGTCGACGTACACCGCGCCGAAGCTGCGGTCCAGGTCGATCTGGGCGGCGAACCCGCTGCGCAGGTAGTCCGCCGTGCTGCGGGCCCGTTCACGGTCGTCCCGGACCAGCGTCCCGATCGTGTCCGGGGTGGCCAGGTCGGCGTCCTTCTGCTGGGCCACCCGCCAGCCGGCTGCGCCGAGGCTGCCCACGCCGGCCAGCCCGACCGCCAGCGCCACGGCCAGCGCCCAGCGGGCCCGGCGGGACCGGAGGAACCGCCGGCCGGGCGGGTTGTCCGGGTCGTGGTTGCTGAGCTGGATGGGCTCCTGGCTCAGCTCGATCAGCGGCGCGCTGTCGGCGTACGGCTGCCCGGTGGCGGGTGCGGACCCACCGGCGGCGGCGCCACCGGTGACGTGTGCGTCGGACATGACCGCCACCGTACGCGAAGCACCGGTGGCGCACGTCGGCTCCGCCGAAGCGGTTCGTAGACTTTGAGGGTGACCGAGAACCTGGATGCCCGACGCCCCGACGCCCCGACCCTCGCCGGCCAGTACCAGCCCGGCGAGGTAGAGCAGCGACGGTACGAGCAGTGGGTAGCCGCCGGCCACTTCCGGGCGTCGGCGGAGAGCGACAAGCCGCCGTTCACCATCGTCATCCCGCCGCCGAACGTGACCGGTGTGCTGCACATGGGCCACGCCCTCGACCACACCGTCCAGGACGCGCTGATCCGGCGCAAGCGGATGCAGGGCTTCGAGGCGCTCTGGCTGCCCGGCATGGACCACGCCGGCATCGCCACCCAGAACGTCGTCGAGCGGCAACTCGCCGGCCAGGGGCTGTCCCGGCACGACCTGGGCCGGGAGAAGTTCGTCGAGCGGGTCTGGCAGTGGAAGGCCGAGTCCGGCGGGGCGATCCTCGGCCAGATGCGCCGGCTGGGCGACTCCGTCGACTGGGACCGCGAGCGGTTCACCATGGACGAGGGGCTGTCCCGGGCGGTACAGACGATCTTCAAGAAGCTCTACGACGACGGCCTGATCTACCGGGCGAACCGGATCATCAACTGGTGCCCGCGCTGCCTGACCGCCCTGTCCGACATCGAGGTGGAGCACACCGACGACGACGGTGAGCTGGTCTCCATCCGGTACAGCGACGACGTGGTGGTGGCCACCACCCGGGCCGAGACGATGCTCGGCGACACCGCCGTGGCCGTGCATCCGGACGACGAGCGGTACCGGCACCTGATCGGCACCGAGGTGGAGCTGCCGCTCACCGGGCGGCGGATCCCGATCGTCGGGGACGCGCACGTCGACCCGAGCTTCGGCACCGGCATGGTCAAGGTCACCCCGGCGCACGACCCGAACGACTTCGAGATCGGCCAGCGCCACGACCTGCCGGCCGTGACCGTGATGGACGAGCGGGGTGTGATCACCGCGCCCGGCCCGTTCCAGGGCCTGGACCGGTTCGAGGCCCGGCCGGCGATCGTCGCCGCGCTGCGCGAGCAGGGCCTGATCGTGGCCGAGAAGCGGCCGTACGTGCACGCGGTGGGGCACTGCTCCCGGTGCAAGACGACCGTGGAGCCCCGGCTGTCGTTGCAGTGGTTCGTGAACACCACCCCGCTGGCGAAGGCGGCCGGGGACGCGGTGCGCGACGGCCGGGTGGCCATCGAGCCGGCCGAGCTGGCCAAGCGGTACTTCGCCTGGGTCGACAACATGCACGACTGGTGCATCTCCCGGCAGCTCTGGTGGGGCCACCGCATCCCCGTCTGGTACGGCCCGGACGGCGAGGTGGTCTGCGTCGGGCCCGATGACGAACCGCCGACCGGCGAGGGCTGGCACCAGGACGAGGACGTGCTGGACACCTGGTTCTCCAGCGCGCTGTGGCCGTTCTCCACCCTCGGCTGGCCGGACCCGAGCCCGGACCTGGCGAAGTTCTACCCGACCAGCGTGCTGGTCACCGGGTACGACATCCTCTTCTTCTGGGTCGCCCGGATGATGATGTTCGGCCTGTACGCGATGGACGGCCGGCAGCCGTTCGACGTGGTCGCCCTGCACGGCATGGTCCGCGACGAGTTCGGCAAGAAGATGTCGAAGTCGTTCGGGAACGTGGTCGACCCGCTGGACTGGATCGACCGGTACGGCGCGGACGCCACCCGGTTCACCCTGGCCCGGGGCGCGAACCCGGGCGGGGACGTGCCGGTCAGCGAGGACTGGTGCCAGGGCTCCCGCAACTTCTGCAACAAGCTCTGGAACGCCACCCGGTTCGCGCTGCTCAACGGCGCGCACACCACCGGCCCGCTGCCGGCGGCCGAGCGCCTGTCGACCGTCGACCGGTGGATCCTGTCCCGGCTGGCGCACGTCACCGCCGAGGTCGACGAGCAGTTCGAGCGGTACGAGTTCGCCAAGGTCTGCGACCTGCTGTACCACTTCGCCTGGGACGACGTCTGCGACTGGTACGTGGAGCTGAGCAAGCCGGTGCTCGGCGCCGGTGGCGAGGCCGCCGACGTCAGCCGCCGGGTGCTCGGGCACGTGCTGGACCAGTTGCTGCGGCTGCTGCACCCGGTGATCCCGTTCGTCACCGAGGAGCTGTGGACCGCGCTGACCGGCGGGGAGACGGTGCTGACCGCCGCCTGGCCGGTCGCCGACCGTACCCTCGTCGACGACGCCGCGGAGGTCGAGGTCGGCACCGTGCAGCGGGTGGTGACCGAGATCCGGCGGTTCCGCTCCGACCAGGGGCTGCGCCCGACGCAGCGGGTCGTGGCGCGGCTGGACGGCCTCGCCGGGGCGGGCATCGCGGCGCACGAGCCGCTGATCCGCTCGCTGGCCCGGCTGGACACCGGCGACGACGGGTTCCAGGCCAGCGCCACCCTGACCATGCCGGGCGAGGTGAGCGTCGCGCTGGACACCCGGGGCTCGATCGACGTGGCCGCCGAGCGGGCCCGGCTGACCAAGGACCGCGCCGCCGCCGAGAAGGAGGTGGCGCAGGCCAGGGCGAAGCTGGACAATCCGGCGTTCGTCGGGAAGGCGCCGGAGCCCGTGGTGGCCAAGATCCGGGACCGGCTCGCGGTGGCCGAGGCCGACCTGGTCCGCATCGACGCCGCGCTGGAGGCACTGCCCTCGTGACCGACCGTACCGATCACACCGACGGCGCCGATCACATCGACGGCACCGATCACACCGCCGGTACCGATGGTGCCGGCGCCGCCGGCCGGGCCGCCCGTGGCGGGCGCCCGGCGCGGGCGGAGCGTACCGACCGGGCGGCCCGCGCCGGGCACGCCGACTTCGCCGCCGTCGACGCCGAGCTGGCCGGGCGCGGGTTCACCCGGATGGTCTTCGAGCTGGACCGCATCGAGAGCCTGCTCGACCTGCTCGGCAGCCCGCAGCGGGCGTACCCGTCGATCCACCTGACCGGCACCAACGGCAAGACGTCGACGGCCCGGATGATCGACTCGCTGCTGCGGGCGTTCGGCCTGCACACCGGCCGGTACACCAGCCCGCACCTGGACACCGTCCGGGAGCGGATCAGCCTGGACGGCGAGCCGGTCAGCGAGGACCGCTTCGTCGCCACGTACCGGGAGGTGGCCCCGCTGGCCGGGCTGGTCGACCAGCGGTCGGCCGAGCCGCTGACCTACTTCGACATGACCACGGCGCTGGCGTTCGCGACCTTCGCCGACGCCCCGGTCGACGTGGCGGTGGTCGAGGTGGGCCTCGGCGGCGCCGAGGACGCCACCAACGTGATCCAGGCCGGGGTCTGCGTGCTCACCCCGATCGGGCTGGACCACACCGAGTGGCTGGGTGACACGATCCAGGACATCGCGCTGGCCAAGGCGGGCATCATCCACCCCGGCGCGACGGTGATCTCCGCCGCCCAGGAGGAGGAGGCGGCCCGGCCCATCCTCGAACGCTGCGTCGAGGTGGGGGCGACCGTCGCCCGGGAGGGCGCGGAGTTCGGCGTGCTGCGCCGGTCGGTCGCCGTCGGCGGCCAGGTGCTCACCCTCCAGGGCCTCGGCGGGGTCTACGAGGAGGTCTTCATCCCGCTGCACGGGGCCCACCAGGCGCAGAACGCGGCCGTGGCGCTGGCGGCGGTGGAGGCGTTCCTCGGTGCCGGCGCGCGCCGGCAGCTGGACGTGGAGACGGTCCGGGAGGGCTTCGCCACGGCCAGCTCGCCGGGCCGGCTGGAGCGGGTACGGACCGCGCCGACCGTGCTGCTCGACGGTGCGCACAACCCGCAGGGCATGGCCGCCACGGTCACCGCGCTCCAGGAGGAGTTCGCGTTCAGCAAGCTGGTCGGGGTGCTCGGCGTGCTCGCCGACAAGGACGCGGCCAGCCTGCTGGAGCTGCTGGAGCCGGTGCTCGACTCGGTGGTGGTCACCCGCAACAGTTCGCCCCGGGCGATGCCCGCCGCCGAGCTGGGCGCCCTGGCGGCCGAGGTGTTCGGGCCGGACCGGGTGGAGGTGGCCGAGGAGATGCCGGACGCGATCGAGGCGGCGGTGGCCGCCGCCGAGTCCGACGTGCCGGGGGAGCTGAGCGGGGTGGGTGTGCTGATCACCGGGTCGGTGGTGACCGTGGCCGACGCCCGCCGGCTGCTGAAGCGATGACCGACCCGCAGCGCCCCGGCCCCGAGCCGGACGACGTGCCGACCGGGGAGCCGACCGAGGGGGCGCCCCGCTCCGGGCTGCGTGACCCGGAACGGGCGGTCCGGGGGCTGGGCGCGGCGACCCTGGGCCTGGAGGCGCTGGTGCTGCTGCTCGGCATCCAACCGATCCGGGTGCTCGGCGGGGACCTGAGCGGGGCGACCATCGCGGTTGTCGTGGTGATCGCCGTGGCGGCGGTGGTGCTCGCCGGCATGATGCGCCGGCCGTGGGCCTGGCACGCCGGCACCGTGCTGCAGGGGGCGCTGATCCTCTCCGGCCTGCTGCACTGGTCGCTGCTGGCGCTCGGCGTCATCTTCGCCCTGGTGTGGGCGTACGCGCTGCACGTGCGGCGGTTGATCCTCGGGCCCGCACCCGGGCCGACGAGCGGCCGGCGGGGCGGGCCCGACGCCTGACGGGGCGGGACGGGATGGGGCCGGCGGGTCAGGCCCCGGTGAGGGTCCGCCACTGGGTCAGGGCGATGCCGTGACCGTCGGGGTCGCGGAACGCCGCCGCCCAGACCTCCAGCTTGGTGCCCCGGTTGACCACCCGGGGGGCGTACGTGAAGCGGAGCCCGGTGTCCCGCAGCCGCTCGTAAGCCGCCTGGATGTCGTTGACCTCCAGGTTGACGTGGACCAGCCGCCGGCTGATCGGTGCCGCCTCGCTGACCTCCCGCAGCACCAGTCGGGTGGTGCCGGAGGCGAGCACCGCGTTGCCGGAGCCCCGGTCCACCTCGGTGAAGCCGAGCACGTCCCGGTAGAAGTCCAGGGACCGGGTGAGGTCGGTGACCAGCACGGTGATCCCGACGCCGCTGATCGGGGCGGCGGCGTCGAGGTCGACGGTGTCCGGGTCGTACCCGAAGATCGCCGCGTCGAGGTCGGCGTCGGCCAGACCGGGTTCGGTGGCGCGGGCCGTGGCCGGGTCGTCCAGCGGCAGATCGATCGGGTCGCTCTCCGACCGGGCCGTCGGGTCGCTCTCCGACCGGGCCGTCGGGTCGCTCTCCGACCGGGCCGTCGGGTCGCTGTCGGACCGGGCCGTCGGGTCGCTGTCGGACCGGGCCGTCGGGTCGGTCGCCGGCTGGTGGACCGGGTCGGCCGGTGACCGGTCGAACAGGTCGGACTCCGGCAGGTCGGAGCCGGTGCGCTGGCCGGGGGCCGGCGAGTCGAGCGGGTACCCCGAGCCCTGCCCGGCCGGGACGTCGACCGGGTCCACCGGGTACCCCGAACCCCGCTGGGCGGGCGGGACGTCCACCGGGTCGGCCGGTGCCTCCTGCCGGGTCGCGGCGGGGGTGTCGACCCGCTCCTCGACCAGCGGGTCGGGCTGCTCCTCGGCGGGCGGACGGGGGCCGGGGGTGGCCCGGCGGGGCAGCGTCCCGGCGGGCTGTTCGACCAGGGTGCCCTCTAGGACGACCGGGCCGCCCGGACGCTGGTGCACCACCACCGGCTCCCGGCGCTCCGGCCGGGCGCCCAGGTCGTCGTCGAGCGGGTCGAGCACCGGCGGGTCCCGGAAGTCGTCGCGCAGGTCGTCCCGGAGGTCGTCGCCGACCCGGTCCGCCCAGGGCGGGGCCTCCTGCTGGAGCAGCACCTCGTCGACCGGCTCGGCCGCCGCCGCGGCGGCGAACTCGGGCGGCAGGTCGGCGGCTGCCTCGGTGTGCGTGGGCACCTCGTCCCAGAGCACCCGTACGTGCCGGTGGTCGTCGAGGGCGACCCGGATCGGCAGCGTCTGCCCCAGCGACGGCCACTTGGCCACCGGCACCCGGGGCTCGATGATCTTCTTGGTACGGGGCGGCATCCCCGGCGCGTCGATCACGAGCTGCAGTTCGCAGCGACCGAACGCGTACTGGGTGGGTGGCTCGGAGACGCTGTGCACGTGCCCGACGCCGACCACCCAGGTACGGCCGCCGCCGTGCACGGTGCCCAGCGCGATCGCGAGCGCCAGCAGGGCGACGCCGAGCGCCACGATGGCCCAGCTCGTCATGCCCAGGCCGAACAGCACCACGAAGGCCGCCACGGTGCCGAGCACGGCGGCGATCAGCTTCCGGACCGGCGCGATGGGTCGACTCCCGCCATTCGCCACAGTGGACCTCCCTGGGGTCGGGACCAGGCTAGGCCGGATCGGTGACGGAGCGGAAGAGCAGCCGCCGCGCCGGTGGCCGGACCGGGTCGCTACGCTGACCGTACCCAGCCAGACCGCCTTCGGCGTACAGGAGGAACCCAGCGTGTCCAGCAGCAGCCCGGACGAGCGCACGCTTGTCCTGATCAAGCCCGACGCCGTCCGGCGGGGCCTGGTCGGCGAGATCGTCTCCCGCTTCGAGCGCAAGGGGCTGCGGATCGACGCCATGCAGACGCGGACCCTGGACGGTGACTTCGCCGACCAGCACTACGCCGAGCACGTGGACAAGCCGTTCTACCCGCCGCTGAAGGACTTCATGACCAGCGGGCCGCTGGTCGCGC
Source organism: Micromonospora rosaria (assembly GCF_001567585.1). Classification (GTDB taxonomy): domain Bacteria; phylum Actinomycetota; class Actinomycetes; order Mycobacteriales; family Micromonosporaceae; genus Micromonospora; species Micromonospora rosaria. The sequence goes on from NZ_LRQV01000201.1 coordinate 7,462, forward strand.
TGGTGCTCTCCGGCGACCAGGTGATCGACGTCGTGCGGGGCATGATCGGCGCCACCGACGGGCGCAAGGCCGCCGCCGGGACGATCCGGGGCGACCTCGCCCTGTCCAACCGGGAAAACCTGGTGCACGCCTCGGACTCGCCGGACAGCGCCAAGCGCGAGATCGCGCTCTGGTTCCCCGAGCTGGGCTGAGCACCGCCGCAGGACCTGTCGGGCGGGGCCGGTCGGCCCCGCCCGTGGTGTCTCGGTCGACCCGACCGGTCGATCACCCACCCGGCTCAGCCGCCCGGCTCACCCACCCGGCTCAGCCGCCCGTTGGCAGGCCGGCCAGCCGGGCCACCTTCTCCGGGTTGCCCACCACGTACAGCCCGGTGATCCGGCCGCCGGCGGCGGCCACGGTGGCCGCGTACCGTCGGCCGTCGGGGCGGTGCAGCAGCAGACCGGGCTGGCCGTTCAGCTCGACCGGGGAGGCCAGGAACAGCGGCCGGCGGGGGCCGTAGATGCCGGCGAAGAAGCGGGCGACCCGGTCGGCGCCGCAGATTGGCCGGCGGGCCGCCGTGACCCGGCCGCCCCCGTCGGTCCACGCGACCGCGTCCGCCGCCACGAGGTCGGTCAGCCGGGCCAGGTCGCCGTCGCGGGCGGCGGCCAGGAACGCGTCCAGCAGCCGGCGCTGCTCGGCCGGGTCGGCGCTGAACCGCCGGCGGTCGTCGGCGATCCGGGCCGACGCCCGGTGGTGCAGCTGCCGGCAGTCCGCCGCCGGGCGGTCCAGGATCTCGCCGATCTCGGCGTACGGCAGCGTGAACGCGGTGCGCAGCACGTAGACCGCCCGCTCCGGCGGGGTCAGCCGCTCCAGCAGGTGCAGCAGCGCCACGGAGAGCGAGTCGCGCAGCTCCGCGTGTTCCAGCGGCCCGAACGGTGCGGTCGCGGTGGGGACCGGCTCGGGCAGCCACGGCCCGACGTACGTCTCCCGGGCCGCCTGCCGCGCCCGGAGCCGGTCGATCGCCAGCCGGGTGACCACCCGGGACAGGTACCGGCGGGGTTCGGCCACGGCCGCCCGGTCGGCGCCCAGCCAGCGCAGGTACGCCTCCTGGAGCACGTCCTCGGCGTCGGCGAGGCTGCCGAGCATCCGGTACGCCAGCCCGAGCAGCATCGGCCGGTGCGCCGTCAGCACCCCGGCCGCCTGCTCCTGCCCCGGCCCGCTCTCCGGCCCGGTCGACGTCCCGTTCCCCGTCGTCCTGCTCCCCGTCGTTCCGTTCCCCGTCGTCCTGCTGCCCGTTACTCCTGCACCGGCGGCTGGAGCCGGGTGGCCGCCACGATTCGGTTCCACACGTTGATTGTGGCGATCGCGACCACCAGGTCCGCCACCTCCTTCTCCGACCAGACCCGCGTGGCGGCGTCCCAGACCTCGTCGGGCACCCCGTGCTCGCCGAGCCGGGTGAGCGCGTCGGTGAGCGCGAGCGCGGCGCGTTCCCGCTCGTCGAAGAAGGGCGCCTCGTGCCAGGCGGCCACGGCGAACAGCCGCCGGCTGGACTCGCCCGCCGCGAGGGCGTCCCGGCTGTGCATGTCCACGCAGAACGCGCAGCCGTTCAGGATCGAGGCGCGCAGCTTCACCAGCTCCAGCACGGTGTGCTCGACGTTCTCCCGGCCGTACCGCTCCAGCCCGAGCACCGCGCGGTACGCGGCCGGCGCCATTGCCTCCAGGTCGATCCGGCTCATGATGTCCTCCCGTCGATCGGCTTCCACACCCCCACGACGCCCCCCAACCCCCCAAACGTGACCACCCCCC
>NZ_LRQV01000202.1 GCF_001567585.1 Micromonospora rosaria
GCATCCATCCCGACCGGGCCACCGGTGGCCGGTCCGGACCGCTGGACGGGTGCCGGGCCCGGGGTGCCGGCGACCGGGGTGCCGGTCAACCGGCGGGTCGGTGCGGCGGGCCGGGCGGTCACCAGGACCCCGGTCGGGGTGGCTGCTGGCGGCCGGGTACCGCTGCGGACCGTCGCCCTCGGCCGTGCCCGGCCCTCCGACGACCCGGTGCCGGTGGTGTCGACCGGCGCGGGAGCGGCCTCCGGGGCGTCGGACGGCTCACCGTCGGCCGGGCGGCGCTGGACGGTCGGCAGGTGCGGCACGGCTTCCCGCGCGGTCGACGGCCGATCGGCTGCGACTGCCGGTCGGGGCCGGACGAGGTCCCGGACCACCCCGAGCGGGGCCCGGTCACTGACCAGGTGGTCGAGCGGGGTACGCAGGGTGGGGTCCTGGAAGGTGGACAGCCGGTCGGTGAACCGGGGCAGGTCGCTGACCAGTACCGGCCCGTCGGCCAGGGCCCGCTGGATCGGCGGCAGCGACCGCCAGCCCGGCTCGGCGGGGGTACGGGTGGGCGCGGCGACCGCCGGGCCACCCGTCGACAGATCCGGGCCACCCGTCGACAGATCGGGGTCGGCCGACAGATCCGGGGCGGTCGACGTCGCGTCCGGACGGGGCGGGGCGGGAGCCGGGGCGGTGCCGCCGGACCGGCCGGCCACCCGGGCGCGGGTGTCGGCCGCCAGCCGCCGCATCCTGTCGCGTAGCCCCATCGCGCCTCACTGACCTTCGTTCATCCTGGTGTTGATGCGGGCGATCTCCGTCACGTACCGGGCCCGCTCGGCGTGGGTGAGGTCGAGGATCTCCCCGCGCGGCCAGTGGAAGTGGTAGGCGACGTACGAGACCTCCTCGTGGAGCCGGTCGGCCCCGTACGTCACGATTCCCCCGGGCGACCACCGGCCAGGTCCACCTCGAAGACCGTCTCGCAGGAGGGGCAGGTGACCTCGGCGAGGGTGTGCCCCTCGGCGTTGATCCGCCGGTACAGGTCCTGGAGGAAGGCCAGGTCGGAGGCGAAGAGCCGTTCGATCACCTCGGCGCGGACCTGGGTGATCGTGCCCAGTCGGGTCACCACCAGGCTGAGCAGGACGATCGACAGGTACGCCGGGTTCTGCTTGACCCGCAGGTCGACCAGCGGGGCCAGTTCGTCGCGGGCGGTGGCCAGCCGCATCGCGCCCTCCCGGTGCACGGTGCCGTCCTCGTCGACGTACCCCCGGGGGAGGTGGAAGGTGAACTCCGTCTGGAGCCGGACCGGCGCGGGCGGGGCGACCACCGTGGCGGCCGGCCCGGTCGCGTCGTCCGCCGGGCCGGCCGGCTGCTCGCCGAGGTGGTCGAGGGCCCCGGCCGAGACTCCACGCCGCCTCATGACGTGCTGATCTCCTCGTACACGACGGTGACCTTCTCGGTCGCCGGGCTGGTGTCACCGGCCTTCAGCGACGGACCCTCCCACTTGCTCACCCACGCGTTGGTCAGGTCGAACCGCCGGGTCTGCGACTTGTCGGCGTTGGTGATGATGATGCTGATGTTCTGCCGGGCGGCGTCGACCGCGCCCTTGAGGAAGGTCTCCTTGATCCACTCGGTGAAGGAGCTGCTCTGGTCCAGCCCCCGGGTGATGGTCACCTCGCCGGCCTTCCGGGCCCCGGGGATCTTGCGGATGATCAGCTCGCCGGTGGGGGTGACCTGCTTGACCTCGATCGAGTCCAGCTCGACGGTCAGGCCGCTGACCTCCTCCACCAGCTCCACCTGGATGCCGCCCAGCTCCACCTGGAAGGTGTGCACGACAAAGCTGTCACCAGTGGCCATCGTGGCCGCCTTTCGTCATCGTCGGTTCGTACGCCGGGTCGGTGCCGCCCGCGCGGGTCAGTCGCTGACCAGGCTGGTGCTGTCGGAGAACTGCGACAGGCGGAAGACGACGAACTCGGCCGGCTTGACCGGGCAGATGCCGATCTCGCACACCACCTGACCCCGGTCGACCACCTCCGGGGGGTTGGTCTCGCGGTCGCACTTGACGTAGAACGCCTCCGCCGCGGTCGCCCCGAACAGGGCGCCCCGCCGCCACTCCTCGGTGAGGAAGGCGGTGATGTTGCGCCGGATCGTGCCCCACAGCCGCTGGTCGTTCGGCTCGAAGACCACCCACTGGGTACCGAGCAGGATGGACTCCTCGACGTAGTTGAACAGCCGCCGCACGTTGATGTAGCGCCAGGCCGGGTCGGAGGAGAGGGTCCGCGCGCCCCAGACCCGGATGCCGCGCCCCGGGAAGGCCCGGATGCAGTTCACCCCGATCGGGTTGAGCAGGTCCTGCTCGCCCTTGGTGACGTTGTTCTGGAGCTCGACGACGCCCCGGAGCACCTCGTTGGCGGGGGCCTTGTGCACGCCCCGCTCGGCGTCGTTGCGGGACCAGAGCCCGGCCAGGTGACCGCTGGGCGGCAGGAACACGCCCCGTCCGGTGCTCGGGTCGAAGACCTTGACCCACGGGTAGTAGAGCGCCGCGTACCGGGAGTCGTAGCCGGCCTCGTCCTGCCGCCAGGCGCGGACCTGCTGCGCGGTCAGCTCCGGCGGCGGGTCCAGCAGGGCCATCCGGTCGCCCATCTGCTCGCAGTGCGAGATCAGCGCGAGCTGGGCGGCCTTCACCGCCTCACGGTCGATGACCCCCGCCTGGTACGCGCCCATCAGGTCCGGGGCGGCGACCATGGTGATCTCGTCGATCGCCTCCAGCCCGGCCAGGCCGGTCCGGGCGTCGACGTCCCCGCTGAACTCGTCGGCGGAGAGGCTGGCCGGCACGACGTCGCCGGGGGCGGTGGGCGGGGCCAGGGTGACCGTCTGCTTGGCCGGACGGGCCAGCGCGTTGGCCGCCGTGGCCTCCTCCATTGTGATCAGCTTGGACCGCTCCCGGACCTGGTTGACCACGTAGCTCTTGTTGCTCTTGCGGAACGAGCCGTCGTACTCCTCGGTGGGCTTGCCGTCGACGTGCACGACCAGCCGGAACCGGTCCTCGGCGACCCCCTCGCCCTCGACGTCGGCGACCTCCACGGTGACCTCGCCGCCGGCCGTGGGCAGGGCGGCCACCCGGAAGGTGCCCAGCGCCGACGGCTCCCCGGCGGGCAGCGCCTTCGGCGCGCCCCGGCCGCCCCTGCGGCTCGACGAGGAGTCGCCGATCCGGACGATGTAGCAGATGCCGCCGCCGTTGGCGAAGTACCCGTAGACGGCGTGCGCCAGGTAGGCGCCCTCGACCATGCCGCCGAAGAGCTGGACGTACTGGCTCCAGTTGGTGACCAGGGTCGGCGTGTGGAACGGCCCCTTCTCGGCGAACCCGACGAAGGCGGTGACGGCGGTCCCGACGCCCTCGATGGGACGCGAACCGCTCTGGACCTCCTCCACGTACACGCCTGGGGACAGGTACGTCGGCATGCAAGCTCCTCTGCCAGCTCGGCGGACGCTGGCCAGCCTGGTACTACGGCCGGTCACCGGGAAGGTCCGTACGGACCTACCACCGGGCAGAGTCCGGCACCACAGGGGCAGGTCGGTCCGGGATCCTGGCCGGACGAACCTCGGCCGGCCACCCCGGACGGCGATACCATGGGCGTCGATGCCGAGGAGGTGCCCGCAGGTGCGGTTACAGCGGTCCGATCGGACGTCCAGCACCCAGGAGGGCCGCGAGTCGGCCACGACCACCCCGGCCGTCGGCCGACGCGGTTCGGCGACCGGTGCGGGACGGGTCGGCTCCGGCCGCAGCCCGGGTGCCGTCCTCGCCCTGCAACGCGCGGTGGGAAACCGCGCGGTCGCGCGGGCGGTCGGGCAGGATCGGGAGACGCCGGCGCAGGAGCGGCACGAGCACGGGGCCGGGTGCGGCCACCAGCCCGCCGAGCAGGTGCAGCGGTCGGTCGCCTCGGTGCTCGGCAGCGGCGGGCGTGCCCTGGACGACGCCACCCGCACCGACATGGAGACCCGGCTCGGGGCGGACTTCTCCGACGTGCGGGTGCACGACGACGCGGCGGCCCGGGAGTCGGCGGCCGGGATCGGGGCGCGGGCGTACACCTCGGGCAACCACGTGGTGCTCGGCGCGGACGGCGGCGACCGGCACACCCTGGCGCACGAGCTGACCCACGTCATCCAGCAGCGGCTGGGCCCGGTCGCCGGCACCGACAACGGCGCCGGGCTGCGGATCAGCGACCCGGGCGACCGGTTCGAGCGGGAGGCCGAGGCGAACGCCCGGCGGGCGCTGGCCACCGACCCGCGGTCGACGACGCAGCAGCCCGTCGCCGCCTCGACGGCCGCCGGGGGCGACGTGCAGAGCGCCGTGCAGCGGGTGCCGAAGGCGGACGCGGATTCGACCAGCAGCCGCCGGGAGCCGTATCCGACCGACCGCCGGACCCGGGGCAAGGCCAAGGAGGAGGAGCGCGCCAAGCTGCCGCCGGTCGACCCCAAGCGGCTCCGGCTCCAGTTCCGCTCCCGGTACGACGGCCCGGACGTGCAGGAGTTGGAGACCAAGCAGGACATCGGCTACGCGCAGGTCGCCACCCTGATCGCACCGGACAACCTGCCCCGCGACGCGGAGCACATCTACGACTTCCGGCAGTACGCCGCCGACCAGTACGTCTACTGGGAGCGGCAGGAGGACGAGTCGTACAAGAAGACCCAGCGGACCTCGACCGCCTGGCGGCTGGACCGGCCCTACCTGCCACCGTACGACGACACCGAGATCATCACCGAGCCGACCACGATCGCGTTCCGCGACCATCCGGGCTGGTCCCGGGACGTGGCGATGACCCCGGGGTCCTGGCTCGCCTCGTACACGGTCAGCTTCCGGTGGGAGATCAAGCTCGCCGGATCGCGGGACGCTCCGTGGGTGAGCGACGAGGTCAGCCACACCTTCACGTCCCCCTTCGACCGGCGGGACCCGGCGGAGTCCGGGCCGGTGCAGGTCACCCCGATCGGCAGTCGCAACTGGGACGTCACCCTTCCCTAGGCACGGCTGCGGTGGCACGGTCCGCGTGGTGTGCGCGGGTCTTGCTGCCGGTCGAGCTGGCGGTGTCCGGGATCGAGGTCCTGTCGAACTGCCCGCACAGCCGGGGCACCGGACGCGGGCCCGTACTCGACCCGGGCGCTCCCATCGTGGTCCCACCTACGGGGCAGCTCGACAGCGAGTGCGCCCACGTACCCGGTCGGCGGGCGCGCCGGCACGCTCGCACGCCCGCCACCGTCACGCCCGCCGGCGTCGGGGCTCCGTGGGCGTACCGCCGGGCAGCACGAGCCGGCCGAGTTTGCGGTACTCGGCCTGGGCGGCGGCGACGACCATCGCCATGGTGACCGGGCCACCCGCCTCGGCGGCGAGGTACCCGGCGCTGACCGCGCAGGCCCGGATGCCGCCCCCGCTCAGCTCGAAGGTCTCGGCGCAGCGATCCAGGTCCAGGTCGTCGGCGCGGGGCAGGTCGGTGCCGAGGCAGCGGTCCCAGAGGGCCCGCCGCTGCGTCACGTCGGGCACCGGGAAGTCCACGATCACGTCGAGCCGGCGCAGGAACGCCTCGTCCAGGTTCGCCCGCAGGTTCGTGGTGAGCACCGCGACGCCGTCGAACGACTCCATCCGTTGCAGCAGGTACGCGCTCTCCAGGTTGGCGTACCGGTCGTGCGCGTCGCTGACCTCGGACCGCTTGCCGAAGATGGCGTCCGCCTCGTCGAAGAGCAGCACCCCGTTCACCCCGGCCGCCTCGGTGAAGATCCGTTCCAGGTTCTTCTCGGTCTGTCCGACGTACTTGTCGACGACGGTGGAGAGGTCCACCACGTACAGGTCGAGGCCCAGGTCGGCGGCGACCACCTCGGCGGACATCGTCTTGCCGGTGCCGGAGTCCCCGGCGAACAGGGCGGTCACCCCGCGACCCCGCCCACCGCCGGGGCGCAGCCGCCAGCCGCCCAGCACCTGCTCCCGGTGCCGCACCCGCAGCGCCAACTCGGCGAGTTGCTGCCGGGCGGCGGCGGGTAGCACCAGGTCGCCCCAGCCGACGGCGGGCTCCACCCGGCGGGCCAGCTTCTCCAGCCCCGCCGCGTTCTGTGCGCGTACCCCGGCCCGGACGTGCCGGGTGGTGACCCGGGCGGAACCGGCCAGCACCGCCTGCTGCGCCGCGCCCACCGCCGCCCGCCGGACCTGGCCGGGCGTGAGGACGTACGCGGACAGTTCGCGCTCGGGGTCGACGTCGTCGGCCAGCGCCGCCGACCGGCCGGCCAGGGTGTCCCGCCACAGCCGGACCCGGTCGGCCGACCCGATCGACGGGGTGGTCACCAGCAGCGGAGCCACGTCACTCCACTGCGGATCCCAGGCGGGTTGCCCGGTGAGCAGCACCGGCACCGGCAGGGTGGTGAGCCGGCGCAGCAGCCGGGCGGGGCCCGGCCCGGCCGCCGGGTCCGGCGCCTCGACCGGGCCGACCACCAGGCCGGCCCGGCGCAGCCGGGCCTCCCGGACGGCGACGGCCAGGGCCTCCTCCGGCGCCGGGTCGGCGCGCACCGCGTCCAGGTCGAGGGCGAGGACCGCGCGTCCGGCCGCGACGAGCGCCCCGGCGGCCAGTTCGGCGGCGGACGCCCCCGTCTCCTCGCGCAGGTAGACCAGGCGGTCACCGGCGCGGATCGCCGCCGCCAGCCCGGCGACGACCCCGGACGGTTCCTCGGTGGGCGGCTCGGGCGGCGGCGGGGTCAGGCCGGCGAGGCGGGGATCGGGGGTGTCGTCGCCGAGCAGGTGCGCGGCGACCCGGTCCGGCACCCGCAGGGTGCGGGTCAGGAACGGCCGGTCGTCCTCCTCGACGAGGAGCAGCCCGCCGGCGACCAGGGGGCCGGCGGGGGTGAGCCGGGCGCGGGCGGGGCCGGCGACCGGGGCGAGACCGCAGAGCCGCAGCGCCAGCCCGATGGTCGGCCGGCGGCGGGTCACGTCGTCGTTCAGGTACCCGTACAGCTTCTCGTACCGCTGGTCGAGGTCGGGCAGGAGCGCGAGGAGCAGCACCTCCACGTCCAGCGGGGCCAGCGCGAACGCCCCGGCCAGGTCCCACAGCGGAATCCGGGCGCCCGCCGCCCGGGACGCCTCGGCCCACCGGTCGGCGGTCTCGACCGCGTCCGCCGCGATCTCGTCCGGGGCGGGCGGCTCCGGGGCGTCCACCAGCCGCCAGGCGTCCTCGTCGGAGACGTGCAGACCGCGCAGCGGGTCGTCCGGGGTTGGGTCCGCCGCGCGGGCGGTGGCGACCGCCCGCCGGACCCGCTGCTCGACCAGGAAGAGCCGGGCCCGCAGGTACGTGGTGCCCGGGGCCTCGGCGGTACCCGACCCGTCCGGCCCGGCCCCGGTGTCGGCGTCGGTGGGGCGGGGGTCGGTGTGCGCCGGGGCGCTCACCGGCGGTCGTCCCGGATCGGGCCACCGGTCCCCGGGCGGCGCTGCCGGTCGGCGGCGGTGCCCCGGGCCCGGCGGATGCCCACCGGGCCGGCGGTCTCCCCGGCCACCGGGTCGGGGTACCGCAACCGCCGGGTCTCCGGCTCACCACCCCGGTCGTCCCGCCCGCCACCGTCGCCGGTCCCGTCGACCGGCCGCCGGCCGGTACGCAGCCGCAGTCCGTCGGTGACCGGCTGGACGGCGAAGACCGTCGAGGCCGCGATCGGCGCGGTCACCACCAGGTCCAGCGACGGTTTCAGCGAGCCGCCGAGGGCGGACCAGATGTCGGCCAGTCCCCGGTCCCGGGCCGGCGGCACCGCCACGCTCAGCGGCACCGTCAGCCCCAGCCCGGCGAGGCTGCCGACCAGGCGTTCCGGCGGCAGCACGTCGTACGTGACCAGACCGGCGAGCAGCACCGAGAGCAGCCGGTGCTCGTCCTGCGGCCGGGCGGTCCACGCGGTGACCAGGTACGACAGGGTGAAGTACCGGGGCGGGCGGTGCTCGGCGACGACCAGCCCCGCCGGGTCGTACTCCTCGACCCGGCCCTCCCGGCGGCGGGCCATCTGCTCCCGGATGTCGTAGAGGAACAGGTTGACCGTCGGCGCGTTGCGCCGGGCCTCCCACTCCTTGGTCGGCGCGTCGAAGGCCAGGTGCACGTCGGTGCCGGCGAGGACCTCCTCGGTCAGCAGCGCGTGCAGCGCCTCGTCCACCTCGTGGATCACGTCGATCGTCCCCTCACCAGCCGCGCCGGACCAGGCCGGGGGGCTGTTGGGCGGGCAGCACCACCCGGAAGTCGGTGCGGACCGGGCCGAACCCGGGGCCGGTGGCCAGCACCTCCCGGGGGCCGAGCTGGTCGCGCGGCACCACCAGCAACTGGTGGGCGAAGGTGCCGTCGGCCGACGGCACGGCCGGGTTGGCGGCGACGGTGATCCCGACGTCCCAGGCCAGCCGCACCCGGACGCCCGGCGGGAAGTCGGTGCCCCGGATCGAGGTGACGAAGCCCGGCGGCCCGATCTCCGGCACCGCCTCGATCCGGGGCTGGAGCACCCGGAACGGGGCGCGGTCGGTGTCGTCGAGGTTCCCGTCGGCGACCACGGTGCCGCGTACCGTCGTGTTCGTCGCCGCCCTCGGCACCAGCAGGAAGGTCAGCGTCCGGCTGGCCCCCGGGGTCAGGTCCGGCACCGGGCAGGAGGTCGTGGCGCAGCCGGCCGGACGGGTCCGTACCGGTACCCCCGTCGGCAGGGTCGGGGTGATCCGGACGCCGGTGATCCGTACCCGGCCGACGTTGCGGACGGTGTAGGTCACGGTGACCCGGCCGCCCACGTACCCGGGGGTGGGGTTGACCCGCACCGAGATGCGCAGGCCGGTCGGGACGGGCGGCGGGGGCGACGGCGAGAGGGTCGGTGGGGTCGTCGGGGGCGGCGTGGTCGGCGGCGGGGTGGTCGGTGGTGGCGTGGTGGG
>NZ_LRQV01000203.1 GCF_001567585.1 Micromonospora rosaria
TGGGACGGTCGGGGCGGCCCGCGCCGCCCGGCCGGTCCCCGTCGGCGGGGCGCTGCGGGTCGGCCTTCGGGTCGGTGACCTGCTTCGGCAGGTCCCGGCCGAGCCGGTCCAGCAGCACCCCGGCGAGCACGCCCGAGGTCACCGCCGAGTCGGCGGCGTGCGACTGCTCCCCGTCCGAGCGCGGCGGGGGCATCCGGCACACCCGGCTGAGCAGGGTCTCCAGCACCGAGGGCGGCAGCCCGGGCAGCAGGTCGCGGACCCGGCCGTCGAGCTGGCTGCGCAGCTTCGGCAGGTCGTCGGCGCGCGGCGGGTGCCCCAGCAGCTCCCCGGCCAGCTCGCGCAGCAGCGGCGGGGCCAACGCCGCCAGGCCCAGCCCGACGTCGGCGTGGGCCTTGCACAGTTCGGTGCGCAGCCGGGTCCGGTCGCCGGAGCGGACCCCGCCGACCACCCGCCGCAGCAGCTCCCGGGCGTCGCCGACCTGCTCGTCCGGCCCGTCGACCGGGGCGGTGCCGCCACCGGTCAGCTCGGTGACCCGGACCGACCACCAGCGGCGGACCGTCGGGTCGGCCGACTCCGCCGGCCCGCCCCCGTCCTCCGGTCCGGGCGCGTCACCCCGGGGCGCGTCGTGCTTCGGCTCCGGCCGCTGCGCCCGGGGCGCGGGAGCCCCGTCGGCGGTCAACCCGAGCGCGGTCAGGTACGCGGCGAGCTGCTCCTGGGCGACCCGCAGCGCGTACCCGGCGGTCTCGGCGTGCTCGGTGGCCGCGGACAGCTCCGGCACCCCCATCGGGTTGTTCGACTCCTGCCGCACCCAGCGCAGCCGCTCCGACGCCTGGCCGAGCTTCTCCAGCGCCTGGGCGAGCAGGCCGAGCGGCAGATCCTCGGCGGCGGCCCGCACCTGCGCGCCGATGTCCTCGACGATCGACACGACCCGCCTCTCAGAGCGTCGACACGTACTGCTGCGCCTGCTCCACCGCGACGAGTGTGGCGGCCAGACACTCCTCCAGCTCCTGGGCGGCCTGCGTCAGCGAGGCCTGCGCGGCCTCCACCGTCTCGTGTCCGCTGCCCTCCAGCGCGCCGGCCAGGGTCTGCTGCGCTTCGGCCAGCTTCTCGCCGGCGGCCTGCACGGCGGTCTGGCCGTCACCGATCTGCTGGAGAGCGACATCGATGGCGGCCTTGAGCTCGGCGACGCTCGCCACTGTGGAACCTCCTGGGGGCGGGGAGGACTCCATTACAGCCTATTGCGGTCTGCGAGAGAACATCCGCCCTGTCGGTGTCCTGCCCCACTGTCCGGTTGCCACCGGCGCCCGGCGACGGTCCGTCTCGCGGCCGTCCCGGCACCGCCGGGGCGGCTCAGTACCCGCGCAGCCAGCGCGGACCGTACACCTCGGCGCCCAGGGCCCGGACCCGTTCCCGCAGCTCCCGGTCGGCGGTGACGACCAGCCGCCGGCGGGACGCGGTGGCGCCGACCAGGGCCACCACGGCGTCGTCGCCGCTGCGCTCGGCGGCCACCACGCGCACCTGCGGGATGCCCGGCACCCGCCGGGCCGCGCCCTCGACGACCAGCACCACCTCGGCGTCCGGGGGCAGGTCCGGCGGGCGGCCCTCGGCGGCCAGCGGGGCCAGCGCGTCGCGTAGCCGGGCCGTGGCCCCGGCTCGGTCGCGCCACCACCCGTCGGGGCGGGAGCCGACCACGTTGGCGGCGTCCACGATCAGCAGCGGTGCCTCGTCCACCCTCTCAGGGTGCCACCCCGGGGCGTTTGCCGGCCCGAGGGCCGGGTAGCCCTGCGTGTCGACCCTGTCGGCTTCGACCTCGGAGGACGCACATGTTGGGACCCGGTGACTTCGGCTCCGACCCGTGGGACGAGTTCCTGGCCCGCTACTTCGGGCGGGGTGAGGGCGGACGCCGACCGGCACACCGGGTCGACATCACCCGGCTGATGACCGCCGACGCCCGGGAGATGCTGGCCGACGCGGCCCGGCGGGCCGCCCAGCGGCAGAGCAGCGACCTGGACACCGACCACCTGCTCTGGGCGGCGTTGCAGCGCGAGGCCCTGCGCGACCTGGTGCACCGCGCCGGGGCCGACCCGGACGCGCTGGTCAACGCGCTCGGCGGGCAGGGCGACGGGGCGCCCCGGGGGGAGGTGCCGCCGAACCTGTCGCTCACCCCGGCGGCGAAGCGGGCGCTGCTCGACGCCCACCAGCTCTCCCGGGCGATGGGGGCGAACTACATCGGCCCCGAGCACATCCTGATGGCGCTGCCGCTCAATCCGGAGTCGCCGGCCGGGCGGATGCTGTCGGCCGGCCGGATCCAACCCGAGTCGTTGCAGGCGGCCAGCGCCGAGCGGGGGGCGACCACCGGCCCGCGGCCGGACCGGGGCACCCCCACCCTCGACCAGTACGGCCAGGACCTCACCGACCTGGCCCGCAACGACCAGATCGACCCGGTGATCGGCCGGGCCGACGAGATCGAGCAGGCGGTGGAGATCCTGTCCCGGCGGACCAAGAACAACCCGGTGCTCATCGGGGAGGCCGGGGTCGGCAAGACCGCCATCGTGGAGGGGCTGGCCGAGCGGATCTGCGACGGCGACGTCCCGCAGACCCTGCTCAACAAGCGGGTCATCCAGCTCGACCTGGCCGGCCTGGTCGCCGGCACCCGGTACCGGGGCGACTTCGAGGAACGGCTGAAGAAGGTGATCGAGGAGATCCGCGCCCACCGGGAGGAGCTGATCATCTTCCTGGACGAGATCCACACGCTGGTCGGCGCGGGCGGGGCCGGCAGCGAGGGCGGGATGGACGCCTCCAACATGCTCAAGCCGGCCCTGGCCCGGGGCGAGCTGCGGGTGATCGGGGCGACCACGCTCGACGAGTTCCGGCGCAGCATCGAGAAGGACGCCGCGCTGGCCCGCCGGTTCCAGCCGGTGCTGGTCCCCGAGCCGGGCGTCGAGGACACCGTCAGCATCCTGCGCGGCCTGCGCGACCGGTACGAGGCGCACCACCAGGTGCGGTTCACCGACGAAGCGCTGGTCGCCGCCGCCGAACTCTCCGACCGGTACGTCACCGACCGGTACCTGCCGGACAAGGCGATCGACCTGATCGACCAGGCCGGCGCCCGGGTCCGGCTGCGCACCCGTACCCCCGCCTCGGACGTGCGGGAGCTGGAGCAGCAGCTCGACGAGGTCCGCCGGGACAAGGAGCAGGCGGTCGCCGACGAGCAGTACGAGCGGGCGTCGACGCTGCGCGACCGCCTCGCCGAGGTGCAGGAGCAAATCCGGCGGGCCCGGGGCGAGGAGGACTCCCCGCAGGTGCCCGAGGTCGGTCCGCAGGAGATCGCCGAGGTGGTCTCCCGGGCCACCGGCATCCCGGTCGCCCAGCTCACCGAGGAGGAGCGGGACCGGCTGCTGCGCCTGGAGGGCCACCTGCACGAGAAGGTGGTGGGCCAGGACGACGCGGTCGGCGCGGTCGCCGAGGCGGTCCGCCGGTCCCGGACCGGCCTGGCCGACCCGAACCGGCCGATGGGCAGTTTCCTGTTCCTCGGCCCGACCGGCGTGGGCAAGACCGAACTGGCCCGCGCCCTGGCCGAGGCGCTCTTCGGCGAGGCGGACCGGATGGTCCGGGTGGACATGAGCGAGTTCCAGGAACGGCACACGGTCAGCCGCCTGGTCGGCGCCCCGCCCGGCTACGTCGGGTACGAGGAGGCCGGTCAGCTCACCGAGGCGGTGCGCCGCCGCCCGTACGCGGTGGTGCTGCTCGACGAGATCGAGAAGGCCCACCCGGACGTGTTCAACATCCTGCTCCAGGTGCTCGACGACGGGCGGCTCACCGACAGCCAGGGCCGGACGGTCAACTTCAAGAACACCGTCCTGATCATGACCAGCAACCTGGGTTCGGAGCTGATCACCGGTACCCAGCGGGCGGTCGGCTTCGGCGCCGGGGAGCCGGGCACCGACCGGGAGAGCGACGAGCTGCGGGAGCGGCTGATGCGCCGGTTGCAGGAGAACTTCCGCCCGGAGTTCCTCAACCGGATCGACGAGGTGATCATCTTCCGTCGGCTGGAGGCCGCGCAGCTCCGGCAGATCACCGAGCTGATGCTGGAGGAGACCCGGCGCCGGCTGCACGCGCAGGACATCACCATCGACGTCACCACGGCCGGCGTCGACTGGCTCGCCGAGCACGGGTACCAGCCCGAGTTCGGGGCCCGCCCGCTGCGCCGGGTGATCCAGCGGGAGATGGACAACCGGCTGTCCCGGATGCTGCTGGACGGCTCCCTGTCCCCGGGGCAGACGGTGACCGTGGACGTCCGGGACGCCGCGCTCGACATCCGGGTCTCCGCCGGAGGTCACGTCACGGCCACCACCACCCACCCCCGATGAGCGGAGCGCACCGGTGACCGAACCCGAGGAGCGGGACGAATCCACCGACCGGGCGGAGCCCATCGCGGCCCCGCCCACCGCGAACCCGTCCCGGGTCCAGGTGCCGCCCGAAGGCCCGGGGGCGCTGGCCGGCGAGGGCGGCCCGGCGGAGTCCGGGCCGGTGCCCGGAGAGGAGACATGATGGCACGCGAGGCGCGACTCGACGCGGACGTGGAGCTGCTCTGGGAGGACTTCCACGCCCGGGTGAACATGCCGTCGGAGCAGTTGCGGCAGTGGCTGCTCACCCGGGGCTCGGGGGAGGAGGCGTTCGGGCCGAACCCGGACCTGGACCTGCCCGAGCCCGGCCGGCAGATCCTCGCCGTGCTGCGCAAGCGCAAGGTGGACCTGACCCCGGACGACATCGAGGTGATGCGCCGGGCCGTCGACCGCATCGACGACCTGACCCGGTCCCGCCCCGCCGGCGGCAACGCCGACGACGGCTGGCGGCACGCCCTGCTCGACCTCGGCCACGACCCGCTGGCCGTCCGCTGAGGCGCGGGCCCACCGGTGCGCCCCGAGGCGCACCGGTGCGGCCGTGCCCTCGCCGGGCCCGGGCGTCGGCTCGTGCCGGTCAGGTCTGGTCGCGGCTGGGCAACAGCAGCCCCGCCGTGTCGGCGGCGGCCTGCCGTTCCATGCGCAGCAGCTCCTCCCGGGCCAGCAGGGCGGCGTACTCGGCGACGTCGGCCGCGCCGGGCGCCTCGGGCAGCCGGCGCAGGAACGCCTCGACGTCCCGTGAGGCGGCGGTGTGCGCGGCGGCCGTCCGGCGGACGTCCTCCCGGTCGTCGGCGGGCGGGTACAGGTCGGTCATGCCCGCGAGATACCCACGCTCACGCGGTTCGCACCCCGTCGACGGCATCGTCGACCGGGGCCGGCGGGATCGCCCGCCCCCGGAGTCCGAAGTCGGGGTTCTCCGCCAGCCAGGCCAGGTAGTCCGGGTGCGGGGACAGCGAGTCGGTGTACGCCGCCACGGCGGTCTCCAGCACCAGGTCGGCGAAGCCGGCGGCGGGGGCCTCCGGATGCCAGCCCAGCATCAGCCGCCAGCGCAGTGGTGCCCCGGCCAGCCGTCGGGTCACCAGCCCGGCGACCGGGCGGAAGGTGGCCTGGCACAGCGCCACCGCCTCCCCGGCCTCGACCAGGTCCATGCTGCCCCGCACGTCGGTCTCGTACAGCTTGCGCGGGGTGAAGCCGGCGCGGGCGCAGGCGGCGGCGAAGCAGTCGCCGAAGCAGCCGTCGCCCGGCGCGGCCACCCACTGCTCCCGGCGCAGCTCCACCAGGCTCACCTCGTCCCGCCCGGCCAGCGGGTGCCGTTCGGGCAGCAGCACGACGACCGGGTCGACGGCCACCTCCCGCCAGCTCAGCCCGAACTCCGCCGACGGGGTGGAGTCGCCGCAGACCCCGGTCAGCGCGTAGTCGAGCCGCCCGTTGGCCACCAGTTGGGCCAACTCGTCGACCGACCACGAGGCGTACGTGGTGATCTGGGCCTGGGGCTGCTCGGCGGCGAGCCGGTGCACCAGCCGACCGAGGATCGGGCTGTTGACCCCGCCGAACCGGTACCGGCGTGGCGTGTCCACCGCCCCGGCCAGCCGGGCCGCCTCGTCCTGCAGCCCCTTCATCGCCGGCAGCAGCACCCGGGCCCGGGCGAGCACCAGTTCGCCGAGCGCGGTCGGCCGGGCCCCGCGCCGGTCCCGCTCGAACAGCGGCCCGCCCAGGGTGCGTTCGATGCGCTGGAGCTGGGCGGTGAGTGCCGGTTGGGCGAGGCCGAGAGTGGAGGCCGCCTTGGTCACGCTCCCCGTCTCCGCGATCGCGCAGACCACCTTCAGGTGACGCAACTCCAGATTCATGATGGTGACGTTATGACCACGACGGACCGGCGAAAAGTCCCGTAACCGAGCGGTAACTTCTAGTGGAGCGGGAGAAGGTGCAGCTCATGACGTATCGCCTGATATCGATTCGAGGTGGGTCACAAGTCGGAGCGGTGGGTGTGCCGTCCACTCACCGCGTCACGCACCTTGTCCACCACTCCGACGGCCGGGTCGACGATCCGGTTCCACGGCGGGGTGTGCGGATTTCCCGGGTGCGGTCGGGTCGGCGCCGCCTCCTCGGCGATCTCCAGCCGGTTGCCCAACCGGATCAGCTCCTCCTCGCTGGCCGCCGCCCGCAGCGGGCCCAGCAGCGCGTTCACCCCGTCGACGTGCCGGCGCAACTCCTCGACGAGGTCGGGCAGCCCGCCGTCGGGCAGGTCCCGCGCGGCGGCGAGCAGCCCGGCGTCGCCGGCGATCGCCCGGTCGATCCGCTCCCCGGCCCCGGGCACCGCGTGCCGGGCGGCGGGGAAGAGGTACTGCTCCTCGCCGGAGAGGTGGCGGACCAGGACGGCGGTGAACACGTCCAGAACCTCCTCGCGGCGGGGCGGGGACGTCCCTGCGGCAGTCGCCTCGCCCACCAGCTCCAGCAGCTCGCGGTGCTCGGCCTCGATGATGTCGACCAGGTTGCGCCCACCCGGGCGGTATCCGTCGCCGGGGGTGGGGGGCAGTGGTGGCAGGTGAACGGTCACGGTGACCTCCTCGCCGCCGCCGGTACCCGGCCGGGCCGACCACCAAACCGGGCCGCTCCGCCGCCGGCTGGTATAAGGAAGCGATGACGAGCGACCCCGACCCTGCCTCCGCCCCGCCCGCCCCCACCGACGAGGTGGTCGACCTCTGCCGGGACCTGCTGCGGATCGACACCACCAACACCGGCGACACCGCCACCAGCGCCGGGGAACGCGCGGCGGCCGAGTACGTGGCGGAGAAGCTCGCCGAGGTGGGGGTGGCCACCGAGATCCACGAGTCGGCGCCGGGCCGGGCCAACCTGGTCGCCCGCATCCCCGGCACCGACCCGGGCCGGGGCGCCCTGCTGGTGCACGGGCACCTCGACGTGGTCCCGGCCGACGCCGCCGAGTGGTCGGTGCACCCGTTCTCCGGTGAGCTGCGCGACGGGTACCTGTGGGGCCGGGGCGCGATCGACATGAAGGACTTCGACGCGATGGTGCTGGCGGTGGTCCGGCACTGGCAGCGCACCGGCGTCCGGCCGCCCCGCGACATCGTGCTCGCCTTCACCGCCGACGAGGAGGCCGGCAGCGACTACGGCGCGCACTTCCTGGCCGAGCGGCACCGGGGGCTCTTCGACGGCTGCACCGAGGCCGTCGGCGAGGTCGGCGGCTTCTCGTACTCGGTCAACGAGGCGACCCGGCTCTACCTGATCGAGACCGCCGAGAAGGGCCTGGACTGGCTGCGGCTGCACGCCAAGGGCCGCCCCGGGCACGGCTCGTTCGTGCACGACGACAACGCGGTCACCGCGCTCGCCGAGGCCGTCGCCCGGATCGGCCGGCACCGGTTCCCGATCACCGTCACGCCGACCGTGCGGGCCTTCCTGGAGGAGGTCTCCGACGTGCTCGGCATCGAGATCGACCCCGAGGACCCGGAGACCGCGATCGCCAAGCTCGGCCCGATCGCCAACATCATCGGCGCGACCATCCGCAGCACCGCCAACCCGACCCGGCTGGCCGCCGGCTACAAGGACAACGTCATCCCCGGCCGGGCCACCGCCACCATCGACTGCCGCAGCCTGCCCGGGCAGTCGGAACTGCTGGAGCGGCAGCTGCGCGACCTGGTCGGCCCCGAGATCGACATCGAGTACGTCCAGCGGCAGCCGGCCCTGGAGACCACCTTCGACGGGCCCCTGGTCGCGGCGATGTCCGCGGCGCTGCGCGCCGAGGACCCGGGGGCCCGCCCGGTGCCGTACATGCTCTCCGGCGGCACCGACGCCAAGGCCTTCGCCCGCCTGGGCATGCGCTGCTTCGGTTTCGCCCCGCTGCGACTGCCGGCGGACCTGAACTTCTCCGCCCTGTTCCACGGCATCGACGAGCGGGTACCGGTGGACGGGCTACAGTTCGGCGTGCGGGTGCTCGACCGCTTCCTCCGTAGCTGCTGACCGCGTCCCGGGGACGGTTCCCCGGGCGCCCGCGACCCCCACATGCGAAAGGGACTGGCACATGACCGACCAGCACGGTGAGCTGGAGGCTGCCCTGGAACGGGTGATCGAGTCCGCTCGCACCCACCTGGCCGCCGTCCGGGCCGGCGACGGCCGGATCGACGACGACAACGTCTGGCAGGCGTACGTCGAGCTGAACAACGCGTCGTCCGACTACGACCAGCGGCTGCTGGCCGCGTACGGCGAGGTCACTCCCTGGGACGTGGAGTCGATCGACCCCGACGAGGCCGACGAGCGGTTCGGCGGGGCCGGCGCGCTCGCCGACGCCGACGACCCCCACCCCCGGGTGATCTCGGTGCGGCAGCGCCGCGACTACCGGGTACCCAGCGTCGCGGCGCT
>NZ_LRQV01000204.1 GCF_001567585.1 Micromonospora rosaria
TCGAGGAGCCGGGTCGCCGCGCCGCGCCGGCCGGCCCGGGCCTGGTGGGCGCCGAGCAGCCAGCTGATCCGGGCCGCCAGCAACCGCTCGACCGGCCGGGTGAGCCGGTCGAGCGCCGTAGCCAGCCCGGCCACCGTGGCGGACGCGTCGGGATCGAGGATCCAGGCCCGCCACGCCGGCAGCACCGGCCCACCCGGCCAGTCCACCGGCGGGTCGGGGACGGCGGCGAGCAGCCCGGCGGCCACCTCGGGACGGCCGGCCAACGCGTGGTGGGTGGCCAGCTCCCAGCGGTGCTCGTGGTCCAGCCCCGCCGTCACCCCGGTCTCCGTCGCGACCATCAGGCCGAGCAGCCCGACCCAGCCGTCCAGGTCGCCCTGGGCGAAGGCCAGCGCGGCCGTGCACTCGGGCAGGTGCCGGGCCACCCAGGCCGAACCGACCTGCGCGGCCAGGCTCCGGGCCTCGTCCAGACGGGCGGCCGAGGAGTCCAGGTCACCGCGCAGCGCCTCCACCTTGGCCAGCCACGACGTCGCCTCGGCCTGCACGTCGAGCCGGCCGGAGAGCGCGGCCAGCCGCGCCGCCTCCCGCAGCTCGGCCTGCCCCCGGACCAGGTTGCCGGCCCAGGAGTCGCCGAGGCCGATCAGCGCGAGCATCCGGGCCCGGTCGCCGGCGTCGAGGTCGAGCGCCTCGACCAGCGGGGCGAACCGACGCGCCTCGTGGGGGCGCATCAGCGTCATCACGCTGGTCAGCGCACACTCGACCAGGATCGGATCGGCACCGAACGGGTTGTCGTCGAAGAGCCGGACGGCGGTGTCGAGGTGCGCCGGACCGTCGGGGAGCCGGGCCCGGGTGGCCACCACCCCGGCCAGCGTCCGGTAGATCAACTCCACCGGCGTCGACCCGCTCGCGTCGTGCAGCCGTTGCGCCCGCGCCACCAGCGGGATCATCTGCCGGCCGTCGGCGGTGCGGGACAGCGCGAGGAAGGCCCGGAAGACCAGGCGCGCCGCCTGTTCCGGGTCGACGCCGTCGGCCTCGGCCAGCAGGCGTTCGGCCGTGAGTTCGGTGGACACGGCGTGAGCGTAGAACCGGGGGCCAAGCCTAGGGATAACCCCGGTGCCGGCCCACCCGCCGCGCCCCGACACTGCAACGGCCCGGCTGCTTCCGCCGGGCGTCGCACCACGACGAACAGAGGTACGCCATGAAGCGCAAGCCCGTACAGATCGACACCATCCCGGCCGACGGCGTGGAGCTGGCCGACGACCAGCTCGCCACGATGCTCGGTGGTCTGCCGCGCAACGGCGCCGGGTCGTCCAAGACCATCGACGACATCCCCGGTGGCGGCCGGCCGGACACCGACAGCGACTTCTGATCCGTCACCACCGGCGGCCCGTGCCCCCCCCGCGCGGGTCGCCGCTGGTCCGGCCGGAACAGCACGATGATTCTCATCCTGACCTCCCCCGACGACGTGCACGCCGACGCGGCCGAGCGGGAGCTGCGCCGTCGCGGCGCCACCTGGGTCCGGTTCGACCCGGCCGACGTACCCGCGCGGGCGTCGCTGTCGGTCGGCATCCGCGACGGCCGGCTGGTCCGCACCCTCGTGCGCGACCGTGTCCCGGCCGACCGTGCCCCGGACGACCGCACCCCGGCCGACCGTGTCCCGGCCGACCGGCCCGACACCCACCGGGGCGACGGCGACCCGGGCGGTGCCGGCCGCGAGACCGTCGACCTCGACGCGGTCACCGCCGTCTGGTTCCGCCGTCCCGGGGTCCCCGTCGCCCCCGCCCACCTCACCAGCCCCTACGCCGACTTCGTGGTCGCGGAGAGCCGGCAGTTCGTCACCGACGTCTGGGAGACCCTCGACGTGCCGGCCCTGCCGGCGCCCCGCCCGGTGGTCCTGCGGGCCCAGCACAAGGTCCGGCAGCTCCAGCTCGCGCTGCGGGTCGGCTTCGACCTGCCGGCGACCGTCGCCGGTAACGACCCCGACGCCGTGCTCGACCTGTTCAGCCACACCGGCGGGCGGCTCATCTCCAAGCAGGTCGGCCTCTCCAGCCTCGGCGGCGACCTGCTCCGCTTCACCGAGCCGGTCACCCACCGCGACATCGCCCACGTCGACGGCGTGCGGCACTGCCCGTTCATCGCGCAGGCCAGGGTGCCCAAACAGGTCGAGCTGCGGGTCACCGTGGTCGACGGCCGCGTCTTCACCGCCGCCATCGACTCGCAACGCTCCAACCACGCCCGCCACGACTGGCGGCGGCAGGACGGCCGCAACACTCCGATGCGCCCGTACCCGCTCCCCGACGACGTCGCCGCGCGGTGTGTGGCGCTGACCCGCCGGCTCGGCCTGCGGTACGGCGCCCTCGACCTGATCGTCACCCCCGACGGCCGGTACGTGTTCATCGAGATCAACCCCACCGGCCAGTACCTGTGGGTCGAGGAGGAGACCGGGCTGCCGATCACGGCGGCCGTGGTCGACCTGCTCACCACGGCCGCGCCCGCCCCCGGAGACCCCGCATGACGATCCTCGACCCCGCCCTGCTCGACGCCGCCGTGGCCCTGGCCCGGGAGCTGTCCACCGCCCGGGCCACCCTGCGCGACGCCACGGAACAGCTCGCGCCCCTGCGGGCCCGGTGGCCGCAGGCCGACCCCGCGTTGGTCCGCGACGAGGAGGGCAGCGACGGCTCGGTCTCCTTCGACGTGCTGCTGCGCGAGCCCACCGGCACCGTCTCCGTCGCCTACAGTTCGGCCCCGGCCCTGCCGTGGCCGCTGCGCGGGGCGCTGCGGCACTCCGAGCACCACCTCGCCCGGGTCGGACCCCGGACCCTGCTGGTGGGCGAGGCGCTCGCCGCCCTCGACTTCCTCTGGTACGACCACGACGTGCTCGTCCGGCTCGTCGACACCAGTCTGATCCGGGCCGAGCTGGAGCGGTGCCCGATCCCGGTCTCCGACGCCGACCTCCAGGCCGCCGCGGACGCGTACCGTCGGGCGAAGGGGCTGCTCGACGCGGCGTCGACCGCCCGCTGGCTCGCCGAGCGGGGGCTCTCCGAGGTCGACTTCACCGAGCTGGTCGCCGACACGGTGGCGGTCGCCCGGCTCCGCGAGAAGATCGTGGGCGACCGGGTCGAGCGCTGGTTCGAGGCGCACCGGTCCGCGTTCGACACCCTCGTCGTCGCGTGGGCGGCCGACGGGCCGCTGCCGGCCGACCCGGACGACGCCCTCGCCGCCGTGGCCACCGCCGTCCGCATCGGACACGCCGCCGGGGTGCTGCGGGTGGTGGCCGCCGAGGCGGCCCCCGAGCTGCGGGCGGCCACCGGGCCGGTGCCGACGGTGGTCGCCGGGGCTCCGGTCAGCGCGCTGCCGGTGGGCCGGGAACCGGCCGTGCTCAACGCCGCCACCCGGTCGCTCGTCGAGCGGGCGATCTTCGACGACTGGCTCGCGCAGGCCCGCGTCGCCGTGGACATCGAGTGGTTCTGGCTGCCCCGGGACCGCACGGCGCCGCTGACGTGAGCCGCCGTCGGCGGGTACCGGTGATTCTCCAGGTCTCCGCCACCGACTGCGGACCCACCGCCCTCGCCATGATCCTCGCGGCGGCGGGCCGGGCGGTGCCGGTGTCCCGGCTGCGCGCCCGGCTCGACGTCGGCCGCGACGGGTTGAGCCTGCGCGACCTGCGCGACGCGGCGCAGGAGTGCGGCCTGCGGTGCCGGGCGGTCGCGTTGCCGGCCCTGCGGCAGGACGCGACCCGCCTGCGGGAGCTGGCCCTGCCCCTGGTGGCGCACTGGAACGGCGACCACTACGTGGTGGTGGAGCGGGTCGGCCGGCGGGGCGTCGACGTCGTCGACCCGGCCGTCGGCCGGCGTCGGCTCACCCCGGCGGAGTTCTCCGCCGGGACGACCGGGGTGGTGCTGCTGGCCGAGCCCGCCGGGCCGGCGCCACCACCGGTGCGGGAGCGCTCGCCGATGCGGACGCTGCTCGTGCCGCTGCTGCGCCCGTACGTCCGGCTGCTGGTCCTGCTGGCGGTGGCGTCGCTGCTGATCACCGCCGTGGGCCTGGCCGTGCCGTGGGCGACGGCGGCCGTCATCGACGCCACCGCCCCACCCGACGTGTCCTGGTTTGGTGCGGCCGTCGGGTTGGCGGTGGCGACCGGGGCGCTGGCGCTCGTGCGCGGCCTCACCGGCACCGTGCTGCAACGGCGCATCGGCACCCGGATCGGCACCGACACGGTGACCCGGCTGTTCGAGGTGGTGTACGGGTACTTCCAGCGCCGCTCGGCGGGGGACCTGATCGACCGGGTCCGCGCCGCGGTCTCGCTGCGTGACCTGCTGGCGTCCTCGCTCGTGGCCACGGCGCTCGACGCGGTGCTGGCCACCGGCTACCTGACCGTGGTCGCCGTGCTGTCGCCGGTGCTGGGCCTGGTGGCCGCCGTCGTCATCGGCGTGCAGGTCGGCACGGCGCTCTGGCTCGGCCGCCGCGCCGGCGCCCTGCAACGGGAGGAACTGCTCGCCTCCGGTGAGGAGTCGGCCCGGCTGGCCGACGCGCTGCTGGGCATGGCGGCGATCCGGGTCGCCGGGGCCCAGCGGCGGGTGCTGAGCCGGTGGCAGGAGTCGTTCCAGCGGGGCGTCTCGGCCGCGCACCGGCTGGCCCGGCTGTCGGCGGTGTCGGACGCGCTCCTGTCCGCGTGGTCGGCGGCCAGCCCGGTGCTGATGCTCCTGGTGGCGGCCCGGCAGGCCGGCTCACCGGGCGAGGCGGCCGGCCTGGCCGCGCTGGCGGTCGCCGCGATCACCCCGGCGGTGGCGCTGGCGGAGCGGCTGCCCGCGTTCACCCTGCTGCCGCCCACCGTGGACCGGCTGGCCGACATCGCGCAGGCACCCGTCGAACAGCCGACGCCCCGCCGTCCCGCGCCCCGGCTGACCGGGCAGGTCACGCTGGAGGACGTCGGCTTCCGGTACGACCGGCGGTCGCCGTGGGCGCTGCGGGGACTGACCGCCCAGGTGTCGCCGGGCATGAAGGTGGCCGTGGTGGGCGGCTCCGGCAGCGGCAAGAGCACCCTCGTCGGCCTGCTCACCGGGCTGCACACGCCGACGCAGGGGCGGATCCGCTTCGACGGCCTCGACCTGGCCACGCTGGACCTGGCCTCGGTCCGCCGGCAGATCGGCGTGGTGCTCCAGGAGACGTACGTCGGGGCGGGCACCCTGCGCGACGCGCTGACCCTGTCCCGTCCGGACGCCACCGACGAGGCCATCGCCCGCGCGGTCCACCTCGCCGCGTTCGACGACGACCTGCGGGCCATGCCGATGGGGCTGCACACCCGGTTGGGCGACGGTGGGGCCGGCCTGTCCGGCGGGCAACGCCAACGCGTCGCCCTGGCCCGTGCCCTGCTGGCCGAACCCGCCCTGCTGATCCTCGACGAGGCGACCAGCGCGCTCGACACGGTCACCGAGGCGACGGTGGAGGCGGGGTTGCGCGGGCTGCCGATGACCCGGGTGGTGATCGCGCACCGGCTCTCCACCGTCGCCGACGCCGACCTGGTGCTGGTGCTCGACCGGGGCCGGGTGGTGGAGTGGGGCCGCCCCGCCGACCTGTTGACCGCCGGTGGCCCGTTCGCCCGGCTGGCCGGCGCCGCCCGGGGGACCCGGTTCACGGCCCGCGCCCGCGTCCGGTGAGCCGCCCGTCTACTATGGACGGCTTGCTTACCGTGCCCGCCCGTCCACCGGGTCCCCGGCGTCGTCGTCCGTCGGGGACCCGGTGAGGGGTCAGCGGGAGGTGCCAGCGCGGCGCTTGTTGTACACGTCGAAGGCGACGGCCACGAGCAGCACCAGACCCTTCACCACCGACTGGAGCGACTGGTCGACGTTCATGAGCTGCATGCCGTTGCTCATCACCGCCATGATCAGACCACCGACCATGGCCCCCACGACGGTGCCCACCCCGCCGGTGACGGCGGCGCCGCCGATGAACGCCGCCGCGATCGCGTCCAGCTCGAACATGTTGCCGGCCGCCGGTTGCGCGCCGTTGGACCGCGAGGAGTAGATGATCCCGGCGACGGCCGACAGGAACCCCATGTTCACGAAGATCCAGAAGTTGACCGTGCGCACCTTGACCCCGGACAGCATCGCCGCGGGCAGGTTGCCGCCGATGGCGTAGACCTGGCGGCCGAAGACCGTACGCCGGGTGAGCAGGCCGTAGACCAGCACGAGGACGGCCAGGATGATCAGGACGATCGGCAGGCCCCGGGCGTGGGCCAACTGCCAGGCGAAGTACATGATGACCGCGCCGACCAGCAGCACCCGGGCGACGAAGAGCGGGAACGACTCCACGGCCTGCTGGTAGCGGATCCGCGCCACCCGGGTCCGGAAGCCGCTGACCGCGTACCCGGCGACCGCGAACGCCCCGATGAACAGGGTGAACGCGTCGAAGCCGTCGCCGCCGAGGAGTCCGTTGAGGAAGCCGGCCGCGATCCGCTGGTACTCGGCCGGGAACGGCGACAGCGAGATGTTGTCCAGCACCCGCAGGGTGAGGCCACGGAACAGCAGCATGCCGGCGAGGGTGACGATGAACGCCGGGATCCCGGCGTACGCCACCCAGAAGCCGTGCCAGGCGCCGACGGCGATCCCGACGGCCAGCGCGGCCAGCACCCCCACCCACCAGGGGTGACCCTGCTGGATCACCAGGACGGCGGAGACCGCCCCGGTGAGCGCCACCACCGACCCCACCGACAGGTCGATGTGTCCCCCGACGATCACGATCACCATGCCGATCGCGAGGACCAGGATGTAGCTGTACTGCAGGACGATGTTGGTGATGTTGCCCGGACTGAGCGAGACGCCGTCGGTCCGGATCGCGAAGAGCGCGACGATGACGACCAGCGCGATGTAGATGCCGCTCTGCCGCAGGTTCCGAATGATCAACTGACGCGGGTCGCTGCTGCCGGTGTGCAGGGCGAGGGCGGGGGCGCTCTCCGACGCCGCCGGGTCCGCAGTCGAGGGGGTCTTCGTGCTCTTCATCGGACCAGGTCCTTGTCCTTCGCCATGAGCTGCATGAGTTTCTCCTGGGTGGCCTCACCGGCCGGCATCTCGCCGGTGATCCGCCCGGCCGACAGGGTGTAGATGCGGTCGCACATGCCGAGCAGCTCCGGCAGCTCGGAGGAGATCATGATGACCGCCTTCCCGGCCGCCACCAGCCGGTTGACGATCGTGTAGATCTCGTACTTCGCGCCGACGTCGATGCCGCGGGTCGGCTCGTCCAGGATCAGCACGTCCGGGTCGGCGAACAGCCACTTCGACAGCACGACCTTCTGCTGGTTGCCGCCGGAGAGCGTGCCGACCACGGCCCTGACGCTGGGCGCCCGGATGCTCATGTCGCGCCGGCTGGCCTCGGCGACCCGGTTCTCCTCGTTGTCGTCGACCCACCCGAGGCGGGCGAGCTTGCCGAGCGCCGCGGCGGAGATGTTGCGCCGGATGTCGTCGATGAGGTTGAGCCCGTAGCGCTTGCGGTCCTCGGTGGCGTACGCGATGCCGTTGCGGATCGCCTCGGCGACGGTGCGCGCCCGGATCTCCCGGCCCCGCAGGAGCAGCCGGCCGGTGACGTCCCGTCCGTACGAGCGGCCGAAGACGCTCATTGCCAACTCGGTCCGGCCGGCCCCCATCAGCCCGGCGATGCCGACCACCTCCCCGGCCCGTACGGTCAGGGTGGCGCCGTCGACCACCAGGCGGTCCTGGGTGGGGTGGCGCACCGTCCAGTTCTCGATCCGCAGCACCTCCTCGCCGGGCTCGCTCACCCGGTCGGGGTAGAAGCTGTCCAGGTCCCGGCCGACCATGCCCCGGATGATCCGGTCCTGGGTCACCTCGCCGGCGCCCACGTCGAGCCGTTCCACGGTGCGACCGTCGCGGATCACCGTGATCGAGTCGGCGATCGCGGTGATCTCGTTCAGCTTGTGCGAGATCATGATGCAGGTGATCCCCTGGTCCCGTAGCCGGCGCAGCAGGTCGAGCAGGTGCGCCGAGTCGACGTCGTTGAGCGCGGCGGTCGGCTCGTCCAGGATCAGCAGCCGGACCCGCTTCGCCAGCGCCTTGGCGATCTCCACCAACTGCTGCTTGCCGACGCCGAGCTGGATGATCGGCGTGACCGGGTTCTCGTGCAACCCGACGGAGGCCAGCAGCTCACCGGCGTCGGCGTTGGCGCGGTTCCAGTCGATCAGGCCGCTGCGCCCGCGCCGCTCGTTGCCGAGGAAGATGTTCTCGGCGATCGACAGGTACGGCACCAGCGCCAGTTCCTGGTGGATGATGACGATGCCGTGGGCCTCGCTGTCCCGGATGCCCCGGAAGTGCACCGGCGTACCGTCGAAGACGATCTCGCCGTCGTAGCTGCCGGTCGGGTGGACCCCCGACAGCACCTTCATCAGGGTGGACTTGCCGGCGCCGTTCTCGCCGCAGATGGCGTGGATCTCGCCCCGGCGGACGGCGAGCGAGACGTCCTGCAACGCCGTCACGCCGGGGAAGGTCTTGGTGATGTGACGCATCTCGAGGATGTAGTCGTCCACGGTTACTTTCCTCGTCGGTGTGCTGGTCGGATCGGTCGGTCCCGGGAAGTGCGCCCGGGCCCGGCGGTC
>NZ_LRQV01000205.1 GCF_001567585.1 Micromonospora rosaria
CGACCACCGGTACGTCACATCACGCAGATATGCGGGGAAACTGTGTCCGAGGGGGGACATGTACACCGATTTACCGCACCCGTACTCACATGGGTGTTCATGCGTCTACTGCAGCCCTTTATGCTGTCAACGTGTCTACGGCACATCTGGTTGTTCTAATGATGTGCTCTGCGGATTCAACCATCGGCAGCGTGTCGATCAATAGATGGTCGCCAGCCGGCAACCCTCTCGGCGCCGTCGCCACCGTCAATCCTCTGACGTACGCGGTCGACGCCTCGCGGCACCTGGTCCTCGGCATGCCCCGTCCACGGACGCGCCTGGCTGACCGTCGGCCTGTCCCTGCTGATCATCGCGCTGGCGTCGGTCGCCGCTCTGCGCGCGTTCCGCAAACCACTCGGCCCCGGCATCGAGTGATCGGTGCCGCTGTCCCGTCCACGCTCCGGCCCGCACCCGCTGGGCGCCGGCGCTCAGCGGGACGACTCGACGACTACTCTGGGCCCGTGCACGACCCTTCGGCCCGACCCACGGGTGGCGCCCTCCGGATCACGGCGCCGCCGTCACTCGTGGACTCCGCCGCGGCCGTGCTGCTGGCCCTGCTGACCGCGTACACGCCGCTCGACCCGCCGGGTCCGGCGTTCGACGGTCCGCCGTGGGCAGCCTGGCTCACCGGCGCCCTTCTCGGCCTCCCGGTCGCGGTACGCCGTCTCTGGCCGCTGCCGGTGCTGGCCCTTATCCTCGGCGCGGCGGTCGGGGCCACCGTGGCCGGTGTCACCGGCGCCGGGGCGATCTGGGTGACCTATGTGCCGGTGGCGTTCGCGCTCTACACGGCGGCGACGACGACCGGGGCCCGGTGGTCCGTCGTGGCGCTGACGCTGTCCCTGCTCGGCCCGGCCCTGGCGATCCCCTGGTACTACGCGGTCCGGATGCCTCCAGTCCCGGCGGTGACGAACAGCGAGGTGCCGCTCTGGTGGCCGGTGGAGCTGGGGATCACCGCGGTGACCCTCTCCGCCGCCTGGGCGGCCGGTCGGATGGTGCGGTGGCGGCGCACCGTGACCGCCCGGATGGCCGCTCAGCTGGCTCGGGAGGCCGTCGCGGACGAACGCCTGCGGATCGCCCGGGAGTTACACGACATCATCGGGCACAGCATGAGCCTGATCGCGGTCAAGGCGACCGTGGCCAACCACATCGCCGAGGAACGGCCGCAGGAGGCCCGGGCCGCGCTGGCCGCCATCGAACATGCCAGCCGGACCGCGATGACGGAGATCCGTCGACTGCTCGGCGTCCTGCGATCCGACGGCGGCCCGGCCGAGCTGACCCCGGCCCTGGGCACGGCCGAGCTGCCGGCCCTGGCCGAACGGGTGCGCGCGACGGGTCTCTGGGTCGACCTGGCCCTCGTCGGGACCGATGACCTGCCCGTCGCCGTCGACCTGACGGTCTACCGGATCGTGCAGGAGGCCCTGACCAACGTCCTGCGGCACGCCGTCGAGGCGACCACCTGCCGGGTGCGGGTGGTGGTCAGCGCCGACGGCATCGACATCGAGGTCGTCGACGACGGCCGGACGGGTCCACCGACGCAGCGCCGCACCGGCGGCGGCCACGGCCTGGTCGGCATGCGGGAGCGGGTGGCGATGTACGGCGGGACGCTGGTCGCCGGGCCGCAGCCGCGCGCCGGGTTCCGGGTGGCCGCCCACTTGCCGCACGACGCCGGCGACGACCTGAACGACGACGTGCTGGCCGCCGACGGCTGATCAGCCGCCGGAGTCGGGAGGGTGGCACGCCGCCCCGGCTCCTCGTGTGACCATGAAGCGTGACGCGGTGACGGATCCCGGACCGGTTCCGGATCCGGCTCGGGAAGGAGAGACGGTCGTGAGTGGACAGCCAGCTGGTGAGGGCGACCCGATCCGGGTGTTGCTCGCCGACGACCACGCCCTGCTGCGGGACAGCTTCTGCGCGCTCCTGGACACCGCACCCGGCATCACGCCGGTCGGCCAGGCGGGCACGGGCCGCGACGCCGTTCGGCTGACCCGGGAGACCCGGCCCGACGTGGTGCTGATGGACGTGCGGATGCCGGAGATGGACGGCATCGAGGCGACCCGGCAGATCTGCGGGCCAGGTGGGGTGGCCGACACCCGGGTGCTGATCCTCACCACCTTCGACCTCGACGACTACGTCTACGCCGCGTTGCAGGCCGGGGCCAGCGGCTTTCTCGTCAAGGACACCACGGCGGCCGACCTACTCGCCGCCATCCGGGTGGTGGCCTCCGGCGAGGCGCTCCTCGCGCCACGGGTCACCCGGCGCCTGATCGGCGCGTTCGTCCGCCAGTCCCTGCCGACCGGCGGCGCGCTCCGCCGGCTCGACCAACTGACCGGGCGGGAGCGGGAGGTGCTCACCCTCATCGCGCGCGGCCTGTCCAACTCCGAGATCGCCGAACACCTGCATCTCAGCCCGGGCACGGTGAAGACGCACATCGGCCGCCTGCTCGGCAAGCTCTCCGCCCGGGACCGGGCGCAACTGGTGATCGCCGCCTACGAGGCGGGGTTGGTGAGCGTCAGCCGGGGCTGATCATCCCCCCGGGGTGCCGTCCCCGGCCGCGGTGTGTCCGACCCTGGTCCGACCCGGATTTGCGACCGTGGCCAGACGCGCGGCGGCGTCGCGCTTGACACGCTTTACCTATGATCGTCGTAGAGGAGCTGACCAAGCGGTACGGTCCGACGCTGGCGCTCGATCGATTGTCGTTCGAGGTCCGGCCGGGCGTGGTGACCGGCTTTCTCGGCCCGAACGGAGCGGGAAAGTCCACCACCCTGCGCATCATCCTGGGGCTGCACCATCCGACCTCGGGCCGGGCCACGATCGACAACCGCCGGTACGACCGGATCCGCCGCCCGATGCACGAGGTGGGCGCGGTGCTCGACACCGACGCCGCCCATCCCGGCCGTAGCGCCTTCCACCACCTGGCCTGCCTGGCCCGCAGCAACGGCATCGGCAAGGCCCGTGTGGGGGCTGTCCTGGATCAGGTCGGCCTGGCGAACGTGGCGCACAAGCGGGTGGGCGGGTTCTCCCTGGGGATGCGGCAACGCCTGGGGATCGCCGGCGCGCTGCTCGGCGATCCGGCCGTGGTCCTGCTCGACGAACCGGTCAACGGGCTGGACGCCGCCGGGATCCGGTGGATCCGCTCCACCCTGCGGTCCCTGGCCGCCGAGGGGCGCACCGTCCTGCTCTCCAGCCACCTGATGAGCGAGATGGCGCTCACCGTCGACCATGTCCTGGTCGTCGGCCAGGGTCGGTTGCTGGAATCGGCCTCCGTGGCCGAGATCCGCGAGCGATTCGAGCGTGACGTGCTCGTCCGGTCCCCGAGGGCGGACGACCTCACCCGCATCCTGACCGGGCTGGGCGCGACCGTGACCGTCGGACCGGGTGGCGAGGTCGCCGTGGCCGGGATGGACGCCTCGGCCATCGGCGACGCGGCTGCCGCCGCGTCGATCGCCATCCACGAGCTGACCCCGCGCAGCGCCACGCTCGAGGACGTCTACCTGGACATGACCAGCAAGGCAGCCGAGTACCGGGCCACCAAAGAGAGGACTGAACGACCATGACCGCTCTGCAGAATCGACCGGCTGCCGTGGAAATCGGCGAGGAGGCCCCGTCCGTCTCCGGGATGCGGTTGTTCCGCGACGTCGTGGCGTCCGAGTGGATGAAACTCCGGACGATCCGGTCGACGTACGGCTTCGTCCTCGGCGCCGTCGTGGTGGCCGTGTTCGGCATGCTCGCCCTCTTCTTCCTCATCCAGTCCTTCGACCAGGCGACGCCGGCTGAGCAGGCGAACTACGAGGTCGCCGAACCGACCGTGGTGGTCATGCCGTTCGTCATGTTCTTCATCTCGTGCATCGGGGGCATGCTGATCACGAGCGAGTTCACCAGCGGTTCCATCGGGCCCGGTCTGCTGGCGATCCCGCAGCGGTGGATCCTGCTGGCCGGCAAGGGAGCGGTGGCCGCCTCGGTGGGCCTGGTCAGTGGGTTCCTGTTCTCGCTGCTGGCCACCATCGGCGCGATGGCGATGCTCGGCGACCGTCCGGCGCCGCTCAATCCCTGGCCGGCCTGGACCGACGCGATCCCGATCGTCCTCACCGCGGGGGTCGTCGTGCTGGTCGCCAGCCTGGTGGCGTTGGGGTTCGGCGCGCTGCTGCGCTCGACCGCGGGGGCACTGCTCACGATGGGCGGCCTCATCATGGTCGCGCCGGTGTTCGCGCACTTCCTGCCGACGACCTGGCAGCTACGCGTCGGCTCGGTCCTTCTTCCGAATCTCATCCCCCAGCTCGCCGGCGTCGGTAACCCGTACCTGTTGTCGCAGGTTGGTGCGGCCGCCGTGCTGGCGCTGTACCTGCTGCTGGCTCTCGGCGCCGGTGCCGTGACCTTCCGCCGCCGCGACGCGGCCTGACCCGCGCCCATCCCGTCCGACAGCCCGTCGGCTCTCCCGTAGGAGGAACTCCCATGTCACATCTCGACCACGCCAGCCACGTGATCGCCGCCAGTGACACCGGCACGACGATCGCGGGGATCACCTTCTGGGTCGTCGTGGGGACTGTAAAACGAACGGCTCTGTCTCACATTCGGTGGTGACCGAAGGTGGTCGATGTCGTTGAGGTCATGTGCGCAAGATCGATGATCTTACGAAGATGGTGTTCGCCTCTTGGGTGCTGCCCGGTTCGGCGGTGAAGCCCTTGGCGTCTACAGCCAGGATGGCCCGATATGGTGGTAGGTCGATCGAGCGTTCGAACGGAGTGTGCTCCATGGGGGTCCTTTCCTCGGCGATGGGACCCCCTTAGCGTCGGCCGAGGCCGGGCCTCTCTCTGCCCAGCACTGGGCAGAAAGCGTGTGACCAGACGCTCAAGGCCATCGGATCAACTACGGTGATCTCCCACCGCCCAGTGGTGACGATCCCGGCAGCACGCAGGGCAGTCAACTCAGTGACGACCGCGTTCCGCGAGGCACCGACCAACTCCGCCAACTCCACCTGGGACAGCCGGATCCCCGCCCGTCCGTCGGCACGCTGACTCTCTCGATCGAGATGGATCATCGCCCGCGCCAGCCGCTCGCGCACCGACAGAACGGCCAAGGCCGCACGCTGCGCGTCCGAGGCGCGCAATCGGCTGACCGTGTAGGCGGCGAACCCTGCGGCAAATGCGGGTCGGGTCAAGAGACGTCGGAACTGTGGGCCGGTCAGTAGCCGAGTAACCGCGGTGGTGAGGGCCGTGACCGTCGCAGAGCGGGGTTCCAGGTCGACGGCGGCGAGATCACCAACGACATCGCCGGCGAACCTCAGTGTCAGTAATGCACGGCTGCCATCGATCTCCGAGCGCACGACCTTGAGGCAACCGGCCAGGACCACAAGCACATGCTGGGTGTTGTCGCCCTGACGCAGGAGCACATCCCGGGGTTCGAAGCGGACGGGAATCCCGGTGTCCTGCACCCGGTGCCACTCGTCCTGAGGAAGATGAGCAACGAGTCCGGACTCACCGTAGTCACCCATGCATAGAACTTATGCCGACTCTGGCAACGAGGTTAGAACGGCAACGAGTGGGTTGTGACTCAGTGGCATTGAATCATCGGATTACGAAGCTGTCCGTGGCGGTTACAGGAGGTTGTGCTTACGGGCGTAGTTCGGGAACTCCGCCCCTGAGCAGGGCAGGCGAGCACCGGTCGCTCTCAGCGCCTCGATGAGGTTGCCGGCAGCCGTCGGAGTCTGCTTACCGTCCCGGCAGGCACCGGCGAGAAGCCATATGGTGCCGTGGACGCGGGCACCGTGGGTACGGGCGACCTGGGTCGCGTTCCTGTCGTCCGTGATGGCCACGCCTGCCCGCAGTTCGGCGGCCGCAAGAACGGATGCCTCCCCGAGGTCGCGGTCGCCCGAGCCGAGCCGCGCGGCCCACTTGGTGAAACACCGCACCTCGTCGAGCGTGTCCAGTTCGGCAGTGGTCAGCCAGTCCGCCTCACATGCGGCGACCAGTTCACGATGCGTTTGCGAACCCACTCGCAGCTCCTCCCGCACCATCTGCGTCGTCCAGCAGTCGGCATCGAGCAGCAGATCCTGCAGGACGTCCAACCGGTCAGCGAGAGTGAAGTGGCTGAGGACCATCGTGTCGAGCACAAAGACGGATGCGCCTTGTGCCAGCAAGCTCACGGGGCGATCTCCGAGTCGTCGTCCTGCGGCAGGTCCGCCTCGACAATCTGGTCATGCATCAACTCCACAGCCCTGGCCCGGGTGATTCGCCTGTTCCGCAACGCCTCCATCACGGC
The DNA here is from genome assembly GCF_001567585.1 of Micromonospora rosaria. Classification (GTDB taxonomy): domain Bacteria; phylum Actinomycetota; class Actinomycetes; order Mycobacteriales; family Micromonosporaceae; genus Micromonospora; species Micromonospora rosaria. The sequence continues at coordinate 6,295 of NZ_LRQV01000205.1, forward strand.
CTGGGCGTAGGCGGGCGGTACCCGTACCGACGTGAGGTCGGGCTGTGGTGTCCAGCTCAGCGCCTCCATGAACTCCGCGTGGGTGGGCCGAGCCTGGCTCCAGGTTCTTCGGGTCGCCGGGTCGATCATCCCCGCCTGCTCCGCCTGCCGCAGCGCCAGCAACCAGGACGTGCGATATCGGGCCGCGTAGCCCACGAGCTTTTCCCGGCTCACCGTCGCACGGTCTCCGGTGAGCGCGAATGCCTGCACAGGCAGCAACAGTTCCGCCGCGAAGGCGTCGATCACCGCCTCCCGCTCCGCCCGCGAGGTACTCACACCGAGGTCAGCGGAGTACTCGTCACCGACGATGAGGTGCCCCAACTCGTGGGCAGCGGTAGCCCGACGGCGGCCAGGATCGCCCGTGGTGCTGACGACAGCGACGGCGATGTCGCCCTCGACCAGCGATGCGCCGTCACCGGGTAGATCGGTGACCAGAACCCACTGACCTGCACGCTCACAGACATCCATGATGCTGTCGATCGGCTCCGCACCGAGCCCGAACCGCTGTCGTAGCCAACGGGCTGCCTGACGGGCGTCATCCTCGGAGGCCACCGGATGCGGGTAGCGAAGCAGCGGACGGGCACGCAACACCCCGACATCCCGCAACTGCTCGACATGACGAAGCCACTCGACCATGGCGATCTCAAGGCGCTCCGACGAACGTGCTACGTGGGTGTCGGTCTCCTCGGTCAGCGGCGCCGTCCGTCGGGACACCACCGCTGGCGGTGGATGAATCAGGTACTCCATCGACACCTTCAGAGCCTTGGAAAGCCGAGCCAGCTCCAAGCCGTCCACACGACGGCTGCCCGCCTCAACCTTGGCCAGCATCGTCCGGTCCAGCCCCACCACCACCGCGAGATCCTGCTGCGAGATCCCCAACGACAGGCGGGCCCGCCGTACCTGCTCACCGACGAGCGGCCAGTCCCAGCCATCAGCCATAGTGCGATAATCGCACACTCAGCGCCGGAATGAGACAACGCAAGAAGGTCTGCGGTTCACCCACCCCTGCCTGGAGCCGAATGAACAAGGCATCGCCCATGCACACACCGATGCCTGCTGAGTCGTCACGGGACTGGGATGGCCACCGTTAGAAGCCCTGAATCACGCCAGCGCAGGTTGCAGTCGTGCTGGAGGTCGACCTGTAAGGGCATCGACCACCATCCTCGAACATCCTCGGAGGTCCCATCCCCGACCGTCCGAGGCCGCACCATACCCGTCGGACATCCAGGCCGCCGCCACCGATCTCACCCCAAAGAGTGACTAGGCTGCATGAAGCAGCCAAAACCCCTACCCTGGTTGAGGGAACCATGGCGGGGGTGGACGCGCCGCTCGTGGAGGTCCTCCCATGGCAACGGGAACGACCACAGACGTGCAGACGGGTGCTCTCTCAGGGTGGGTCAACCAGCAACAAGAGCGAGGAGCCCGCCGAACCACGCGGGCGTCCGCGAAAACGCTGCGGTTTGCGTTCTACGCCGGATGTCCACCGTCGCCTCTCAGGACCGGGCGTCGTCGTGTCGGTGGCAGCGCACCTACGCCGAGGACCTGGTAACCAGCCATGGTCAAATCGTGGTCGAGTTCTTCGACGAGGGTGTCTCCCGCCGGGTGGCCTGGCCGGACCGCCCGGAGGCGTCGCGGATGCTCGCCGCCGTGACGAACCCGGGACGCGGGTTCGACGCGATCGTCGTAGGCGAGTAGGAACGCGCCTTCCACGCCCAGGCAACTCGAACAGTTGGCTCCCTTCTCTACAAGATCCGGGGCGGTTCATGGTCGGCGCACCAGCGCAGGAAGACGCGTAGGTCGGACTCGGTGTGCACGCGAGTCTGGCCACGGTAGCGGCCCAGGAAGGCCGACCCCGCGGCGCGCACAACGAGTTGATCGGCCAGCGACAGGGGAAACGGAAGCAGGAGAGGCAGCCATACATCACCGTGCGTTACCATCGGTGATGAACACCCGTCCACCCGGAGCGGCAGATGCGCACGCTGATTTTCGGCCGGCGCCAGGACGTGGTGATGACAGATTCCGGTGGCGAGTTCGTCGCCCTCGACGGTGAACCGACCAGGGCCGCTACGCCGACTGCGAGCGGCCTCCGGACTTTGAGCCCGGCCCCGAGCCC
>NZ_LRQV01000206.1 GCF_001567585.1 Micromonospora rosaria
ACCGGCACGGCAGCCGAGCCCCCTGCCACCCCCACCAGCCGCACCCACCGTCACCCCCCGGGATACGGCCGGGACCGCACCGGCCGGGCCGGGCACGACGGCGGTGCCGCCGCCCCGCCACCCGGTGGAGCCCACGCAGCCGCCGGGAGGCACCCTTCCGCCGCCACCCCCCGGCCCACTGCCAGCGCCGGGTCCCAGTCCGCTGTCACCACCGACCGACGCCGCCCCGCCGCCATCGACGGGGGCACCGCTGCCGGCTCCACCGGACCGTCCGCTTCCACCCCCGGCCGAGCCCGGCCCGCGGCCGTCGACTGCCCTGCCTCCTCCGCCGGCGATCGTCCCGCCGCCTGCGGACGCCGCCCAACGTCGGGAGCACCCGGACAACTCGACCGACGCGCCGGCACCGGCAGGCCCCGAAACCCGACCCGATCCAGCGACCGGGCCCGGCCCGGTGGCCACGCCGGGTCCGACCGCCCCGCCCGCCGGATCGCAGCGGCAGGACGACCGCCCCGGTAAGCCGTCGGCGCGGCCGGCCGGGTGGGACAACCCGACCATCGTGGTCCAGCAGATCGGCGCGCTGGTCCCGAATGAGCCGGGTACCCCTGTCCGGCCCGCCGGGGCGATGCCCACCGCCCCCGCGCCGGCCGGCAACTCCCCGGTCAGCACCCCACCCGCAGGCAGCACCGCACCGGCGCCCAGCCCATCGGTCAGCGCCCCACCCGTAGGCAGCGCTACACCGGCGTCCAACCCACCGGTCAGCGCCCCGCCCGCGCACCGCGCACCGGTCAGCGCCCCACCGGTGAGCAGCCCACCGGTCAGCGCCCCACCGACCAGCGGGCCGCCGTTCGTCCCGCCGCCGGTGAGCGGGCCACCGTCCGTCGGCACGCCACCACCGCCCGGACCACCGGCAGCCGGACCGCCGTCGAGCGGACCACCGGCCGGCGGGGTGCCCGATCCGGGGCCGGTGGTGCCGCCCTGGGGGATGACCGCGCCGCCGTGGGGTCGCGTCGTCCCGCCGCAGCCGGCCGGCCCGCCGGACTCCGCCACCGACCACCCCACCGAGAGCAGTACCGCCGGCCCGACAGGGCCGCACGACGACACCGACCGGTCACCGGAGTTCCCGTCGCCGCCCGGTGCATTGATTACGGGGCGGCTCGGCGGCGACGACCTGCCCGGCCGACCGGAGCGGGACCTGGCCGACGCGAACCGGCCGGTCCGGCATCCAGCCCCGCCGGTGCAGGACCGGACGGAGCCCTTCCCCTCGCTCCGGACGGAGCCCCCGTCCACGACCCCGGTCGTGCCACCCGCCCCGGCGGGCGCGCCTGCGGCGGCCCCGGCGTACCCGTCGCTGGACGGGTACCCGCCGGACCCGGCGCGACCGGACCAGCCGTCACCGCCGCCGACCCACCCGGCGACGCCAGCCCCGGCACACCTCGGGCCGGACGATGCCCCGCCGGTCGCAGCAGGGACGCAGGGCGCAGCCGGAACGGTGGACGGAGCAGGAAACCTCGCCGGCACCACGCCCCACGGGGCCGGCCCCGCGAGCGGGACGTACCCGGGCCAGCCAGGCCCACCGCCGGGCACCGCCACCGTCCCGCCGTCCCACGCGGCCTCCGTCCCGACGTCCCACGCAACCCCCACGCCAACCCCTCACCCGGCCCCCGTGCCGGCGCCCCCCGCGGCACCCGGGCCGACGCCCCACGGCATCCCGGTCCCGCCGTCCCACACGCCTCCGGCTGCGCCGCCGCAGGCGGTGCCGACGTACCCCGGGTACTCGCAGGTGCCGGAGGAGGGTGAGAGCCGGCGCGGGCGGGCGTTGGTGGCGGTGGCCGTCGCCGGGGCGGTGGTCGCGGTCGCGGCGGTGGTCGGCGTGGGCGTGGTGTTGTTGAACCGGGAGGCGACGCCGGGCCCGGCGGGCGGCTCGGCGCCGACGGCGGCCGGGCCGGCGACCAGCGGGCCACCCCCCGGCGACCTGGAGCTGCGCGACGACGCGACGACGATCACGATCACCTGGTCGGACCCGACCAACGGGACCGTGCCGTTCATGGTGGCCGGTGGCCGGGCCGGGCAGGACCTCGGGGTGATGGCCACGGTCGACCCGGGCGAGACCAGTTACACGGTGAACGGGTTGAACTCGCGGGTGGACTACTGCTTCACGGTGCTCGCGGTGTACTCCACCGACGAGTTCGCCACCTCGGGTCAGGTCTGCACCAACCGGGACCGCTCCACCCCGTCGACCTGACCGGCGGCGCCACCCGGTCAACCTGACCGGTGGCTGCGCCTCGTCGAGCCGGCCGACCGCTCCGCCCCGCCGACTCGGCCGACCGGCCGTCAACCACGTGTGGACGGTCGGCACACGGAGCGCTCCGCACGGAGCCGTCCAGGGTGGCCGGTCGACGTCCGTCCAGCGTGCACGCTGGGTGTCCGGGGCCGGACGGTGCGGGTTTCCCCGCGCCGAAGCGCCCCATATGATGGCACCCGGCTCCGGGCGGGTCGGACCGCCACCACACGGGTTCCTCCGCCACGACGGACGACACGGGGAGGCGGTCGGCTGTGGCCACGATCGACGACGGCGGGGCCGTCGGGACGGCCGGCTCCCGCCGCGGCCGGCGGATGCGCGGCGGCTTCATCACCCTCGGCACGGTGGGCGCGCTGCTCGCCGCGATGGGTTTGACGGTCCTCGGGCTCGGTGCCGCCGACAACGCGGTGGCCAGCTACGACGCCTCCTCCTGGTTGTGGAGTTCGACGCGTGGGGAGATGGCCCGGGTCAACGGCATCACCGCCCGGGTGGACACCCGGGTCGAGGTGCCGAACACCCGCCGCCACCCGATGCAGGTGGTGCAGACCGACCGGCAGCTCATCCTGCGGGACCTGCACACCGGGCAGGTCAGCTCGCTGAACCTGGCCACTCTCCAGATCACCGCCACCACCCGGACCACCCCCGGTCTCGGGGTCAGCGTGGCGTTGCAGGAGGACGCCGCGTTCGTGGTGGACGCGGTGCAGGGCGTGGTCCGGCAGCTCGACCCCCGTTCGCTCGCCCCGGTCGGTGAGCCGGTGCGGTACCCGCCGGGGATCACCGGCGGCACGTTCGACGGGGAGGGCCGGCTGTGGATCGCCGTCCCGAGCGAGGGCACCGTGTCGGCGGTCACCGCCGCCGACCTGCCGGCGACGCCGGGGGCGGCCGGTGAGGGTCTGAGCCCGAAGCGGGTGGCCACCTACGAGGTCGCGGACCGCAACCACGAGCTGGTGCTCTCCACCCTGGACGAGGGTGTCGCGGTGCTCGACCGGACCCGGGGTGACCTGGTGACCGTCCGGGGTGGGACCACCGCCCGCCACGCGTTGGAGCTGACCGGGGTGGCGACACTGCCGGCGCGTACCAGTGGGTCGCGGGTGCCGGTCACCATCCCGGAGCAGCGGCGGGTGCTGGTGGTGGACGGCGCGCAGGTGCGGGAGTTCACGGTGCCGGGTCGGGGGGACCGGCTCAGTCCGGTGGTGGCCTGGGCCGACCGGTTCTACGCCGCCGACGAGGGCGCCGGGACGGTGTACTCCTTCGACGTCGGCGGTCAGCTCGTCGACACCATCAAGGGCGGCCGGGGCCTGTCCGGGCCGCTGGAGCTGGAGGTCCGGGAGAACCACCTGTTCATCAACGCGCCGGACTCGGCGCGGGCCCGGGTGGTCAACGACCGGCACGAGGTGCGCGACGTCGACAAGTACGCCTCCGACGTGCTCGGCGCCGAGCCGCCGGAGGAGGCCCCGCCGCCGCCTCCCCCGCCGCCGAAGCCGAAGGTCACCAAGCCGGGCCCGCCCCGGGACGTCACCGCCGCGGCCGGCGACGCGCAGGCCCGGGTGAGCTGGCGGCCGGCCGCCGCGAACGGCGCGCAGATCGTCCGGTACGTGGTGGAGGGCGCCGGCCAGCGGCACGAGGTGGGCGCCAACCAGCGGTCGGTGGAGATCACCGGGTTGACCAACGGCGAGACGTACCGGTTCACGGTGCACGCGGTGAACGCCAAGGGCGCCGGGCCGTCGCGCAACAGCAATCCGGTCACCCCCACCGCCGAGGTGCCCGACCCGCCGGCGAGCGTGACCGCGCAGGAACGCCCCGACGGGACGGTGCTGGTGACCTGGCCGGCGGCGGACGGGCAGGGCAACGCCGTCGCCCGGTACACGGTGACCGCCACCTCGGCCGGCGCGAACGCCCCGGTGGGTGAGGCGACGAAGACGGAGCTGGTGGTGCCGGCCGGTGAGCTGGAGTACGGCACCCAGTACGCGTTCACCGTCATCGCGGTGAGCGAGGCGGGCGCCGGGTCGGAGGCGTCCCCGGTCAGCAACACGGTGGTGCCGTACGCCGCGCCGGGCGCGCCGACCGAGCTGGACGCGGCGACCGTGCCGGACCGGCCGGGCACCGTCACCGTCCGGTGGGCGCCGGGCCCGGCGAACGGCCGGCCGGTGACGAAGTACCTGGTGGAGGTGGGTGGCCGCACCATCGAGGTGACCGAGCCGCAGGCCACGCTGGACGGCCTGGGCGACGGCCAGCACGTCACGGTCGCGGTGAAGGCGGTCAACGAGGCCGGCGAGGGTCCGGCGGCGACCGCGTCGGCCCGGACGGTCGCGCCGCCCCGGGTCACGGTGACCGGGTCGTCGGCGACGGCCACCTCGGTCACGGTGTCGTTCACCGTGGACGCCGGCGGCGGGCAGGCCACCTGCACGGTGAGCACCCCGGGCGAGCCGACGGTGTCGGGCGCGTGCACCCGGTTGTCGGTGCCAAACCTGACCCCGGACACGGCGTACACGGTCACGGTCACCGCCACCAACGCCGCCGGGGAGGGCACCGCCACCCGCCGGCAGCGCACCGAGGCCATGTACGGCATCGCCACCTGCGTCAACGGCGACAAGCCCGAGCAGCGCACCTACTGCGACCAGGACCGTGACGGCCGCAACGGCAACGAGGTCTTCTCGGTGCCCCGGCAGGACAACGACCGGCAGGTCGGCTGGGCCCGGCCCGGCACCCGGCTGCAGGCGTTCTGCAAGCGGCAGGGCGAAGAGGTGTACGCCTACGTCTACAACGACAACAAGCGCAGCACCTGGTGGGTGCAGGTCAACTACGACGGGAAGAACTACATTCCGTGGGCCTGGCTCAACCTGGAGGACGGCGACAGAATCAACAGCCTGCCGACCTGCTGACCGACCAGGCAAGGAGCCCTGACCCACCGTGAACACGCACGAGCCGCTCAGCCAGCAGGAGGTGCAGGGCTTCGCCGCCCTCGCCGCCCGGCTGGCCGAGAACGTCAACTCGGTGGTGCTGGGCAAACCGCAGGTGGTCCGGCTGGCGCTGACCGCGCTCTTCGCCCAGGGCCACGTCCTGCTGGAGGACGTCCCCGGGGTCGGCAAGACCACCCTGGCCCGGGCCATCGCCGCGACGGTGCGGGGCGAGTGGCGACGCATCCAGTTCACCCCCGACCTGCTCCCCTCGGACGTGGTCGGGGTGACCATTTTCAACCAGGCCACCCGGGGCTTCGAGTTCCACCCCGGCCCGGTCTTCGCCAACATCGTCATCGCCGACGAGATCAACCGGGCCTCCCCGAAGACCCAGTCGGCGCTGCTGGAGGTGATGGAGGAACGCACCGTCACCGTCGACGGCGTCCGCCACCCCGTCCCGCAGCCGTTCCTGGTCGTCGCCACCCAGAACCCGGTCGAGATGGACGGCACCTACCGGCTGCCCGAGGCGCAACTCGACCGGTTCCTGGTGAAACTGTCGGTGGGGTACCCCGACGAGGCGGTCGAGGTGGAGGTGCTGCGCGGGGCCACCGTCCGCTCCCCCGAGGCGCTGACCGCGCTGACCGACACCGCCACCGTCGGCGAGATGGTCACCATGGCCCGCCGGGTGCACATCGCCGAACCCCTCTACGGGTACGCGGTGCGCCTGGCCGCCGCCACCCGCACCCACCCGCACGTGCGGGTCGGGGTGAGCCCTCGGGGCGTCATCGCGCTGACCCGCGCCGCCTGCGCGTACGCGCTCATCGACGGCCGGGGCTGGATCATGCCCGAGGACCTGAAGACCCTCGCCGAGCCGGTCTTCGCCCACCGGCTGCTGCTCACCCCCGAGGCGCAGGTCCGTGGCATGAGCGCCGCCGAGGTGCTGCGCCAGGCGGTGGCGTCGGTGCCGGTGCCGCTGCCCTCGGGGCAACCGGCCCCGGCGCGGGGCTGACCGGCGGCGTGGGCATCACCGCCCGGGGCGCCGGGCTGCTCGCCGCCGCCGCGCTGCTGCTCGGCGCCGGCCTCCGCTTCGCGTACCCGGAGCTGACGCTGCTCGGCGCGGCGGCCGCTCTCGCCGTCGGCTACGCGCTGGCCACGGCAGCCTGGCGGCCCCGGCTCGCGGTGTCCCGCCACGCCGACCCCGACCGGGTCACCCGGGGCGAGGCGGCGACCATGACCCTCACCGTGCGCAACGCCGGCCGGCTGCGCTCGGCGAACCTGCTCGCCGAGGACCGCTGCGGCACCACCACCGTGCCCGTCCCCCTGCTGCGGCTGCGACCCGGCCGCGACACCGAGGTCCGCTACGACGTGCCCACCAGCCGCCGGGGCGTGGTGCCGGTGGGCCCGCTGCGGGTGACCCGCCGCGACCCCCTCGGCCTGGTCTGCCTGGCCCGCCCGTACGGCGGCACGGTGCCGGTCTGGGTGCACCCCCGTGTCCACCCGCTGACCGCCACCCCCACCGGGGCGGGACGCAGCCTCGACGGCCGGGTCGACGGCGTCCCGCACGGCTCCATCACCTTCGACTCGCTGCGGGAGTACGTGGTCGGCGACGAACTGCGCCGGGTGCACTGGCGCACCAGCGCCCGGGTCGGTGAGCTGATGGTCCGGGAGAACGTCGACACCAGCCTGCCCCGCCTGGTGGTGCTGCTCGACAACCGGGCCGCCGCGCACCCGGACCGCGTCGACGGGGTCGCCGAGTCCTTCGAGTCGGCCTGCGAGGCGGCGGCGTCGGTGGTCACCGCCGCGCACCGGGCCGACCTGCCGGTCACCCTGCTGCTGGTGGCCCCCGAGGCCAGCGGCCTGCCCGACACCGACCCACCCACCGGGAGCCCGGACACCACCGCCCCGGCCGACGCCCCGACGGCCCTGCCGGGCGGCGGCGGGCCGCTGGACCGGCTCGCCGCCGTCGAGCTGGCCACCGGCGACGGCGCGGCAGCGCTGCGCACCGCCACCTCCCGGCTGCGCCAGGACCGCCTCGGCGACACCCTCGTCGTCCTCACCGGCCCCGGTGGCCGCGCCGACCTCGGCCTGGTCGGCGCGCTGCGCGGCGCGTACCCGTCGGTGGTGGTGGGGGTGCTCGGCGCGCGGGAACCGTCGGCGGCCCCGGCGACCGGGCCGGTGGTGCTCGACGCCGCCGACGGCGCGGCGTTCGCCGCCGAGTGGGACGGGATCCGCCGGTGGTGACCGGCGGCCCGCCGACCGGCGCCCACCCCCCGGACGTCGCACCGGCGCACGGGACGGGACCGGACGCGACACCCACGCCGCACACCGCACCGCCGCACGCGACGGGACCGGAGACGACGCGGGCCGCGCCGGACCCTGCGGGCCCGGCGCGCGGGTCGCGGGTCGGGCGGCTGCTGCGGGCCGCCGTGCTGCCACTGGTCCTGGTCGCGCTGGTCGCCCTCGCCGGGACGGTCCTCAGCCGGGTGTACGCCGACGACCTGCTGACCCGCCTCGTCGTCGGCGCGGCGGCCGGCTCGGTCCTGGTGAGCGTCGCCGCCCGCCGCCTGCGGTCCTGGCTGGTCGCCCCGGTGTCGGTGGCGGCCCTGGCCGGGTACACGCTGTGGTCGGTGCGGCTCGCCGCCCACGCCGCCGACCTGCCCGGCGGGCTCGCCGAGGTGACCGCCGACGCCGCCCGCAACGCCATCCCCCGGCTGCTCACCGCGATGATCCCGGTCGAACCCACCCCCGACACCGTGCTGGTGCCGCTGGTCGCCGCCTGGCTGGCCGGCCTCGCCGCCGCCGAGGTGGCGCTGCGGGCCGGCCGGGTCCTGCTCGGCTACCTGCCCCCGGCGGCGCTCTTCGCCGGGGCCCTCTACGTGGTGGGCCCCAACGCGGACCCGGCCATCTGGCCGGCGGTGGCCTTCGTCGCGGTCGCCGCCGTCGGCCTGGCCGTGCCCGGCGGCAGCCCGACCGGGCCCGGCGGCTCCCCCACCGCCCCGGGACCCGCGACCCCGCCGGCGGTGCGGGC
>NZ_LRQV01000207.1 GCF_001567585.1 Micromonospora rosaria
AGGCCGCCCGGCGGATCCTCGCGGCCGGCCCGGCGCCCGAGCGGGACGCCCGGTGACCGCCACCGGCCCGCCGCCCGGCCCACTGCCGGCGGCCGAGCCGACCGGTGCCGGCCTCCTGCCGGCGGCCGAGCCGATCACCGCCGGGCCGCTGCCGGCGGCCGAGCCCCACACCGCCGGGCCGCTACCGGCGGCCGAGCCGGCCGGCGACGGGCTCCGGTTCGGTCTGCTGCTGCCCAACGCCGGCTACTACGCCGACCCCGTCCGGTTGCTGCGGTTCGCCCGCACCGCCGAGGACTCCGGGTGGGACGGGGTGTTCCTCTGGGACCACCTGCTGCTCGACCGGGCGACCCGGCTGCCGCTGGTCGACACCTGGACGGCCGTCACGGCGATGCTGACCGGCACCCGGCGGATCCGCAGCGGCCCCCTGGTCACCCCCCTGGCCCAGCGGCACCCCTGGAAGGTCGCGCGCGAGACCGCCACCCTCGACCACCTCTCCGGTGGCCGGCTGGTCCTCGGCGTGGGCCTCGGTGCCAGCGCCGACACCGACTTCGCCGCCTTCGGCCTCGACCCGGACCTCGCCACCCGGGCCCGGCAGGTCGACGAGTCGCTGACGGTTCTAGAGCGACTGTGGAGCGGCGAGGAGATCAGCCACCACGGCGAGCGGGTACGGCTGGACCGGGTCACGTTCCTGCCGCCGCCGGTGCAGCGTCCCCGGATCCCGGTCTGGGTCGCCGCCACCTGGCCGGCCCGCAGCCGTACCCCGCTGGCCCGGGCGGCCCGCTGGGACGGCGTGGTCCCGATGGTCCGCGAGCCCGGCGGCGGGCTGCGCGGACCGGACCGGGCGGAACTCGACGCCATCCTGGCCGCCACCGGGCGCCCGGCCGCCACCGGGCCTGCTGCCGCCGGGCCTGCTGCCGCCGCCGGCCGTCCGGCCGCCGTGCCGGCCCGGCCGGTCGACTGGACGGTCGCGGTGCCCGGCCGGCTGCCGCCGGACGACCTGCCGCGCGCCCGCGACCTGGCCGCCGGGTACCGGGCCGCCGGTGCCACCTGGTGGCTGGAGTCCTTCGACCCGTGGCGCCGCGACCCCCGGCAGGCGTGGTCGTGGGCCGAGCAGGGACCACCCCGACCGTGACCGTCCACCGCACGACGAGGAGGCACCGGTGGCGCTCCTGACCGACGTCCGGTTGCTGGCCGGCGCGCTCCGCGCGGCCCGGACCCCGCTGACGGCCGCCCTGGCCCTGCTGCTCGTCCTCGGCGCCCTGCTGCCGCCGGCCAGCGCGGTCGCGATGGCGCACCTGGTCGGCCGGATCCAGACCGCCGTCCCCACCGACGCGCCGCTGTCGGTGATGGCGCTGCCGCTGCTCGCCTTCGTCCTGGTGCTGCTGCTCGGCCACGTCGTGGACACCGTGGCGGCACCACTGGCGTTCCTGGCCACGGCCCGCGTCGACGGCGCCCACCGGGCCCGGGTCGCCGGCCTGGCCGCCGCCGGGACGACCATCGCGCCGCTGGAGGACCCGCAGGTCCGGGCCCTGATCCGGGCCTCCCGCGCGGACCCGGAGAACTGGACCGAGCACACCCCCGGCGCGGGCGCGGTCGCCGGTCTCCGGCTGGCCGCCAGCCTGATCGGGGTGGCCGGCGCCTGCCTGGTGCTGGCCCGCTACGCCGGGTGGCTGGTCCCGGCGCTGCTGCTGCCCGCCCTGGTCAACGGCGTGATCCGGCAGCGCGAAGCGGCAACAGGCATCGCCACCTGGCGGGCCGGGACCGTTGACGGGGCCCGCAACCAGCGGTGGCAGCACGCGGCGACCTCACCGGCCGAGGGCAAGGACATCCGCGTGTACGACCTCGGGGACTGGCTGACCGCGCGGATCCAGCGGCACGCCCTGGCCATGGACGCCCCCGTCTGGGCGTCGCTGACCCGGGCGATGCCCCGCGAGGCCGGTCAACTGCTGCTGGTCGGCGTGCCCCTGGTCGCCGGCTACGCGGTGGTCGCGGCCGGCGCGGCCGGCGCGGGCGCGGACCGGGTCGTCGCCGCCACGGCGGTGCTGGCCAGCAGCGTGGCGATCTTCCAGGCGCTGGGCTGGAGCGAGGACCTGCGAGTGGCCGTCTCCGCCGCCGGCTGCCTACGCGCCACGGTCGACCTCGCCGACCGGCTGCCCGCCCCGGCTCAGCATGCCCCGGCCCCGACCGCCGACCCGGATTCCACCGGCACCGCCCGCCACGGCACGGCCCCGGCGAACGGTGTGGACGGCACGGCCCGCGCCGGCCAGCCGGTACGCCGGGCCGGGCCGGCGCTGGTCCGGTTCGAGCAGGTCTCGTTCCGCTACCCGGGCATCGGGCGGCCGGTCCTCGACCGCCTGGACCTGGAGATCCGCCCCGGTGAGCTGCTCGCCGTGGTCGGCCTCAACGGCGCCGGCAAGTCCACCCTGATCAAGCTCCTCGCCGGGCTGTACGAACCGGACGAGGGCCGGATCACCGCCGACGGCGTGGACGTCGCGACGCTCGGGGCCACGGCCTGGCGACGCCGGCTGGCCATCGTTTTCCAGGACTTCGTCCGGTACCACCTGCCCGCCCGGGACAACGTCGTCCTCGGTCGGGGTGACCTCCCACCGGACCCGGCCGCTCTCGCCGCCGCCGCCACCGACGCCGGGCTCGCGCCGGTGCTGGAGCGGCTGCCGGCGGGCTGGGACACCCCGCTGGCCCGGACCGCGACCGGCGGGGTGGACCTGTCCGGTGGCCAGTGGCAGCAGGTCGTGCTGGCCCGCGCGCACTACGCCGTCCGGATGGGCGCCGACCTGCTGGTGCTCGACGAGCCGACCGCGCACCTGGACGTCCGTACCGAGTTCGAGGTCTTCCACCGGTTGGCCGCGAACCGGGGCGGGGCGAGCGTGGTGCTGATCTCCCACCGCCTCTCCACGGTCCGCCAGGCCGACCGGATCGTGCTGCTCGACGGTGGCCGGATCACCGAGAGCGGCGACCACGACGAGTTGATCGCCCTCGGGGGCCGGTACGCCGACCTGTTCGCCATCCAGGCCCGCCGGTTCGCCGCCGACGCGCAGGCCGCTCCGCCCGGCGAGCCGCCCGAGGGTCCACCCGCCGACCCACCGGCCGGATCGGCGACCAGAACGGCACCCGGTCCGGCGGCGGCCGGCGTGCCGACCGGTGGGGGGCACGGGTGAGCGGCCACCCGCCGGCCGGCGACGCCCGGACCGCCGCGCACCCCACCCACCGGTACCGGCGGTACCTGCTGCTCTGGGTCGACCTGCTGGTCCTGTCCTGGCGCCGGGCCCCGGTCCTCACCGCGATGCAGTTCGTGATCCCGGCCGGGATGGCCGCCACGGTCGTCGGTGGCGCCCTGGCCCTGCGGGTCGCCGTGGACGCGATGATCCGTGGTGACGTCGGCAGCGCGGTCGCCGGTGCGGCCGGCGCCGGGGTGGCCGGGGCGGCGGGGATCGTGCTCGGCGCGTTGGACTCGCACACCGCCGGGATCCTCATCGGCAAGGTCGCCGTCCTCGACCTCAACCCGCGGATCCACCGCGACATCACCACGCTCGACGGCCTGGAACACCTGGAGCGCACCGACGTCGCCGACCGGCTCACCCTGGTCCGCAACGCCGGCTGGGAGATCGTGCTGAGTCTCTGGTCGGCCAACGGTGTCCTCTTCGCGGTGCTGGAGCTCACCGTCATGCTGTTGCTCCTCGGCACGGTCAACCCGTGGCTGCTGTGGCTGCTGGCCTTCGCCGCCGTGCCGCTCTGGTTCGACCAGCGGGGGAACAACGCGATCATCCGGGCCGACCTCGCCACCGCCGAGCCGTTCCGCCGGCAGCGGCACCTGTTCGACCTGGCCACCGACCCGGCCGGCGGCAAGGAGATCCGGGTCGCGGGTGCGGGCGCGGCGGTGGCCCGCCGGCAGGCCGCCGCCTGGGACGAGGCCATGCGGGTACGGTTCCGCGCGCACCTGGTCGCCGCCGGCTGGCGGACGGCGGGCTGGCTGCTGTTCACCGCCGGCTTCGGCGCCGCGCTCGCCCTGGTCGTGTACCAGGCCGCCCGGGGTACCGGCTCGGCCGGTGACCTGGTCCTCGCCGTCACCGTCGCCGCCGCGCTGCGGCAGTCGGTGCACACCGGGGTCCGGTACACCACGAACGTCGCCGCCGCCGGTCGGGTCATCGAGCCGTACCTGTGGCTGCGCGACTACGTCCGCGCGGAGCGGGAGCGGGCCGACGGGTCGGCCCCGGCGCCGCAGCGGCTGCGCCACGGGATCACCTTCGAGGGGGTCGGCTACCACTACCCGGGTGCGACCGGGCCGGCCCTGGCCGAGGTCAGCGTGCACCTGCCGGCCGGGGCGGTGGTGGCGCTGGTCGGCGAGTACGGCTCGGGCAAGACCACATTGGTCAAGCTCCTGGGCAAGATGTACCGGCCGGACAGCGGCCGGATCCTGGTCGACGGGGTACCGCTGGACGAGGTGGCCACCCGGCCGTGGCGGGCCCGGATCAGCGCCACCTTCCAGGACTTCGGCCGGTTCCCCACCCGCTTCGGGGAAAACGTCGGCCTCGGTGACCTGCCCCGGATCGAGGACCGTGGGCGGATCACGGCGGCGGTGCGGGAGGTCGACGCCACGGGCCTGGTGGACCGGCTGCCGGACGGCCTGGATACCGAACTGGACGCCGCGTTCGGGGGTGTGGACCTGTCCGAGGGGCAGTGGCAAAAGACCGCGCTGGCCCGCGCCGCGATGCGCCCGGCGCCGCTGCTGTTCCTGTTGGACGAGCCGACCGCGTCCCTCGACGCGCCCAGTGAACAGGAGATCTTCGACCGGCAGATGGAACGGTCCCGTCGGGCGGCGGCCCGGACCCACGCCGTCACGGTGATCGTGTCGCACCGGTTCTCCACCGTCACCGGCGCGGATCTCATTCTCACCCTGCACCGGGGTCGGCTCGTCGAGGTGGGCACCCACCAGGAGTTGCTGGCCGTCCCCGGCGGCCGGTACGCCACCCTGTACCGCATCCAGGCCGAGGCGTACGCCCGGGAGGGCCGGCGTGCGGCGGCCCTCCCGGACGGACCGGGCCCCGACGGTGCGGAGCCCGGGTCGCACGTGCCGGGCGACTGACCCGTGGGGACCGGTCGGTTCGCCCGGCCCGGCTAGCCTCCGGCACCCGCCGATCCGGCACCGTGGTCGCCGGGTGGGGTCGGGAAGTGCGGCAGGACCTCCGCCGCCAGTTCCTGGATGACCTCGTCGACCGGGCGGCGGCTCGGCCGCAGGTTGAGGGCGACGTGGGTGACGCCCGCGTCCGCGAGGCCGCGCAGGTACCCGACGAGGGCGTGGCGGCCCAGGTGCGCGCCGAAGCGGATCGGGCGGGTGGGGGCGCCGGGATTCTCGTCGAGGTCGATCACCATGGTGGTGAACAGGGGTTTGTCGTGTGGTGCGGTGGTGGCCTCCCGCCACTGGCCGACCACCGGCCGCATCTGCTCCGGCGCGCGGTGGTAGGTGACGTAGGCGTCGAGGTGCTCGGCGATCCACGCGAGGTCCTGCCCGCCCCGGCCCGCGATGGCCAGCGGCACGGCGTCGTCGTACGTGGGGGTCGGGAGCAGTCGGACCTGGCCGGGGCCGGCCTCGGTGCCGGAGCGCCAGGCCTGGCGCATCGCCCGGACCCCGTCGCGCAGCCGTTCGGCGCGGGTGTCGACGTCGACGCCGAAGGTGGGGAACTCCACCGGCCGGTCGCCGGTCGCGACGCCGAGCAGCAGCCGTCCGCCGGAGAGCCGGTCGATGGTGGCGGCCATCTTCGCGACGTGCAGCGGATGGCGCAGGGGCAGGGCGATCGCCGCGGTGCCCAGCACGACCCGTCGGGTCACGCCGGCCAGGTAGCCCAGGTACGGGAAGGGGTCGAAGACCTGGCCGGCGTCGCCGAACTGGGGGTCGTAGAGCGGGACGTCGCGTAGCCACAGCGCGGCGAAGCCGGAGGTGTCGGCCAGCCGGGCGTACTCGGCGTGCCGGCTCATGTCCGGCACGCCGGGCGGGCCGTCGGACGGCAGCCGGGTGTGGGTGGCGAGGCGGTGCCAGTCGTTGTCCAGTGGCAGTTCCAGGCCGAGGGTCAGCAGGTCGGCCCCGCAGAGGCGGGCCAGGGCCGGGTGCCGGTGCCGGCCCGCGACGCGTGGTGGGGTGAGCTCGGTGGTCATCGGCTGGTCGCACCGGTGGTGGCGGCGCCGGCCAGGTGGCTGGTGTCGCGGCGCCGGTCGAGGCTGCCGGAGTAGACGGCGACGGCGAGTCCGCTGAGGGTGACGAGGGCGGCCACCCAGCCCAGGGCGGGCAGCCCGAGGCCGCCGGCGATGATCCGGCCGCCGAGGAACGCGCCGCCGGCGTTGCCGAGGTTGAACGCGGCGATGTTGGAGGCGCTGGCCACGGCCGGGGCGTCGCCGGCCTCGGAGAGGACCCGCATCTGCAACGGTGGCACGGTGCCGAACGCGGCGCCGCCGAGCAGGAACATCACCACCGCCATGGCGAGCTTGTCGTGGCTGGCCAGGGTCAGCGCGGCGAGGACCAGGGCCAGCAGGGTGAGGACGGTGTACAGGGTGGGCATGAGCGCCCGGTCGGCGGCCTTGCCGGCGAGGATGTTGCCGAGGAAGAGGCCGGCGCCGAAGAGGACGAGCAGCAGCCCGACCGAGCTGGCGCTGTAGCCGGTCACGTCGGTCAGCAGCGGCGCGATGTAGGTGAAGGCGGTGAAGACGCCGCCGTACCCGAGCACGGTCATCAGCAGCGCGAGTTGGACCTGCCGGCGGGCCAGGGCCCGGACCTCGATCCGGAAGCTGGACGGGGCGTGGTTCTCGACCTTGGGGACGAGCAGCAGGGTGCCGACGGCGGCGATGGCGCCGAGCACGGCCACCACCCAGAACGTGGACCGCCAGCCGAAGTTCTGGCCGAGCAGCGTGCCGGCGGGGACGCCGAGGATGTTGGCCAGGGTGGAGCCGGTGAACATGATGGCGATGGCGGCGGCCTGCCGGTCCTTGGGCACCAGTCGGGTGGCCACGACGGAGCCGACGCCGAAGAACGCCCCGTGCGCGAACGCGGTGATCACCCGGGCCGTCATCAGCACCGAGTAGCTCCAGGCGACGGCGCACAGGACGTTACCCAGGATGAAGATCACGACCAGCATCAGCAGCAGGCGCTTGCGTTCCATGCCGGCGGTCAGGGCCGTCAGGGTGGGTGCGCCGACCACGACGCCGAGCGCGTAGCCGGTCACCAGCAGGCCGGCGGAGGGGATGCTGACCGACAGGTCCCGGGCCACCTCGGGCAGCAGTCCCATGATCACGAATTCGGTGGTGCCGATGCCGAAGGCGGTGACGGTCAGCGCGTAGAGGGCGATGGGCATGCGGGGTTTGGTCGCGGTGGTGCTGCTTGACATGTCGGGCTCCACGATTTGAGTGCAGGCACGGTGTCTCTCCGTGGTGACAGCCTCAATTTACATGCACGTGCATAATACTTCAAAGCATAAGTTGGAATTGGTTGCGTGTCCCTGCCCGGTGTGACAGGCTTCCCGAGAGGGGGTCGACCATGCCTCGGGAAGTGTCCGCTGCTCAGCCCGCCGCCACGGACGAGATCGGCGCGCGGTGGCACGAGTTGCGGTTGCTGCAGTGGCAGGTGAACGAGACGCTCGAACACGCCCTCCAGGAGAAGTTCGCGCTCTCCCTGTCGGAGTACATCGCCCTGGCCACCCTGGACGCCTCCGACGACGACGGCCACCTGCGGCAACAGGTCCTCGCCGCCGCCATCCCGCTCAACCAGAGTTCGCTGAGCCGCCTCGTCGCCCGGCTGGAGAAGGCCGGGCTGACCGAGCGGTACATGTGCGCGACCGACCGGCGTGGCGTCTACACCCAGATCACCCCGGCGGGCCGGGCCCTGGTCGCCCGGGCCCGCCGGGTCTACCAGCGGGTGCTGCACCAGGCCCTGGACACGGCGGCCGACGACGCCCAGCTCACCCACCTGGTCGACAAGCTCCGGCACTGCTGACTCCCCCACCCGCCCGCCCCGACCGGGAGCGGACGGGCCGG
>NZ_LRQV01000208.1 GCF_001567585.1 Micromonospora rosaria
GGAGGGCAGGTGGGAGCTGCCGCGGTGGACCGCAGCGGTGAAGTTGGCGTGCACCGGGGCCGCCCGAGCGCGGGCGTCACCCCGGACGATGGTCGCCGGAGCCGGCGCAACGCGCGCCCGCCACGGCGTCGGCGACTACGAGGAGTCGTCGCCGGTGACCCGGCGGTGGGCGGCGCGGTGGGACCCCGATCCGGGACGTGCGTGGGGTCGGTGACGGCTCGGCCGCCCCGTCGTGGCGGCGGCCGGGGTGGTCGTCGGGGCGGGGACCGCGTCGAGCGCGCCGGCGGTGTCCACCCCGAACGGTTTGCGTCTCATCAGTCTCTCCCCTGCTGTGGTAGCGGCGCGGACACCGCCCTCCGGCCCGCACTCGCCAGTGACGCCGCTCGATGCACTCCCGCCTGACCCCACAATGAAACATCAATGTAACCCAATGGTAGGAAAGCGTTTTCCGAGATTGCAAGACCTAGTGTTTGCAGGTTTTTTGCAGTGCTCAGGGCGGCGACACGGTCACTGTTCGCAGCGGTGCCGGAGCCCCTCCGACCCGGCAGCCGACGTGCGGGCAACGGCTGTCGGACGGCCGCCACCGCGGGCGGGGTCGAGCCGGTCAGGCGGGGCCGCCGGCCGCCCGGTAGGCATCGACAGCAGCGGATCGCGAGTGGACCTTCAGGCGCGCGTTGATCCCCCGGAGGTGGGCGTGCACGGTCCGCACGCTCACGCCCAGCTCCACCGCGATGGCGGCGTCGGAGCGGCCGCGCGCCACCGCCCGGAGGATCGCCGCCTGCCGGGCCGTGAGCAGCCCACCGGCGGTCGGGTCCGCCGCCGCCTGCGTCGCGCGTCGCCTGCTCAACGCCGCCTGCCGGGCCCGCAGCCGGCGCCCCGGGTCGGCGCACCCGTCGAGGAGCAGCGCGGCCTCCCCCAACCAGCACCGGGCGACCTCCGCCCGGCCGGTGTCGAGCGCCACCTCCGTGAGCCCGAGGACGGCGTCGGCGGCGGTGATCCGGTCCGCGGCGGCGATCGAGAGGTCGCGGGCCTGCGTGTACCCGGTCACCGCCGCCTCGAGGGCGCCCGACCGGTGGTCCACCACGGCGCGGCACAGGGCCAGCACCCGCGCCGCGAACGGCGCGACCGCGAACCGGGACCCGAGCAGGGCGTCGGCCCGCGCGAGGTGCTCCCGGGCCGCCCCGAGGTCGGCCCGGTCGGCACGGACGCGGGCGAGCATCGCGTGCCCGGCGACCTCGGCGACGGTGTTGCGCATCGGGGTGGCCGACCGCACGATCGCGGTCAGCCGGAACTCGGCGTCGGCGTCGGTGCCGGCGTAGTAGGCCAGCCCGGCGAGGATGATCTCGCAGTTCGCCCGCTGCGTGACGTGCTCCGGCCCGTGCATCGCGTGGGCCCGCCGCGCCCCGCGCACCGCCCCGCCGACGTCGCCCCGCAACGCGGCGAGGGTGGCCCGGCCGAGGGCGATGCCGGCGTCGACCGACGGCAGCCCGTCGGGCAGCGCGCCCGCCCGGTGTGGCGCCGCCGCGGCGAGGGCGAGGGCCCGGTGCACGTCCCCGGTACGGCCCGCGTAGAGGCTCGCCGAGGCGTGCGCGAGCAGGAGCCGGGCGTCGGCGCGCAGGTGCTCCGGGGGCAGCCGGTCGAGCCAGCCGAGCACGGTCGAGGTGTGGCCGGTGTCGAGCATGCGCCAGTACGCGGTCGCGATCAGGTTGCCGGCGTCGACCCCGTCACCGGCCGCGAGCAGGTGCGCCACCGCGTGGTCCGGCATGCCGTGGTCGACGAACCACCGGGCGGCCCGCCGGTGGGCCCGGACGAGGTCCACGCCGTCGAGCGTCGCCGCCCGGCACAGCGCCTCCCGGAACAGGCGGTGGTACCGGAACCAGGCGCGACGCCGGTCGAGCGGCACGACGAAGACGCCCTCCCGGTCGAGGCGGGCCAGGTGTGCCGCGCCGCCCCCGCCGCCGGTGACGGCGTCGCAGAGGTGGCCGCCCAGCCGGTCGAGCACGGCGGTGTCGAGCAGGAACCGCCGCGTGGCGGCTGGCAGCGGGTCGAGGACCTCCTCGACCACGTAGTCGTACAGGTGGGAGTGGTCGCCGCCGAGTCGCTGGGCTGGCTGCGCGGCGGCGAACCACAGGGCGACCGGCCAGCCCTCCGCGCGCCGGACCGTGTCCTCGACGTGGCCGGTGGGCGCGCCGTCGAGCAGCGCGCGTGCCTCGTGGTCCGCGAAGGCGAGGTCCTCGACGCCGATCTCGGCGAGCACGCCCGCCGCGCGTAGGCGCGCGAGGGCGAAACCTGGTCGGGTACGGCCCGCGAGCAGGAGCCGTACCCGGGAGCGTCCGTGCAGGAGCAGGCCGAGGTCCGCGCAGACGGTCGGGGTGTCGGCGTGCTCGAAGGCGTCGAGGACCAGCACGACGTCCGCCGGTGCGTCCCGGCCCACGGCGGCCAGGGCCGCCAGCCACGCCCGGCGGTCGGTCGTCCCGGCGGGTGGCGGGGGCAACGCGGCGACCCGGTCGTCGACCTCGGCCAGCGCCTCGGTCACCCGGGCCCAGAACGCCGTCGGGTCGGCGCACCACGGGTCGAGGTCGGCCCGGACGATCCGGTCGCGCCGCGACGACGAGGCGATCCAGCCGTCCAGCCCGCGGGACTTGCCCCAGCCGGCGGGGGCCCGGACGACGGTCAGCCGGTGCCGCCAGGCGGCGGTCTCGAGCCGCCGGGCGAGCACCGGGCGGGGACGGGTCGGGCCGGTCATCACGAGGCAGCCTACGAGGACGGACAGCCCTCGGTGGACCGTGCCTCGACGCTGCCTAGGCAGTGCCGCCGGCCCGGCCGGAACTCCTTGTCGGGCCGACCGGTGGGGACGACGCTGTGCCGGGCGGTGACCCCACGCCGGCAGGACCGAGCCGGCGGCGCCGGCCCGGCGAAAGGACACCATGGACGACGTCACCTGGCTCGACGCGACCGGGCAGGCCCAGCTCGTACGCTCGGGTGAGATCAGCGCCCGGGAGCTCGTCGAGCACGCGATCGGGCGGATCGAGAGGCTGAACCCCGAGGTCAACGCGTTCATCCACACGAGCTTCGAGAAGGCGCGCACGGTCGCCGCGCGTGGCCCGACGGGGCCGTTCGCCGGGGTGCCCTTCGCCGTCAAGGACCTGTTCCAGCAGAGCGAGGGCGATCCCTACCACTACGGCACCCGGTTCCTGAAGGACCTCGACTGGCGGGCCCCCGCCGACACCTGGCTGGTGTCGAAGCTGCGGCAGGCCGGGTTCGTGCTCGTCGGTCGCACCAACACACCCGAGATCGGCGCGTGGACGACGACGGAGCCGGACTCGTACGGCCCCACCCGCAACCCGTGGGACCTCACCCGGTCGCCCGGCGGCTCCAGCGGTGGCTCCGCCGTCGCCGTCGCGACCGGCATGGTGCCGGCGGCCCACGCCAACGACGGGGGCGGTTCGGTCCGCATCCCGGCCAGCGCGACCGGCCTGGTCGGGCTGAAGCCGACCCGGGCGCGGATCTCGCTCGGCCCGGAGATCGGCGAGGCGTGGGCCGGCATGACGCACGAGTCCGCCCTCACCCGCTCCGTCCGCGACATCGCCGGCATCCTCGACGCCGTCGGCGGCATGGCCCCCGGTGACCCGTACACGGCACCGCCGCCGACGCGCCCGTACACGCACGAGGTCGGCGCGCCGGTCGGCCGGCTGCGCGTCGGTGTCCAGCTCGACCACCCGTCCCGCACCCTCGACCCGGAGGTCGTCGCGGCGGTCACGGCGACCGCCGGGCTGCTCGACGAGCTCGGGCACATCGTGGAGGTCGCCCGCCCGGCCGCCCTCGACGAGCCGCCGGCCGAGGCGCAGGTCCTGATGCCGGTGTTCCAGTACCTCGACATCGTGCGCTGGGGCCGGGCGATCGGCCGTCCGCTCACCGCCGACGATCTCGACCAGGACAACTGGGCGCTCGGCGGACACGGCAGGGACGTGTCCGCCGTCGCCTACCTCGACGGGCTCGCCGCGCTGCACGCGTGGTGCCGGCGGGTCGCCGCCTGGTGGAACCACGACGAGGAGGGCACCGGCGGCGGGCGCCGACCCGGCTACGACCTCCTGGTCACCCCGACCCTGCCCCGGCTCCCGGCGCGGCTCGGCGAGCTGCGGCCGGTACCGGGTCGGCCCCTGGCCGGTTTCCTGGCCTCGGGCGAGTACGTGAGCTTCACGTCCCCGTTCAACGCGACCGGGCAGCCGGCGATGTCGTTGCCGCTGCACTGGTCGGCCGACGGGCTGCCGGTCGGCGTGCAGTTCGTGGCCGCGTACGGCCGGGAGGACCTGCTCATCCGGCTCGCCTCGGTGCTGGAACAGGCCCGGCCGTGGGCGGACCGGCACCCGGCGTGCGCCGGGTAGCCGGCGCGGCGGTTCCGGTGGGCGACGGTGCCGTGGCCGGGGCCACGGCACCGTCACGGGTCACCGGGGGCTGCCGGTGACCGAGGTGCCGGACTTGGTGATCCGGTAGGTGGTCTTCGCTCCGCTCCAGAAGTGGAAGGTCAGGTCGACCGTCCCGTCGGTGACCTCGGCGAAGAACTCCGGCTTCAGGATGATGGTGCCGGCGGGGTAGTCGGGCTGGAAGTGCTGCCAGAACTCCTTGTAGGTGGTCCAGTTCGCCGGCCCGGCCGGAGGCGGTGCCGGAGCGGGTGGTCCAGCTCGCCCTGAAATGTCGTACACCCCCTGGTCCCGCCAGCGCAGGGTGCTGCGCTCCAGGAACTGCCCGGCGTCCCAGACCATGGTGGTCAGGTTCCGGAGCCGGGCGTGGTACCCGACCGCCTCCAGAAACATGAGGAACTCACCCCGCTCGATCACCCCGGGACGGTTGTGGTCCCAGGTGAGCAGGGCCCACTCCCCGATGATGACGGGGATGTCGCGCTCGACGAAGGTGGCGTGCACCCGGTCGAAGTTGCTGATCAGGTCCTGCTCGACGGTGGCGTCGTAGCGGGTGCCCCCGGCGATGTTGACGCTGAAGGGCCACCAGCCGTAGAAGTGGGTGGTCGCCGCGATCCGGGGGTCGTCCAGCTCCTCGATGGTGTCCGCCAGGGCGTCCAGCCGTTCCTGGTCACCGTTGGTGTGCAGGGGACACCGGCGGATCGGCATCGTCGCCGGACCGGACCGGATCCTGTGCTGCCGGGCCAGGCTCGACGGGTACCGCTCGGCGCTGGAGGCCGCCGGCCTGCCCGTCGGCCCGGACCTCGTCGCCCGGGCCCGGCTCACCACGGCCGACGGGCACACGGCGGCCCGCGCCCTGCTCCGCCGCCCCGACCGACCCACCGCGATCTTCGCCAGCAACGACCTGCAGGCGCTCGGGGTCTACCAGGCCGCCCGCGAGCTGGGGCTGCGGATCCCGGCGGAGCTGAGCGTGGTCGGCTTCGACGACCTGCCCATCGCCACCCTGGTCGACCCGCCCCTGACCACCGTGCACCAGCCCCTCGTCGAGATGGCCGTCGCCGCCACCGAACTGGCGCTCAATCTCGGCCGGGGTGACCACGCGCCGCAACGCCGCGTCGAACTCGCCACCACGCTCACCGTCCGGGGCAGCACCGCCCCGCCGCCGCGTACCTGACGGACAGCGACCGGACCCACCGGTCGCCGTGACCGGGATGACCGCCGGAACTTCCGCCCACACCGCGCCGACCACCCCTACGAGACCACCGTCCGAGGGGAACCGTCATGCCCAGCACCACCGTCCGCCGACCGCTGCGCCCTGCGGTCCTGCTCACCGCCGCCGTCCTGGCGGTCTCCGTCGCCGGCTGCGGGTCGTCCGACGACGGGGCGACCGCCACGCCCGGGTCCGCCCCGGCCGCGACGTCCGCCGCCCCGAGCGCCGCCGCCGGCGTGCTCGGCGTCCGGGACCCGTGGGTGAAGGCCGCCGACACGGGCATGACGGCGGCGTTCGGCACCCTCGTCAACGCCGGCGACACCGACGTGACCCTCACCGCCGTGACGACCGAGGTGTCCCCGATGGAACTGCACGAGATGACCATGAAAGACGGGAAGATGGTCATGCAGGCCAAGAAGGGCGGCATCGTCGTCAAGGCGCGGAGCGAGCACCTCCTGGAGCCCGGCGGGGACCACCTGATGCTCATGGATCTCCGGGAACCGGTGCGGGCCGGTGACGAGCTGACCTTCACCCTCACCTTCGCCGACGGCCGCACCCAGACGTTCACGGCGGTGGCGAAGCCGTTCACCGGCGCGCAGGAGAGCTACGCCCCGGGCCACGGTGAACCGATGCCGGGCACGAGCGCCACCCCCGGGCCGAGCACGAGCCCGGCCGCATGACCGGCACCTCCCCCGCCCGGCCGGTGAGCAGGCGGCGCCTGCTCACCGGCGGGGCCCTGGCCGCCGGTGGGGCGCTGTCCGGTGCCGCCGCGGTCACCGCGCTGCGCGCCGACGACGCCGACGTCCGCACCGCCCGGGCGGAGCCGGTGGCGCGGATCGGCGCCGCCGTCGAGCCGTTCCACGGCCCCCGCCAGGCGGGTGTCGCCACCGAGGCGCAGGCCCACGCCGCGTTCGTCGCGTTCACCCTGCGTCCCGGCACCGACCGGGCCGCGCTGGGCCGGATGCTGCGGCTGCTCTCCGACGACGCCGCCCGCCTCACCCAGGGCCGGCCCGCCCTCGCCGACACCGAACCGGAACTCGGTCTGCTGCCGGCCCGCCTCACGGTCACCTTCGGGTTCGGCCCCGGCCTCTACACCGCCGCCGGGGTCGACGACCGCCGGCCGCCGTCGGTGGCCGACCTCCCGGCCTTCCCCGTCGACCGGCTCCAGACCCGTTGGTCCGGCGGGGACCTGCTGCTGCAGATCTGCGCCGACGATCCGCTCACCGTCGCCCACGCCCAGCGGGTCCTGGTCAAGGACAGCCGTCCCTTCGCCACCGTCCGGTGGGTGCAGCAGGGCTTTCGCCGGGCCGCCGGCGCCGAACCCGGGCACACCCAGCGCAACCTGTTCGGTCAACTCGACGGCACCGCCAACCCCCGGCCCGGCGGACCGCTCGACACCGCCGTGTGGGTGCCCGACGGGCCGGACTGGCTGCGCGACAGCACCACGCTGGTGGTGCGGCGGATCAGCATGGACATGGAGACCTGGGACCTGCTCGGGCGCACCGACCGGGAACTGGCGGTCGGCCGCCGCCTGGACACCGGCGCGCCGTTGACCGGCACCGACGAGCACGACGAGCCCGACTTCGCCGCCGTCGGCCCCACCGGGCTCACCGTCATCCCCGACTTCGCGCACCTCACCCGGGCCCGGGTGGGCGAGGACCGGCTCCGGATCCTGCGCCGCCCCTACAACTACGACGGGGTACCCGCCGCCGACGGCACCGCCGACAGTGGTCTGGTCTTCGCCTCGTACCAGGCCGACATCGCCCGGCAGTTCCTGCCCATCCAACGTCGGCTGGCCGAGCAGGACCTGCTCAACGAGTGGACCACCCCGATCGGCTCGGCCGTCTTCGCCATCCCGCCCGGCTGCCCCGAGGGAGGCTGGGTCGGGCAGCAGCTACTCGCCTGACCAGGAGAACCGCTCCAAGATGCGTACCCGTGCCCGCCGTCCGACCGTTCGTGGCGTGGTCGTCGCCGCGCTGGCCGCCACGGCGCTGACGCTGGCGCCGGCCGCCCCCGCCGCCGCGCACAACACCCTGCAGTCCTCGACCCCCACCAGGGACGCCCGGCTCACCACCGCGCCGGCGCAGATCACGCTCCGGTTCCGGCAACCGCTGAACCCGGCCTTCACCACGATCGTGCTCAGCGACGCCGGCCAGCGCAGGGTCGCCACCGGCGAGCCGGCCGTCACCGGGCCGGACGGCAGCATCACCGTCGACCAGCCGCTGGGCAACGGCACCTACACCGTCGCGTACCGGGTCGTGTCCGCCGACGGGCACCCCGTGCAGGGGGCGTACCAGTTCACCGTCGCCGACCCCAGCGCGCCCGAGCCGACGGACGCCGCCCCGCCGCCGG
>NZ_LRQV01000209.1 GCF_001567585.1 Micromonospora rosaria
CACGCCGAACGGTCACACCATTTCAGGCGCCACCACCGACTTCGACACACGCCCTAGTGGTGCAACCGACGACGAAGCAGAGCGCTGATCTGGACTGGCTCCTCGACGAGCTGGTCGAACGGGTGCCGGCCGCCCGCCAGGCGGTGGTGCTGTCGGCGGACGGGCTGCTGCTCGGCTCCACCACCGACCTCGACCGCACCGACGCCGAGCACCTGTGCGCCATGGCCTCCGGCTTCTCCAGCCTGGCCAAGGGCGCGAGCCGGCACCTCGCCGCCGGGCCGGTCCGGCAGACGGTGGTGGAGATGGAGTCGGCGTACCTGTTCGTCACGGCCGCCGGGCAGGGCGCCTGCCTCGCCGTGGTCAGCGACGCCGACGCGGACATCGGCCTGGTCGCGTACGAGATGGCGATGCTGGTGACCCGGGTGGGCGAGAACCTCAGCGCGCCGGCCAGGCAGGCGTCGGGGACCGACGATGCGGGCTGAGTACCCCGACACGCAGCACGAGTGGCTGGACGCCGACGCCGGCCCGGTCGTGCGCCCGTACACTCTCACCGGCGGCCGGGTGCGGCCGGCGGTCGAGGGGTTCGACCTGGTGGCGTTCGTGCTCGCCGATCCCGCCGCGGACCTCGACGGCCATCCGCGACTGCATCCGGAACACCGGCGGCTGGTCGAGCTGGCCCGGCGTCCGGTCCCGGTGGCGGAGCTGGCGGCGCGGCTGGACCTCGCGTTGGGCGTGGTCCGGGTGCTCCTCGGCGACCTGCTCGCCGGTGGGCTCGTGTCGGTGCACGAGCCGCCGCGCGGTCCGTTCCTTCCCGACGACAACATCCTCAAGGCGGTGGTCAGTGGACTTCGTGCGCTCTGATCGGGGCGGGCCGCGGGTGCCGTTGGCCCTGAAGATCCTGATCGCCGGCGGGTTCGGGGCCGGCAAGACGACGCTGGTGAGCGCGTTGAGCGAGGTCCGACCGTTGCAGACCGAGGAGGTGCTGACCGGGGCCGGCATCGGCACCGACGACCTCTCCGGGGTGGAGGGGAAGTCCACCACGACGGTGGCGATGGACTTCGGCCGGATCACCATCAACGAGGACCTCCAGGTGTACCTGTTCGGCACCCCCGGCCAGGACCGGTTCTGGTTCCTCTGGGACGAGCTGGCCTTCGGGGCGCTCGGCGCGGTGGTGCTCGCCGACACCCGGCGGCTGGCCGACTGCTTCCCGTCGATCGACTACTTCGAGCAGCGGGGCATCCCGTTCGTGGTCGGCGTGAACTGCTTCGACGGGTCCCGCCGGTTCAGCCTGGACTCGGTCCGGCAGGCGCTCGACCTCGACGACGACGTGCCGATGCTGCTCTGCGACGCCCGGGACCGGCAGTCCGCCAAGCTGGTGCTGATCTCCCTGGTCGAGCACGTGGCCCGGCAGCGGGGCGAGCCGGTCCCGGTGGCCTGAGGCAGCGCCCGGTCCCGCTGCTCTCCGGCGGACCGGGCGGGAAAATCGCCGGAACGTGGACTGATCGGCCGCCGTACCGGGCACCCAGTGGTTTGATCGACAGTGGCTCCGGCGGAAGGTGGATCTGGTGACGGAACGGGACTCGATCGTCCACGTCGGTGGCTACACGGCCGAGGGTGGCGGGCAGGCCACCGGCATCGTGGCCGCCCGCCGTGACCCGACGACCGGTGAGCTGACCCCGCTGGGCACCGTGGCGGTCACCCCGTCGCCGTCGTTCCTCGCCCGGCACCCCGACCGGCCGGTGCTGTACGCGGTGAACGAGCTGACCGAGGGGACGGTCAGCGCCTTCACCGTCGGCCCGGACGGTGACCTGACCGCGCTGGTGACCCGGCAGACGGGCGGCGCCGAGCCGTGTCACGTCGCGGTCACCCCGGACGGTGGTCACCTGCTCGTCGCCAACTACGGCGGGGGGAGCGTGGCGGTCTTCCCGCTGGACGACGAGGGGGTGCCCGGTACCCGCAGCGACCTGGTCCGGCACGAGGGGCACGGGCCGGACCCGGAGCGGCAGGAACACGCGCACGCGCACATGGTCTCCCCGACGTCGGGCCCCGGGCCGCTGCTCGCCGTGGACCTGGGCACCGACTCGGTCTACCGGTACGACCTGGACGCCGCCTCGGGTCGCCTGGTGCCCCGCGCCCCCCGGGTACGCACCACGCCCGGCTCCGGCCCCCGGCACCTGGCCCGTCACCCCGACGGGCGGCGCTGTTACCTGGTCGGCGAGCTGGACGCCACGGTGACCGCGTACGACCTGACCATCGACGGCGCGCTGCACCAGCGGGGGCGCGTGGACGCCAGCGAACGGCCGGGGCACGTGCAGCCGTCGGAGATCGCGGTCGGCCCGGACGGTCGTTTCCTCTACGTCGCCAACCGGGGAGTGGGCACGATCGCGGTCTTCGCGCTGGAGCCGGAGCTGCCGCAGCTCGTGGCCGAGGTGGACACCGGCGGCGAGTGGCCCCGGCACTTCGCCCGCGTCGGCGAGCATCTGTACGTCGCCGACCAGCGCGCGGACATGGTCCGGGTGTTCCGGGTGGACGCGACGACCGGGGTGCCGGCCGCCGTCGGCGAACCGGTGCCGGTGGCGAGCCCCAGTTGCGTCCTGCCCTGACGGGCGGACGGCCCGTCGGACGGCCACCTCACGGGCGAACGGCCCGTCGAACGGGCCAGTCGAACGGGCCGGTCGAACGAGGGCGGGGAACCCGGCGACACCACGGCGCACTGCGGTTACGCTGCGTAGATAAATAGAGGTCAACTATTTCTCCTGAGTAACTTTCGTCCGAACGGACATGGCAGTCGGGAGCCCTGATCCGCAAGATTGGTCTCGTGTCAGGCCGCCATCGCATGCGAACAGGGTTCCGCGGAGCAGGCGCCGTCGCTTCCGCGACGGCGCTTGTCGTCGTCGTGACCGGTGCGTGGTTCGGTTACCAACAGCTCGCCCAGCCCGGCTGCTCGGGACGGGTGGAACTCGCGGTGGCGGCGGCCCCGGAGCTCGCGCCGGCCGTGGAGGAGGCCGCGTCCCAGTGGATGACCGACGGCGCCGCCGTCGGTGGCACCTGCATCGACGTCAAGGTCTCCGCCTCCGACCCGGCCGACGTGGCGGCGGTGGTCGCCGGCAAGCACGGGGCCACCCTGGCCGGGATCGGCCAGGCCAGCGGCACCGCGGTCGCCCCGGACGTCTGGGTACCCGACTCCTCCACCTGGTTGCTGCTGCTGCGCAACGGTGGGGCCACCGCGTTCGCCCCGGACAATAACGCCTCCATCGCGCGCAGCCCGGTGGTCCTCGCCGTGCCGGAGCCGGTCGCCTCCACCCGGCTCGGTTGGCCGGAGAAGAAGCTCACCTGGTCGGACCTGCTGGGTCAGGTGACCAGCAGCAAGCCGTTGCGCACCGGGATCGTCGAGCCGACCCGGGACGCCGCCGGGCTCTCCGGGCTGCTCTCCCTGACGGCCGCCGCCAGCGGCGCCGGGGAGGACGCCAAGTCGGCCACCACCGGCGCGCTGCGGGCGCTGGCCACCGGCCGTTCGGCGCTGCGGAACGACCTGCTCGCGCGCTTCCCGCGCGCCAACGACCCGGCGACCATCGCCAGCGGCCTCGCCGCCGCCGCCCTCTCCGAGGAGGACGTGATGGCGTACAACCGGGAGCAGCCGCCGGTGCCGCTGGCCGCGATCTACCTGGAGCCGGCGCCGATGCCGCTGGACTACCCGTACGCGGTGCTGCCCGGCATCGAGCCGGCCAAGGCGTCCGCCGCGCGGGTGTTGTTCGAGGTGCTCACCACGGCCGACTTCCGCAACAAGCTGGCGACGCGGGCCCTGCGCGGCCCGGACGGCAACTGGGGCGACGGGTTCGAGCCCCCGGTGGGGGCGCCGAGCCCGGCCGGGGGCGGCGACGGCGGGCCACCGGCCGGCGGCGGCGCCGCGGGTGGGCTGGACCCGGCGGCGATCGAGAACGCGGTCACCGGCTGGTCGATCGCCACCCAGTCCGGCCGGATGCTCTGCGTCATCGACGTCTCCGGCTCCATGAAGCGGGAGGTCCCGAGCGCCAACAACGCCACCCGGGCGCAGGTCACGGTGGAGGCGGCGCGGCGGGGCCTGGGGCTGTTCGACGACTCCTGGTCGATCGGGCTGTGGACCTTCTCCACCAACCTGGTCGGTGACCGGGACTGGAACGAGGTCGTCGAGATCGGTCCGCTGTCCACCCAGCGCGGGCGGCTGGAGCAGGGGCTGGGCACCGTCCGGCCGTCGAACGGCGACACCGGGCTGTACGACACGGTGCTCGCCGCGTACCGGGCGGTGCAGGAGGGCTGGGAGCCGGGCCGGGTCAACTCGGTGGTGCTCTTCACCGACGGCAAGAACGAGGACGCGAACGGGATCTCGCAGGCGCGGCTGCTGTCGGAGCTGAAGCGGATCGCCGACCCGGAGCGCCCGATCCAGGTGGTCATCATCGGCATCGGCAGCGAGGTGAGCCGGACGGAGCTGGAGTCGATCACCAAGGTCACCGGCGGCGGCGCCTTCGTCACCGAGGATCCCACCAAGATCGGCGAGATCTTCCTGAAGGCCATCGCCCTGCGTCCGACCGCACCCCGCTGAGCGCCTCCCCCGACCATGGAGATCCCACCGGCCCGGCGTACCGACGCACCGGTACGGCCGTCCCGTGCCGATTCCGTCGACCGGGGGGAAACTGACGGTAATGCGTCGGAAGTGATCGGCGAGCATCATTGGCAGGGCACGATGTCGGAGTGCCTCCGGCACGGGTCCACCATGGACCGGCAGCAGTCGCCGGAGCCAGCACCGAGCGATGTGGGAGGGCCGGTGGCCACGGCGACCCTGTTGACCCCTGGGAGCACGTCGACGCGGCCGGGCGCCGACCCGTCCGCCCCGGTGGCCCGCGCCGACCAGCGGGCGTACGTCCAGGGGCTGGTGGTGCTGGACACCGCCGTCGTGGCGCTCGCCGTGCTCGCGGCGTACCTGGCCCGCTTCGGTGACGCCGAACCGCGCGGCTCGGAGATCCCGTACGTCCTGGTCGCGCCCGGCCTGGTGCTGGGCTGGCTGGTCTCGCTCAAGGCGATGCGCTGCTACGACGACCGGGTGATCGGGTACGGCGCGGACGAGTACCGCCGGGTCAGCAGCGCGAGCCTCCGGCTGGCCGGCACGATCGCCATCCTCGGGTACGTCTTCGACCTGGGTGTCTCCCGGGGCTTCCTGGCCATCTCGTTCGCCCTCGGCATCGTGGGGCTGGAACTGGCCCGCTTCGCGGCCCGCAAGCGGCTGCACCGGGCGCGGATCCGGGGGGCCGGCTGGTCCCGCCGGGTGCTGGTGGTCGGGGACACCGCACACGTGCTGGAACTGGTGCACACCCTCCGCCGCGAGCCGTACGCCGGGTACCACGTGGTCGGCGCCTGCATCCCGGACGCGCTGCTGGCCCCGGTCGCGCAGCGGCTCGGCGACGTGCCGGTGGTCGGGTCGTTCCGGGGGATCCCGGAGGCGGCCACCGCGATCGGCGCGGACACCGTCGCGGTCACCGCCTCCGGCGAGCTGACCGCGACCCGGCTGCGCCGGCTCGGCTGGCAACTGGAGGGTACCGGCGTCGACCTGGTGCTCGCGCCCGCGCTCACCGACGTCGCGGGCCCCCGGATCCACACCCGTCCGGTCGCCGGCCTGCCGCTGATCCACGTCGAGGCACCGGAGTTCCGGGGGGCCCGCAAGCTCGTCAAGGGCTTCGTCGACCGGGCCGCCGCCGTGGTCGCCCTGCTGCTGCTCCTGCCGCTGCTGCTGGTGATCGCGCTGGCGATCAAGCTGAACAGCCGGGGGCCGGTGCTGTTCCGGCAGGTCCGGGTCGGCCAGGGCGGCCGGGAGTTCGGCGTGTACAAGTTCCGCACCATGGTGGTGAACGCCGACGCGCTGCTGGCCGAGCTGGCCGCCCGCAACGAGACCGACGGGCTGCTGTTCAAGATGCGCGACGACCCCCGGGTGACCCGGATCGGCCGGCTGCTGCGCAAGTGGTCCCTGGACGAGCTGCCCCAGCTCGTCAACGTGTTGTTCGGCCAGATGAGCCTGGTCGGCCCCCGGCCGCCGCTGCCCTGCGAGGTGGCCCGGTACGACGGCGACGTCGCCCGGCGGCTGCTGGTCAAGCCCGGCATGACCGGCCTCTGGCAGGTCAGCGGGCGGTCCGACCTGAGCTGGGAGGACGGCATCCGGCTCGACCTCTACTACGTGGAGAACTGGTCGCTCGCCGCCGACCTGACCATCCTGTGGAAGACGGTCGGCGCGGTGCTCAACGGACGCGGCGCCTACTGACCCCCGCCGGGGTGGGCCGGCGCGCCGGTGGGCCCGCCCCGGGCGGTCAGGAGTCGGGGCCGGTCCAGTCCAGGCAGACCACCACGGCGTCGTCGACCAGGTCCCCGGCGACGAACGCCCGCAGGTCCCCGATCAGGGACCGGACGGCGTCCAGCGGCGCCAGCGGGACGGTCCGGCGCAGGAACCGGTCCAGCGCCGCGTCGCCGTAGCGGGTCTGCTGGCCGACGGCCTCGACCACCCCGTCGCTGACCACGAAGAGCCGGTCGCCCCGGCGCAGCTCGAAGTGCTGCTCCCGGTAGTCCGTACCCTCGAACATGCCGAGCGGGAACTGCTTCTCCAGCGGCCAGTCGTGGACCTCGCCGGCACGCAGCAGCACCAGCCGGGGGGAGCCGGCGTCGACGGCGGTCAGCACCCCGGAGCGCAGGTCCAGCTCCAGCAGCAGGGCGGAGAGGTGCTGCTCGCCCCGGTGCAGCGCGTACACCGCCTGGTCGGCCAGGGCGGCCTGGTCGGCCAGGGCGAGCCCGCCCCGGCGGGCGTTGCGCAGCGCGTGGGTGGCCAGCGAGGTGAGCAGCGAGGCGGCGACCCCCTCCCCGCCGCCGTTGATGGTCGATAGCCAGACCCGGTGCCCGTCGTCGGACCAGTCGAAGCTGTCGCCCCGGACCGCGTACGCCGGCTCCAACTGCCCGGCCAGGCTGAACGAGGGGCGGACCCGGCTGCGGGCCGGCAGCAGGTCCCACTGCATCTCGGCGGCGAGGGTGAGCCGGCGGCTGCGGCGGGCCGCCCGGTAGATGTCGGTGCCCGCCGAGACGGCCGTCACCTCGTGCCCGAGGGCGGTGGCGATGCCGGCCAGCTCGGCGACGAGGGCCGGGTCCTCGGGGACCGGGGCCAGCCGCAGCACCCCCCGGCGTTCCCCGCGCATGCCGACCGGGAACCAGCCGACCCCGTCCGCCAGCACCGGCTCCTGGTGGTCGAAGCAGCGCCAGGCCGGGTGCCCGGGGCTGGTGATCCCCGTCTCCTCCTCGCCCAGCGGCAGCAGCTCGGCCAGGCGGTAGTCGACCTGGAACAGCTCCACCGAGGTGATCCCGTACGACCGGGTCAGCTCCTCGGAGAGCCGGTCGACGAGCAGGTCGGCCGGGGCCTCGATCAGGCTCCGGCGGGCCCGCTCCTCCGCTGCGCTCATGGTCTCAGTCCTTCTCAGTTGGCCGTTGACCAGGGGCGGCGGGGTAACCTCGTGCGCACCATGGCCGAACAGCAGCATGGTCCGATCGGACCAGAAGCGAGTATGGCTGCCGCGTTGGACGACGCGGCGGGCACCCTGCTGGCTGTCTGGGAGACGGCCCGGGAACGGACCACCCACCAGCTGTCCAGCGCGCAGTTGCGGGCCGTGATGGTGGTGGACCGGCACGACGGGATCAACCTCCGCCGGCTCGCGGCCGAGCTGAACATGCTCCTGTCGTCGGCCAGCCGGCTCTGCGACCGGCTGGAGGCCGCCGGCATGCTGGAGCGCGAGCCGGGCCGGGTCGACCGGCGGGAGATCTCGCTGCACCTGACCCCGGAGGCACGTCGCCTGCTGGCCGAGTTGCAGGCGGACCGCCGGCAGCGGCTGACCGAGGTGCTGGCCGGGATGAGTGCCGCCGGGCGGCAGGCGCTGC
>NZ_LRQV01000210.1 GCF_001567585.1 Micromonospora rosaria
GTCGT
This sequence comes from Micromonospora rosaria, assembly GCF_001567585.1. Lineage (GTDB taxonomy): Bacteria > Actinomycetota > Actinomycetes > Mycobacteriales > Micromonosporaceae > Micromonospora > Micromonospora rosaria. Next base: position 6 of record NZ_LRQV01000210.1, read on the forward strand.
CGCGCCGGGCGGGCCCGCGCCCGGCGCGACGGCCTCCGGCGGCACCACGACCCCCGCCGCCGGCCCGACCGGGGGCGGCCCGGCCGGCGGCGGGGCCCCGCCGCTGGCCGCCCTGGCCGACATCCCGGTCGGCGGCGGGCAGATCTTCGGTGACCAGCAGGTGGTGGTGACCCGGCCGACGGCGGACACGGTGAAGGCCTTCTCGGCCGCCTGCACGCACCAGGGCTGCACGGTCACCGAGGTCACCGGCGGCACCATCGTCTGCGCCTGCCACAACAGCGTCTTCGACATCGCCGACGGGTCGGTCCGCAGCGGCCCCGCCGGCCGCCCGCTCCCCGAGGCCGCGGTCACGGTCGACGGCGACACCATCCGCCTCGGGTAGGCCGGTTCCGCCTCGACTGGCCGCGCCGGGCGCGGGCGGGCCGGCCCCGGTCCGGGTGGGCGGGTCGCGCGTCGGTCGGTCCCGGTCACGGTCACGGCGGCGCCCCGGGGCACCGGCCGGGGTGGGGGTGCCGTCCACCCCGGCCGGTGCGGTCCCGTGCGGTCCTCAGGAGACGAGCGCCGGCCCGACGTGCAGCAACAGGTTGGCCGTGCCCGGGGTGACCCAGTTCAGGGTGTTCGGGGTGGCGGTGCCGACGATCCGGGTGGCGACCTGGGCCGGGGTCCAGGTCGGGTGGGCGGCCAGCACCAGGGCGGCGGCTCCGGCGACGTGCGGGGCGGCCATCGAGGTACCGCTGCGGTACACCTGCTGGGTGTCGCTCTGGTGCCCGGCGGAGAGCACGTTCAGGCCCGGGGCGAACAGGTCGACGCAGGAGCCCTCGTTGCTGCTCGGCCAGGTCCCGTCGTCGGCCTGCGACGCGGCCACGGTGATCACGGCCGGGATCAGGGCGGGCGTCTTGACGCAGGCGTCGTCGTTGTTGTTGCCGGCGGAGACCGCGTAACTGATGCCGGTGCCGATCGACGTGGTGATCGCGGACTGGAGCGTGCCGGACGGGTCGGAGTCGGCGACGAAGTACCCGAGGCTCATCACCACCACGGCCGGCTGCACCGCGTTGGCGGTGATCCAGTCGACCGCGGCGACGACCAGGGACAGTGCCCCGGCGCCGATGCAGTCGAAGACCCGGACGGCGACCAGGGTGGCCTGCTTCGCCACCCCGAACGTGGTGCCGCCGACCGTGCCCGCCACGTGGGTGCCGTGGCCCTGGCAGTCGTCCGCCGTCCCGCCGTCGACCAGGTCGACGCCGCTGACCGCCCGACCGCCGAAGTCCTGGTGGGTCAGGCGGATGCCGGTGTCGACGACGTACGCGTGCACCCCCGCCCCGGCGTTGGTCGGGTACGTGTAGGAGGCGTCCAGCGGCAGGTCGGCCTGGTCGATGCGGTCCAGCCCCCACGGCGGGCTGGTCTGGGTGCCGTCCAGCCGTACCACGTGGTCCTGCTCGACGAAGGCCACCGTCGGGTCGGCGGCGAGTTGACGGGCCACGGCGGCGCTGGCCCGGACCGAGAAGCCGCGCACGGCGGCGGAGTAGTGGTGGCCGACGGTCCCGCCGTACCGGCCGGTCAGGCGCTCCGCCGTCCGGGCGACGTCGGCCCGGTCGGCGGTGTCGTCCCGGAGCACCACCAGGAAACTGTCCGCGATCGCCGTCGCGCCACCGGCGTTGCGGATCGCGGGCGTAACCTCGGCGGGCGCCGCCCCGGCGCTGGCCGGACCACTGGCGGCCACCACGACGACCGTGCAGGCCGCCGCGAACGCCCCGATCCGGCGCCACCGCGACTGTGCCAGACGCATGTCCCCGTTCTCCCTTCCGACGCCTCCTGCGCGGTCCGTCGCGAACCGGTGACACAGGGCGTCGATCACCACGAAGACCATATATGTCGATGGTTCGCTGCGGGGGCGCGGGTGGGAGCGTTCCCGGTGGCGCGGCCGACGCCGACGCCGGTCGTCGCGGTGACCGACCCGGGGCGGGACCGAGCGGCACCGGGAACGCCCGCCGCGGACGGTGAGGGCGACCGCAGCGGGGACGGTGAGGGCGACCGCAGCGGGGACGGTGGGGTTGCCGGCGGGGGTTAGGTTCGGCCGGTGACCGGGACGACGACCAGTGGCGGGACGGCAGCGGTGGGACAGCCCCACGGCAGCGACGCGGCGAACACGCTCACCGCCCGGTGGGCGGCCACCCTGGACGGCCGGTCCACGGTGCTGTCCGGCGCGGGTGTCCACCCGCTGCTGGCGTTGCTGGCCCCCCACGCCGCCGGGGCGACCCGGGAGGAGCTGCTGTCCGTCGTCGGCGACCCGGGGGCCGGCGTCGACCTCACCGGCTCGCCCGGCGCCACGCTGGCGGTGAGCGCCTGGACCGCCGCCGGGCTGCCGCTGACCGAGCGGTGGCTGGCGGCCGTCCCCGAGCCGGTCCGGCAGCGACTGACCGGCGACCCGGCGGCGGACCAACGGGCGCTCGACGGGTGGGCCGCCGCCCGCACCGACGGCGTGATCCCCCGGGTACCGGTCCGGGTGACCCGGGCCGACCTCCTGGTGCTGGTCAGCGCGCTCCTGGTACGGACCACCTGGGCGCAGCCCTTCACCGAGCGACGGTTCACGCCGGCCGCCGACCCGTGGCGGGGCCACGACCTCCCCGGCCTGTACCAGTCGACCGGTGACGTCGGCCGGCTGCGGGTGGTGTCCACGTCGGCCGGTCCGGTGACCCTGCTGACCGTGCCGGGGACCGACGACGTGGACGTGCTCCTCGTCCTCGGTACGCCGCAGCGCCCCGCCCGCGAGGTGCTGCCGGCGGCGATCGGCGCGCGGGCCGGCGGGACGGCGTTGCCGGTCACCGCCGGGCCGGGGGTGAGCACCCGGACGGTGCTGTCCCCGTCCCCCGCCCCGGAGTTGCACGTCTGGACCGTGCCGTTCGACGTCGACGCCGAGCACGACCTGCTGGCGCACGCCGACCTGTTCGGGCTGCGCGCCGCCACCGACCCCCGCACCGGCCACTTCCCGGGCATCAGCCCGCTGCCGCTGGCCGTCTCGCAGGCCCGGCAGTCCGCGACGGCCACCTTCACCGCCACCGGCTTCACGGCCGCCGCCGTCACCGCCCTGTCCATGCGGTTCGGCTCGGCCCCGCCCCGCGCCACCGCGCCGAAGGAGATCGTCCACCTGGAAATCACCCCGCCCTTCGGCTTCCTCGCCGTGCACCGCCCCACCGGGCTGGTGCTCTTCGCGGGCTGGGTCACCGAACCGGCACCACCGGCGAGCTGAACAGGGCGGGCCGGCGTCGGACGGCCGACGCGCATCCGCCGCCCGGGGTCTACTGTTCGGTAATCCGGTCCGATTATCCTCCATCGGCCAGATCCCTCTCGGAGGACTCGGAGTTCATGGACCCGAACATCGGTAGACGGACACGTACCGTGCTGGGCGTGCTGGTCACCAGCGGTGCGCTCATCGCCACGACCGGCCTTCCCGCTCACGCCCAACCGACGGCGGCGGCGACGGTCCCCACGGTCAGCGAGATTCACTACGACAACGTCGGCACCGACACCGGCGAGGCCATCGAGATCGAGGCCCCGGTCGGCTTCGACCTGACCGGTTGGCAGATCGTGCTCTACAACGGCGCGAACGGTGCGCCGTACCACACCAGGACGCTCAGCGGGTCGGTGCCGGCGGCCGGTGTGGTCGTCGCCGAGTACCCGACCGACGGCATCCAGAACGGCTCCCCCGACGGCCTGGCCCTGGTCTCTCCCACCGGGACGGTGGCGGAGTTCCTCACCTACGAGGGGACCTTCACCGCCGTCGGCGGCCCGGCCAACGGGCTGACCGGCACCGACATCGGCGTCCAGGAGACCTCCTCCACCCCGGTCGGGCACTCGCTCCAGAAGATCGACGGGACGTGGCGAGCGCCGGCGGCGAACACCTTCGGCGTCCGCAACGGCGGCGGCTCCCCCGACCCCGACCCGGAGCCGGGCACCGGCTGCGACGTCCCCGTCGACAGGACCATCGCGCAGGTGCAGGGCACCGGGGCGTCGACCCCGCTGGCCGGCACCCGGGTCACCGTCGAGGGGGTGGTGACCGCCGACCACCGCACCGGTGGTTACAACGGCATCTACCTCCAGACCGCCGGCAGCGGCGGCGACCGGCCGGTCTCCGCCGGCACCGCCTCCGACGGCATCTTCGTGTACCTCACCACGAACACCGCCAACCACCCGGCGGTCGCGGTCGGCGACCGGGTCCGGGTCAGCGGCACCCCGAGCGAGTACAACGGACTCACCCAGCTCAGCATCGGCGCCCGCGCCGACGTGCAGGTCTGCGAGCAGGGCGTCACGCTGCCCGCCCCGGTCCCGCTGACCCTGCCGCAGGACGAGGCCGCCCGCGAGTCCGTGGAGTCGATGCGGGTCGCCCCGGTCGGCCGGTTCACCGTCTCCGAGGTCTACAACGTCAACCGGTTCGGCGAGCTGGTGCTCACCGCCGGTGAGAACGTGGCCCGTACCCCGACCGACGTGGCCCGCCCCGGCTCGGCCGAGGCGCGCACGGTGGCCGCCGACAACAAGCTGGCCCGGCTCCTGCTCGACGACGGCCGGACCACCAACCTCGCCGACGCCGGCCTGGCCCCGCCGTACCTGTCGGCGACGCAGCCGGTGCGGGTGGGCGACCAGGTCGACGCGTTCGGCCCGACGGTGCTGTCGTACGGGTTCAACGAGTGGCGGCTCCAGCCGACCACGCCGGTGAACGCGGACACCCCGGCGGCCGACCGGACCACCTTCAAGAGCACCAACCCGCGTACCGCCGCCCCGGTGGACGTCGGCGGTGACGTCAAGGTGGCCAGCTTCAACGTGCTCAACTACTTCGTCCACTTCGGTGGCGAGGCGCGGGGCGCCGCCAACGAGGCCGCGCTGGCCAAGCAGGAGGCGAAGATCGTCTCGGCGATCAGCGCGCTCGACGCCGACGTGGTGGCCCTGGAGGAGATCGAGAACTCGGTCCGGTTCTCCCCGAGCGACCCGCAGAAGGCCCTCAAGCGCCTGGTCGCGGCGCTGAACACCGCCGACGGGGCGGGCACCTGGGACTACGTGCGGACCCCGGCGGAGCTGCCGGCCCCGGCCCAGCAGGACTACATCACCACGGCGATCATCTTCAAGCCGGCCGCGGTCACGCCGAAGGGCGTCTCCCGGTCGGTCAACGACGAGAGCGTCTGGTTCAACGCCCGGGAGCCGATCGCGCAGACCTTCACCGCCGGGTCGGTGGAGTTCGCCGTGGTGGTGAACCACTTCAAGTCCAAGAGCGGCACCGGTACCGGGGACAACGCCGACACCGGGGACGGCCAGGGCTCCTGGAACGGTGACCGGGTCCGGCAGGCCCGCGCCCTCGCCGCCTTCGCCGACACCCTGGACACCTCCGACGTGCTGCTGGTGGGCGACTTCAACGCCTACACCCACGAGGACCCGATGCGGGTCTTCTACGACAAGCAGTACAAGAACCTCAACGACACCGGCCGGACCAGCTACGTCTTCGGTGGCGAGTCGGGCTCCCTGGACCACATCCTGGCCTCGCCGTCGCTGGCGGCGCGGATCACCGGGGCCGACGTCTGGGAGACCAACGCGGTCGAGTCGTACGCCTTCCAGTACGACGGCTTCCCGGCGTTCTTCGCGCCGAACCCGTACCGGGCCAGCGACCACAACCCGCTGCTGGTCGGCATCACCACCACGGCCAAGCCGGTGAACCTGCAACTGCTGAGCATCAACGACTTCCACGGTCGCCTGGAGTCCCCGGCCACCGTCGGCGGTCAGCCGGTCGGCGGGGCCGCCCAGCTCGCCGGGCTGGTCGACCATTTGCGTCAGCAGAACCCGAACACCGCCTTCGTCTCCGCCGGGGACAACATCGGCGCGTCCACCTTCGTCTCGGCGATCGACGACGACAACCCGACGATCGACGTGCTGAACAAGGCCGGGCTGACCGTCTCGGCGGTCGGCAACCACGAGTTCGACAAGGGCATCACCGACCTGACCGACCGGGTCGCCGAGCGGGCCGACTTCCCGCACCTCGGCGCGAACGTGTACCGGGGCACCGAGCGGGTGCTGCCGGCGTACTCGGTCGAGGAGATCGGCGGGGTCCGGGTGGGCTTCGTCGGCGTGGTGACCGAGCAGACCGCCTCCCTGGTCAACCCGGAGGGGGTCGCCGGGCTGACCTTCCGTGACCCGGTGGCCGAGGCCAACCTGGTCGCCGGCCAGCTCAAGGACGGCGACCCGGCCAACGGCGAGGCCGACGTGGTGGTGCTGCTGGCGCACGAGGGCGCCTCGACGGAGAACATCGACTCCGCCGAGAAGCTCGCCGCCGACCCGGTCTTCGGCAAGTTCACCCGGGTCGACGCCAGCATCGACGCCATCTTCAGCGGCCACACCCACCAGCCGTACGCCTTCAAGGTCCCCGTCCCGGGGTCGGCGAAGCTGCGCCCGGTGGTGCAGGCCGAGGACTACGGCAAGCGGCTGGGCCAGGTCACCCTGACCTACGACCCGGCCACCAGGTCGGTGACCGGTGCCGAGGCGAAGCTGGTCGACGTGGTCGGCGCCCCGCAGAACCAGGCGGTGGCCGACATCGTGGCCGCCGCGAAGGTCCGCGCCGACGAACTGGGCCAGCGCCCGCTGGGCAAGATCACGGCGGACATCACCCGGGCCTTCACCAACGGCAACGAGGACCGGGGCAAGGAGTCGACGCTGGGTAACCTCGTCGCCGACGCGCAGCTCGCCGGCACCCGGGAGCCCGGTCGGGGCGGGGCGCAGATCGCCCTCATGAACCCGGGCGGTCTCCGGGCCGACCTGCGGTACGGCACCGACGGCACGGTCACCTACTCGGCCGCGTTCTCGGTCCAGCCGTTCGCCAACGACGTGGTCACCAAAAGCTACACCGGCGCCCAGATCAAGGAGGTGCTGGAGCAGCAGTGGCAGCCCGAGGGGGCCTCCCGGCCGGTGCTCTGGCTGGGCGTCTCGAAGGGCCTGAACTACGTCTACGACCCGGAGGCCCCGAAGGGCTCCCGAATCGTGTCGATCACGCTGAACGGCACGCCGCTGAACCCGACCGGCACGTACCGGGTCACGGTGAACTCGTTCCTCGCCGCCGGTGGGGACAACTTCACCACCCTCGGTCAGGGCACCGAACCCGCCACCACCGGGGACAACGACCTGACCATGCTGACCGCGTACCTGGCGGCGAACTCGCCGGTCGCCCCGGACACCGAGCCGCGGTCGACCGTCGGGCGGGCCGGACCGACCTGCACCGAGACCATCACCGGCCGGTACGAGAAGCCGCTGGTGGTCAAGGCCGGGGTGGTCTGCCTGAACGACGCCACCGTCGTCGGCTCCACCACGGTCCGGCCGGGCACCTCCCTGGTGGTCACCGGCGGCACCCTGGAGGGTCCGCTGCTGGGCAACAGCCCGGCGCTGCTCACCCTGGACGGCGCGACCGTCAAGGGCACGGTCACGGTCTTCCACGCCACCGGTCCGGTGACCGTCGTCCGGTCCACGGTGGAGGGTTCGGTGACGACCTCGCGCAACAGCGGCGGGGTCCGGATCGACGGCACCACGGTCGACGGCCCGGTCAACCTGTACGACAACACCGGCACCCAGCCGGTGGTCGTCGCGGCCAACACGATCGAGGACGCGCTGCGGTGCCGGGGTAACGAGACGGCGCCGGTGAACGAGGACCGGCCCAACACGGTCAAGGGCGCGGCGCGGCAGCAGTGCGCCGCCCTGTGACCCGTACCTGAGCACTCCGGTCCGCGGTCGGTCTCCGGCCGCGGA
>NZ_LRQV01000211.1 GCF_001567585.1 Micromonospora rosaria
CGCCCTGCCGGGTGCGGCGCTACCGCGCCCTGCCGGGTGCGGCGCTACCCCCGGGCCGGGGCCGGCCCGGGGGTACCCGGCGGCCGGGGCCGGCCCGGCAGCACCGCCCCGAGGACCCGGCGCACCGGGAAGAGGCCGAGGTGCCGGGAGTCCATGCTGGCCGCACGGTTGTCCCCGAGCAGCACCAACCGGCCCGGGGGGACGTGCGTCCAGGGGACGCCGTCGGGCAGCAGCGCCGCCAGACCGTCCGGGATCGGGTCACCCTCCACCGCGGCCACCCTCTTGATCATCCAGATCCGGTTGGCGATCCGCGCCGCCGGGGCCCCCGCGTCCAGCGGTGGCAGATGCCAGCCGTGGATCGGACGTTCCACCACGACCACCTGCCCCACCGCCGGGGTCCCGCCCCGGCGCACCAGCACCCGGTCGCCGTCGCGGTACGCGGGAAGCATGCTCCCGCCGCGTACCGTCACCAGGACGAGACGCCGACGCAGTACGGCGGAGCCGGACCGGGTCAGCACCACGCCGAGCAGGCCGACCACCGCCGCCGGCCAGGGCGCCCCGGTCGCCCAGAAGGTACCGACGGCACCGAGCCCGCCGGCGACGAGTCCGGGCGCCACCCGCGCCAGGCGGGCGCGGCGTCGGCGGCGTCGCCCGAGGCGGACGGCGACCACCCCGGGCGGGCCGGGCCGACGGTCGTGGGGTGGCGCGCTGGTCATGCCTGCGCCTCCCCCGCCGCCGGTCCCACCCTCGTCGCCTGGTAGCCGGCAGCCTGGAGGGAGAACAGCCGGGCGTACTCCCCGCCCCGGGCCATCAGCGTGACGTGGTCCGCCTGCTCGACCACCCGCCCGTCGCGGAGCACGACGATCAGGTCGGCGTCCCGCACCGCGCTGAGCCGGTGCGAGATGAGCAGGCTGGTCTGCCGGTCCCGGTGCCGTCGCAGCGAGGTGTGGATCTCGTGTTCGGCCTCGGCGTCGAGCCCGGACGACGGCTCGTCCAGGATCATCAGGTCCCGCTGGTCCCGCAGGAACGCCCGGGCCAGGGCGAGGCGCTGCCACTGGCCGCCGGAGAGGACGGTCCCGGTCGCCTGGTCCGCCCGGTCCTCCTCGGAGAAGAAGATCCGGGACAACAGCGTGTCGTACCCCTGCGGCAGCGCGGCGATCTCGTCGTGGACGCCGGCGCGTTCGGCGGCGGTCCGTAACCGGTCGTGCTGCCCGCGCAGGTCCAACTCCCCGAGGCCGATGTTCTCCGCCGCGGTCAGGTCGTACCGCATGTAGTCCTGGAACACCGCGCCGATGCGCTGCCGCAGCCGGGTCACCTCGACGTCGCGCAGGTCCACGCCGTCCCACAGGATCGCGCCGCGCGTCGGGTCGTAGAAGCGGCACAGCAGCTTGACCAGGGTGGACTTGCCGGCACCGTTGAGCCCGACCAGCGCCAGCGCCCGACCGCACGGGATCCACAGGTCGACACCCCGCAGCACCCACGGATGCTGCTCGGAGTAGCGGAACCACACGTTGCGCAGTTCGATGCCGTGGCGAAGCGGTGGCAGGGGGCGTGGCGGCGCGGCGGTGACCAGGTCGTCGCCGGCCCCGGTCACCGCCGTGTAGTGGTCGAACATCAGCAGCGCCTGGTGCGCGCGGGCCACCTCGCCCGCCAGCGCGGTGAGCGCGGCCTGCACGCCGGCCACCCCGGCGACGAGGATGGTCAGGTCGCCGACGGACAACCTCCCGTCGACCGCGGCGGTCACCGCCCACAGCAGGCCACCGCCGGCGACCACCCCGGCCAGCAGGCCCAGCCCGGACTGGGTCCAGCTCTCGCGCCGGTCCACGGCCCGCTTGGCGGCGTTGGCGGCACGCCGCTCGGCGAGCAGCCGCCCCCGCAGGTGGGTACCCGTGCCGAACAGCCGGATCTCCTTGGCCGCCTCGACGCTCGACAGCAGGTCGCCGTAGAAGAACTCCCGCCGTTCGATGCGGCCCACGGTCCAGAAGACCCGGGCCCGCCGACGGGCCAGCGCGACCTCGGCGACCAGGACCGGTACGCCGGCGGCCAGCACGACGAGGGTCAGCGGCGGGCTGAGGACGAACAGGGAGCCGAGGAACCCCGCGACGGTGAGCACGCTCCGGGCCCCGCCGAGCACACCGTCGACGACCTGGCCGGGAGTCGTCCCGGCGGCCTGCTGGGCGAGCCGGAGCCGGTCGAGGAACCGGGGGTCCTCGAAGCGTGCCAACCCGGTGAAGCCGTCCACCGCCGCGAAGAGCCGGTCCTGCGCCACCAGCCCGACCGCGCGGTCCAGTTCCGCGTGCAGGTAGGTGGCCAGGTGGGGGGTGACGGCCGTGAGCACGCCGGCTCCGGCGAGCCCGAGCGCGAGCCCGGCGAGCGCCTCCGCCCCGGCGGCGCGGACCAGCCCGTCGAGGATCAGCTTGGTCAGCCAGGCGGCCAGTACCGGCAGCACCCCGCCGGCCAGCGTCAACAGCACGTACGCCAGGAGGGTCCCGGGGGCGGTCCGGGCCACCAGCGACCAGGCGGGCCGGATGCCCCGTACGGCCCTGGCCGATCCGGCCGGCGTCCGCTCGGTCATACCAGCGCGGACGGCTGGTCCAGGGCGACGCGGTCGTCGGTGACGACGAGCCGCCCCTCGTCGTCGGGCGCCACCATCAGCACGGTGGGGAACGCCCTCGTCCGGAACGCGCTGCTCATCGGCCCGTCCGAGGTCTCCAGCACCACCCGGGCGACGGGCGAGAGCCGGCTCACGAAGTCCGCCCCCTGCTCGGCGTCGCCCACCACCACCGCCAGCGCCTGCCGGGCGCCGCCGGCCCGGGTCCGCGCGTAGTCGATGAACTTCGGCAGCTTCTCCTGGCACGGCTGGCAGGTCGGTGAGAAGAAACCGACGATCGTCTCGCCGTTCAACGAGGTCCGGTCGAGCGGTCGGTCGTCGACCGTGACGGTGGCGAACTCGCCGACCTCCTCGCCGGCGAGCAGGGAGGCCGGCCCGCCGCCGAGGGTGGTGAGCAGCTCACCGTGCTCGCGGAGCCGCTTGACGACGCCCAGGGTGAGCACCAGGTTCACGGTGGCGATCAGCCCGACGAGCACCAGGGCCGCGACCAGTACCGGCATTGTCCGTCTCCGTTCTGTGTGATGGCGGCCCGCGGTGTCGTGCCGGGGCCGGGAACGTGGGGTGGAGCAGTTCGGCGAGGTCGTCGCCGGCCGCCACCAGTCCCCCGAGGACCAGGCCGGCGACGGCGGCCAGCACGGCCGCGCCGACGTTCGTCGGTGTCGGCCGCATCGTGGCCGGCACGGCGACCGCCGCGAGGGCGGCGAGGACGACGTTGCGGACCACGTGGGGGAGCCCGAGGGTGCCGGTGGAACCGCCGAAGCAGCGGCAGCCGGTCCGCGCGCCGCGCCGCCGCGCGGCCAGGATGCCCACGCCGAAGACCAGGAGCAGGGACATCGCCGCCAGGAGTCCGGCCATGCCGGTCACCGGTGCCGGGACGGCGAGCAGGACCCAGATGGCGAACTCGACCGCGACCACGGCGCGGGCGACGGGCCGGGCGGCGCGGGCGGGCACCAGCCGCAGGTCGCGGATCGACGCGGTGAAGGCGGCGAACGCCCCCCGACCGGTGACCTTGCTCAGCGAGGCGACCAGGAAGACCGTGCCGAGCAGGCACCGGATCACGATCACCAGGTACTGCATCGGGATCCTCCTCGAACGGTGCGACGGGTGGGGGCGGTCGGCCGGGCCGGGCTGCGGTTCCGGGTGGGGCCGGGCCGGCGGGAGCCGCCGGCCCGGCCCGCACGATCAGCAGAAGCAGCTGTAGGAGCCGCCGTTGTTGCAGGTCGAGCACGGGGCGTTGTAGGAGCAGTTGCCGCCGTACGCCCTGTTGCACTGCCAGCAGGCGGGCCAGGACTTGCAGGCCGCCGACGTCGCCGCAGCCGCCTCGACCCGGGGGACGAAGAGGCCGAGGAGCCTGCCGCCCAACGCCTCGATCTGTCGGTACATGTCCACCTCCATGGTGAAAGAGGGCTTATCGCCCAGGTGCCGGTTATAGTGACAATTCTGCGGTCCGGCGGGATCGACCGTCTTGGAGAAATCCGACCACCGGCGTGGCCCCGACCGCCGCCGTCAGCGCGGGCGGGGCGGGACGAACCCCGGATCGGCGCCCCGTTCCAGGAGGTACCGGGAGACACTGCGGTCGGTCAGGGCGGAGAACTCGCGGGTGAGATGCGCCTGGTCGTAGTAGCCGCAGGCGGCGGCGACCTCCGCCGCCGGGCGGCCGGACACGAGCAGGCGGAGCGCCCGCTGGAACCGGACGACCCGCCCCACCGTCTTCGGTGGCAGCCCGATCTGCTCGCGGAAGCCCCGCTCCAGACTCCGCTCGCTGCAGTTGGTCGCGGCGGCCAGGCCGGAGACCGGTACGGTGCCGCCGCTGCGCCTGAGCAGGTGCCAGGCGCGGCGCACGTACGGCGCGCACCGGCGCCCCCGGGCCAGCCGGGCGGTGAGCGCCTGGTCGAGCACGTGGACGCGCTGGTGCCAGCCGGACGGCGCGACGACGGCGGCGGTGAGGTCACCCAGCGGCACCCCGGGCAGGTCCCGCAGATCGGTGCCGACGCCGGTCAGCTCGTGCATCGGTACGCCGAAGAGGGTGAACGCCGCCCACGGTTCGAGGGCGACCTCCATCGCGTACGGCCCGGTGCCGCGCGACCGCTGCCGGGGTCGGGTGTGCAGGCCGTAGACGGTGCACGGCAGGGACTGACCGGTCACCGGCCGGTACCCCGCGTCGGCCGGGCCGAACTCGACGACGAGGGTCACGGCGTCGGTGGGGACGGCCAGGTCGGCATCATCGCCCAGTCGCCGGTACCCGCGGACGCCCGGACATCGACCGGGCCCGTCCGCGCTGCCCGGCCGGTGTGGTGTGACGCGTGGCGCTGGTGGCATCGTCGCTCCCCCGAAGGTCGGTACAGTGGACTGCCGCGCCGCGTGGCGGGGACCGGTGCCCGGGGTGCACCCGGCACGGAAGGAACGCGACCGCCCGCCGGTGGCGGGCGCGCGGCGTCACCCGGGTACCAGGCGCCGGGACACACCGCGCGGAGCCGGTCACCACGATCGCGGAGCGCGCTCCCCCACCCTGCCCATCCGGTGGGACGGGCCACAAGGAGTGCCGCCGTCCGGGACACTGTCCGGGCCGTCCGGGCTGGTCAGAGCGCCAGTGGCGGGTCGTCCGGGACAGCTCCGGCCGCCGGGGTGGCGTCGCCGGCCGGGCGGGGACGCGCGGGGCGGCGGGTCAGGGTGGTGGTGTCGGCGGGGGCCGGCACAATGCAGGGCGGAACCCACCCGAGAAGGCGGATCATCATCGTGACCCAGTCTGTTCATCAGCGGATCGCCGAGGAGCTCGGCGTCGCCGAGCGCCAGGTGCGGGCGGCCGTGGAGCTGCTCGACGGCGGCGCCACCGTGCCCTTCATCGCGCGCTACCGCAAGGAGGCCACCGGCCTGCTCGACGACGCCCAGTTGCGCACCCTGGAGGAGCGGCTGCGCTACCTGCGCGAGCTGGACGAGCGGCGGGCGGCGGTGCTGGAGTCGATCCGGGGCCAGGGCAAGCTGGACGAGGCCCTGGAAGCGCAGATCATGGCGGCCGACTCGAAGTCCCGGCTGGAGGACATCTACCTGCCGTACAAGCCCAAGCGGCGGACCCGGGCGCAGATCGCCCGCGAGGCCGGGCTGGAGCCGCTGGCCGACGCGCTGCTGGCCGACCCGACGCAGGAGCCGAAGGCGCTCGCCGTCGGGTACGTCGACGGCGACCGGGGCGTGGCCGACCCGGCCGCCGCGCTGGAGGGGGCCCGCGCGATCCTGATCGAGCGGTTCGCCGAGGACGCCGACCTGATCGGCACGCTGCGCGAGCAGATGTGGTCGCGGGGCCGGCTGGTGGCCCGGGTACGCGACGGGCAGGAGACCGCCGGGGCGAAGTTCGCCGACTACTTCGACTTCGCCGAGCCGTACCCGAAGTTGCCCTCGCACCGGATCCTGGCCATGTTCCGGGGCGAGAAGGAGGGCGTGCTCGACCTGACCATGGACCCGGAGCCGGAGGGCGACACGGACGCCGTGGCGGCCGGCCCCAGCCGGTACGAGGCGGCGGTGGCGGGCCGGTTCGGCGTCAGCGACCAGGGGCGCCCCGCCGACCGGTGGCTCGCCGACACGGTGCGCTGGGCCTGGCGTACCCGCATCCTCATCCACCTCGGCGCGGACCTGCGGATGCGGCTGTGGCAGGCGGCCGAGGAGGAGGCGGTCCGGGTCTTCGCCACCAACCTGCGGGACCTGCTGCTCGCCGCGCCCGCCGGGACCCGGGCCACCATGGGCCTGGACCCGGGGCTGCGCACCGGCGTCAAGGTGGCGGTGGTGGACGCCACCGGCAAGGTGGTCGCCACCGACACGATCTACCCGCACGAGCCGCGCCGGCAGTGGGACGCCTCGATCGACACCCTGGCCCGGCTGGCCGCGACGCACGGCGTGGAGCTGATCGCGATCGGCAACGGCACCGCCAGCCGGGAGACCGACAAGCTCGCCGGTGACCTGATCAAGCGGCACCCGGAGCTGCCGCTGACCAAGGTGGTGGTCTCCGAGGCCGGCGCGTCGGTCTACTCCGCCTCCGCGTACGCCTCGCAGGAGCTGCCCGGCCTGGACGTCTCGTTGCGCGGGGCGGTCTCCATCGCCCGCCGCCTCCAGGACCCGCTGGCCGAGCTGGTCAAGATCGACCCCCGGTCGATCGGGGTCGGGCAGTACCAGCACGACCTCTCCGAGGTGAAGCTCTCCCGCTCGCTGGACGCCGTCGTGGAGGACTGCGTGAACGCGGTCGGCGTCGACGTCAACACCGCCTCCGCGCCGCTGCTGACCCGGGTCTCCGGCATCGGCGCCGGGCTGGCCGAGAACATCGTCCTGCACCGGGACGCCAACGGCCCGTTCCGCACCCGCGCCGACCTGCGCAAGGTGCCCCGGCTCGGGCCGAAGGCGTTCGAGCAGTGCGCCGGCTTCCTGCGTATCCCGGGCGGCGACGACCCGCTGGACTCCTCCAGCGTGCACCCGGAGGCGTACCCGGTGGTGCGCCGCATCCTCAGCAGCACCGGGCAGGACCTACGGTCCCTGATCGGCAGGTCGGCGATCCTGCGCGGGCTGCGGGCCACCGACTTCGTCGACGACACGTTCGGCCTGCCCACCGTCACCGACATCCTGGCCGAGCTGGAGAAGCCGGGGCGCGACCCCCGGCCGGAGTTCCGCACCGCCACCTTCGTGGAGGGCGTCGAGAAGATCGGCGACCTGACCCCGGGCATGCTGCTGGAGGGGGTGGTCACCAACGTCGCCGCGTTCGGCGCCTTCGTCGACGTGGGGGTGCACCAGGACGGCCTCGTGCACGTCTCCGCCATGTCGCACACCTTCGTCAAGGACCCGCGCGACGTGGTGAAGTCCGGCGACGTGGTCCGGGTGAAGGTGCTCGACGTGGACGTGGCCCGTAAGCGGATCTCGCTCACCCTGCGGCTGGACGACGACGCCCCGGTCGG
>NZ_LRQV01000212.1 GCF_001567585.1 Micromonospora rosaria
ACCGGCCCGGGCCCGTCTCCGGGCTCGCACGCTGACTGGTCGCTCACTCCGACCGGACCCTGCCGCGACCGGCCGGGGTGGCGTCGGATAGGAACCTGACATGCCCCGTTACCTGCTCTTCCCCGGCCGGCACCACCTGTTGACCCGGTTCCAGGCGGAGTACCTCCGCCGACTCGCCACCGCCACCGACGGCGACGCCGCCACCGAAGCCGCCACCGCCACCGCCACCGCCACCGACGGCGACGGCGACGGCGACGCCGCCACCGACGCCGGCAGCGCCGGCGACGGGCCGGCCGACGGGGTCACCGTGGTCTGGGCGGTCACCTCCGCCAACCACGAGAACACCCGGCGCAACCCCGTCCCGTACCACCGGCGGGAGGCGGCCATCGAACGGTTCAGCCTGCTCGCCGGGCTCCGGTCGGTGGTGGTCCCGGTCTTCGACACCGCGCCGACCGACCGGTTCGCCGAGGTGACCCTGAAGACCGTCGCGGCGGCCACCGGCCTGGAGCTGACCCCGGCGCAGACCGTGGTCGCCTGCTCCACGCCCGAGGTCGCCGCGATGTACACCCGGCTGGGCTTCCCCGTCGCCGGGGTGGAGGCCGACGTCGAGCCGCCCCCCGCCCGGCCCTGGGACGTGCTGCTGCGGCTGGCCGCCGACGACCCCACCTGGCGTGACCTGGCCCACCCGGCGACCGTCGACGTGTACGCCCGATACCGCCTCGACGACCTGGTGCGCTCGGTGGTCAACGACCCGCTGGTCGGCGACGAGGGTGGGCTGACCGCCACCCGCGACTACCGCACGTACGCCGAGGCGTTCGCCGACGCCGCGCAGCGCAAGTGGGACGCGGTCCGGGAGCACGTCCGGCCCGGCCGGATCGTCGACGTCGGCTGCGGGGCCGGCGCGGTGCTGGAGCGGGCCGACCGGGAGCCGGCGCTGCGGGAGAGCGACCTGATCGGCGTCGAGGTGGCCCGGCACCTCTACGAGGAGTGCGTGCACAAGAAGGCGCAGGGCTTCTTCACCAACCCGAACGTCTTCTTCTACCGCCGCAACGTGCTCGGCGGGGCGGTCTTCGCGCCCCGGTCGGTGGACACCACCCTGACCTTCGCGCTGACCCACGAGATCTGGTCCTACGGGGACCGGCTGGCCTCGCTGCGCCGCTTCGTGCAGGCCATCTACGACCACACCGTGCCCGGCGGAGTGTGGATCAACAGCGACGTGTGCGGGCCGGACGGCCGGGACCGGACGGTACGGCTGCGCCTGTCGGACACCGACGGCGTCAACCCGGCCCACCCCCGTACCGACCTGGCGGAACTGCCCCCGGCCCGGGCGGCGGCGTACGTGTCCGGCCTGTCCACCCGGGCCCGCCTCGACCAGTTCGCGGTCGACGTCACCTTCCCGTTCGGCTACCGTGCCGTCGCCGACGACGTGGTCGAGCTGACCCTCGGCGCGGCGATGGACTTCCTCACCCGCAAGGACTACACCGACAACTGGCTGTCGGAGACCCGGGAACAGTTCTGTGGCCTGGAGTACGCCGACTGGAAGGGGCTCCTCGCCGACGTGGGCTTCGAGGTCGACCCCGCCAGCGGCACGTCCCGCAACGAGTGGATCGTCACCAACCGGCTCGCCCCGGTCGCCGCCCTGAGCACCCCCGACGGCGCAGCCCTGGACTGGCCCGTCACCCATGTCCTGCTGGTCGCCCGCCGCCCGCTCAACACCTGACCCCGCTGAGGCTGGCGTACTCCCAGCCCGAGTACCACCACTGGTACCTCGGGGACTGCTTGAACCAGGGCAGCAGGTAGCCGCCCAGGGTGATCAGGGCCGCCGTGAGCATCACGCCGTCCAGGGCGATGCCGCCGGGCCGCTCGGACCGCCGTCCGGTACCGCTGCTCTGCTGTGCCACGCCCGGCATGCTAGCCACCCCGTGCAGCCCGCCGCCCCGCCCGCCACGCGGCGGCGGGCCGAGGCCCGACCGCGCGGTCGGCGGCGGGGGGCGAGGGCCGGGTCAGTCGGCGGGCAGCCAGGACTGCCAGGCGTCGGGGTTGGCGTCCAGCCACTTCCTGGCCGCCTCGTCGGGGGACAACTTGTCCACCGTCAGGTAGCGGGCCACCTCGTTCTGGTCGGCGTTGGTCCACTGGAAGTTCTTCACCAGTTCGGCGGCCGGGTTGCCCGACTCGGCGAACGCCCGGTTGGCGATCTTGTCGAGGTCGTACGGCTGGTAGTCGCAGGCCACCTTCTCCGGCACGGCGTCGCAGCCGGGGGAGTACGGGGGCAGCTTGACGTGCACCAGGTCGACCTCGGCCAGGAACCACTGCGGGGCGTAGAAGTAGCCGATCGCCGCCCGACGGTTCCGCTCCGCCTCCCGGAACGCCTCGATCAGCTTGTCCTCGCTGCCGGTGACGCTGACGGTGAAGTTGAGCTTCAGGTTGCGGATCAGCGCCCGGTCGTTGGTCTCGTAGGAGGGGTCGCCGAGGAGGAACGCGCCCTTGCCGCCCGAGGTGGGGGTCCGGAACAGGTGGGCGTAGTCGTTGAGCTTCCGCCAGTTGGTGATCTCCGGGTACTGCTCGACCACCCACGGGGTGACGTACCAGCCGACGACCCCCTGGTTGCCGGTCATGCCGTGCTCGACGGCCACCCGCTCCTCGTCGATGTACCGCTTCTTCAGCCCGTCCCGGCCCCAGTTCTCCAGGATGGCGTCGACCTCACCGGCGGCGAGCGCCTCCCACGCCTCCTCGGCGGTGAGGTCCTTCTCCACCACCGTGCAGTCCAGCCGGGTCTTGGCCAGGTAGCTCACCACGGCGAGGTTCGCCTCGTACCCGCTCCAGGGGCTGTTCGCGAAGGTCACCGTGCCGCACGGCACGCCGGTCGGCAGACCGGGCGCGGCGACCCGCGGCTCGACCTCGATCGCGCAGCCGGCCACCGCCAGGACGGCCGTGCCGGCCAGCGCCACCGCCCGGATCCAGCGTGCTGTCCGCATCGCTCCTGTTGTCCTCTCTCGTTGCCCGGTGTCCCGGGTGGGGCCGCCCCCGGTGACCGGGGCCCCGGTCACCGCGCGTGCCCGGTCCGGGCGAGGCGCTGGATCAGCACCACCTCGGTGAGCGCGAGCAGCACCTGCTTGACCGACTCCCGGCTGCGCGCGTCGCAGTCGACGACGATCACGCCGTCGTCCACGCCGAGCGCCTCCCGGACCTCCGTCAGGTCGAACCGCCGGGCCGCGGCGAAGTTGTTGACCGCCAGCAGGAACGGGATCCGGTGGTCCTCGAAGTAGTCGATGGCGGGGAAGCAGTCCTCGATCCGGCGGGTGTCGACGAGGACGACGGCCCCCAGCGCGCCGTCGACCAGGTCGTCCCAGAGGAAGGCGAAGCGGTCCTGACCGGGCGTGCCGAACAGGTACATCAGCAGCGTCTCGTCGAGGCTGATCCGGCCGAAGTCCAGGGCGACCGTGGTGGTGGTCTTGGCCGCCACCCCGGTGGTGTCGTCGACGCCCACCGAGACCTCGGTCAGGTCGGCCTCGGTGACCAGCGGCTCGATCTCCGAGATCGCGCCGACGAAGGTCGTCTTGCCGACCCCGAAACCACCGCTGATGACGATCTTCACCGCGGTCGGCACGGTGGGTGGACTAGAGGGCGCGTACACGGTCCCGGATCCTCTCGATCATGGCGACGGAGAGCTCGCCCTGTTCCTCACGTCGCAGGTAACCATCGGCCAGCAGGTCGGCCACCAGCACCCGGGTCACCCCGAGCGGCACCCGCAACGCGACCGCCACGTCGGCCACGGAGGTGGGCCGCTGGCACAGCTCGACGATGCGGCGGGCCTCGAACCGCAGGGGCGCCGACAGCGCCGCCGGGCGGGCGGACAGGATCGTCTCGACCCGCAGTCCGTCCTGCACCGGCCGGGTACGCCCACCGGTGAGCAGGAACGGGCGGACCACCACGTGGTCCTCGGGCAGCTCGACGGCCTCCGGGGGCCGCTGCCCGACGGCGGGCTCGGAAGGCGGGGGCGCGGGTGCCCAGTGCGGGATCATCCGCGGATCGGGCAGGCGGGGGCCAGTGTCGGTCACTGGGGCAGCATCCGTCTCGACTCGGAGATCAGGGCCGGGGTCAGCATCCCGCCGAACCGCTCGGCGAGCAGGGAGATCTCGTACCCGACCAGCCCCAGGTCGCACTCGCCGTCGGCGAGCACCCCGAGGCAACTGCCGTCGCTGATCGCGGAGACCAGCAGGAAGCCCCGCCGCATCTCGATCATGATGAGCTTGAGCCCGTCGAAGTCGTACTTGCGCGACGCGGTGCGGGCCAGGCTCGCCATGCTGGACACGATCGCCGCCAACTGGTCGCCGGCACCCCGGTCGAGCCCCGCCGAGGTGGCTATCAGCAGGCCGTCGGAGGAGACGGCGACGGCGTCGCGTACCCCGTCGGTCTGCCGGACGAAGTTCGCCAGCAGCCAGTTGAGCTGGTGTGGGTCGGCGTGGCTATCAACCGTCACGTGTCCTCCATGGCTCGGTCGCGGCGTCGTCGCCGGCTCCGGTCGTCGGTGTCGACGTTGCGTCCTGACCGCGGCGCACCCCGGCCCGCAACGCGGTCAGCCGGTTGCGGACCTCCGACGGGGAGTCCTCGATCGGGGCCGGGCGCTGCTGCGGTGTGGACCGGGCGGCCGGCGGCTCCTGCCCGCCCGGCTGCGGCCGTCGCTCACGGGGCAGGCGCTTGCGGAGCCCGTTCGCGGTGACGGCCGGCGCGGCCGGGGCGGCGGCGACCGCCGTGGTGCCGGCGGGCGGTGCCACCACCGGGTGGGGCGCGGTCGGCGTACCGGCGGCGAGCAGCCGGGCCGGTACCGGCGGACCGGCGACGCCGACCGGCCCGGACAGCGGCGCCGGATGGCTGCCGATCGCGCGCGGCGGCCGGATCGCCGCCGGGGGCCCGGCCGGTGCCGTGGCCGGGGCGGGCGCGGCGGCGATGGTGGCCGGCTGCGCGGTACCGATGGCGGCCGTGTTCGGTTCCTGGGTGGCCGACGAGGTCAGGACGCTGTTCGGCAGCAGGACCCGGGCGGTCACGCCGGTGACCGGCGACGGCGCGAGCTGGACCTCGATCTCCAGGTCGCGGGCGAGCTGCCCGACCACGTGGTGCCCGAGGTACCGGGTCGGGGCCGACACGAAGTCGACCTCACCGGCCAGCCGGGCGTTGGCCCGGGCGAGATCCTCGGCGGACATGCCGATGCCCTGGTCGGTGACGGCGATCAGGTACCCCTCGGCGCTGCGGCGACCCTGGATCTCCACGTCGGAGTCGGGCGGCGAGAAGGTCAGGCCGTTCTCGATCAGCTCGGCGAGCATGTGCGCCACCGCGCTGACGTGCGCGCCGACCACGAAGGTCTCGTCGATGCGGCGCAACTGGACCCGCCGGTACTCCTCGACCTCGGAGATGGCGGCCCGGATGACGTCGCCGATCGGCAGCGGCGTCACCCACTGGCGGGGACCGCCGGCCCCCACCAGGACCAGCAGGCTCTCCGCGTTCCGCCGCATGCGGGTGGCCAGGTGGTCCAGCTCGAAGAGGTTCGCCAGCCCTGCCGGGTCGGTCTCCTCCCGCTCCAGCTTGGTGATGAACCCGAGCTGGCGGCGCAGCAGGTTCTGGTTGCGGCGGCCCAGGTTCGCCAGCGAGTCCGTGGTGCTGCGCCGCAGCAGCGCCTGCTCGGCGGCGAGGCGGAAGGCCACCGCCTGCACCTGGTTGAGGGCGCCGGCCACCGACCGGACCTCCGAGGTGGACCGGGGTGGCACCTGGATCGGGTCGGGAGGATCGGGCGTCTGCTCCTCCGTGCCGGTCTGGACCTCGCGGACGGCGGCGGGCAGCCGGTCGGTGGCCAGGCGGTTCGCCTCGTCGGCCAGCACCGCCAGGGGACGGGTGATCGACCGGGAGGCGACGACGAGCAGGACGATGGCACCCGCCAGGAACAGGAGCACCACGATGGTGGACACGACGATGCGTCGGGCGGACTCGTTGCGCCGCTCCTCGGCCCGCGCCTCGATCTCGGAGCCGACGTGCTGCTGCATCTGGCGCATGCCGTCGAGGACGGTGGTCAGGGACGACCACCACGACTGCGGGTTGACCTGCATCCGGCGGCCGTCGGCGCTGTTCAGCGCGACCTGCTCGAAGTGGTCGGCGACCCGGGCGGCGCCGGTGTCCAGGACGTAGTCGTTGGCCGCCTGCTCCCCGGGGGTGGCGGTCTCGGCGAAGTCCGCCAGGGCGGCGTTGCGGCTCGCCCGCATCTCGGCGAACTGGAGGAACTCGCCCCGGGCGAAACCACCGGCGGAGAAGACGCCGTTGAGGAAGGCCCGCTTCTGGGCGGTGCTCTCCATGATCCTGTTCACCGCGTCGAGCGTGGCCACGTGGGAGCGCAGCTCGGGGTCGGTGACCGCGCCGAGCCCGAAGTCGATCCGGTCGAGGGTGGCGATGCGCTCGGTGAAGAAGGCGAACGTCGCGGCCCGCCCGGCGCTGCCGTCGTCGGTGCCGGCCCGGATCACGGGCAGGCCGTCGAGTTCGCGCAGCGCCGCGCCGACCCGGTCGGCCACCGTACCGCCGTCGGCCACGACGCGCTCCACCGACTCCCGCCGCTCGTCGACCCGTTGCCGGGTCGGCGCGAGCTCGGCGCGGAAGTTGTCGTTGCCGCCGAGCAGGGCGGCGGTGACGCCGCGCTCGGTCTGCAACTCCTGGGTCAACTCCTGCACGGCGAGCGCGATGGTCACCGACCGGCTGGCCGTGGTGGCCGCCCGGTAGTCGGCGAGTTCGATGTACGTGACGTAGCCGAGCAACAGCAGGACGGCCACCGCGGGCAGGGCGATGATGCCGACCAACCGGCTGCGGATCGTGCCGCCCCCGTCGCCGGTGATGGTCGGGAGCCCGAGTGTCGCACGGAGACCGGACTTCTGTGTGGACACGCGGTCTCCCAACACCGAGGGCACGGGTGGGCCCGACCGATCGGTGCCCGCTGAGGTGATCGGACGTAATCTTGCGGCATTTCCGCTGCTCCGCAACCCTTCCGGCGGATCTTGTCCGTCTGGTCGACGTTCGTCACCGGATGGGCATCGGACACGGGGACGTCTGCCGGAAGAGTTCCGGAAATCACGTTTCCTCTCGGAAACTGTCCTCGCTCGGTCCACTACGGACCGCGACCGGGCGGACCGCACCCGGGTACGCCCGGTGCGCGGTCACCGACCGGCCGCCCGCCGGTCCCGCGCGGCTGCGGCGATCCGGGTGTCACCCGCCACGGTTGTCGGTGCCGCCGGTGAGCACCTGGTCGACGACGTCGACGGCCTCGCGGATCCGACCCGCCTGCCAGTAGCAGAAGGCGAGGTCGGCGCGGATGGTCAGGGTGTGGGGGTGGAACTCGCCGAGGATGTCGACGCTGTCGGTGAGGGCCCGTCCGTACAGGTCGATGGCCTCGCGGCTGCGGCCCGCCTGCTGGTAGGAGCCGGCGAGGTTGGCGCGCGC
>NZ_LRQV01000213.1 GCF_001567585.1 Micromonospora rosaria
CACGCCGAACGGTCACACCATTTCAGGCGCCACCACCGACTTCGACACACGCCCTAGTTCCGCAAGGTACGACGGATACGGGGCCTGTGGCGTGCACTCGCCGCAGGCCCCGTCCGCGACAGCCGGACCGGAGCTCTTGATTCTCACGTCACTTGAGACGTCATAGTGGCGGCCATGGACACGCTCTACTCGATCGGGGATGTCGCCCGACGTACCGGCCTGAGCGTCAGCGCGATCAGGTTCTACTCCGACACGGGAATCATCACCCCCACCGGGCACACCGACGCCGGCCACCGGCGCTACGACATCCGGGCCGTGGCCCGCCTCGAACTTGTCGGTACCCTCCGCGATCTGGGCGCCAGCCTCGACGACATCCGTCAGTTGCTGGCCGACCAGATCACGCTGCGGGATCTCGCCACCGCCCACCTGGTCCTCGTCGAGCGGCACCTGAGCCGCTTCCGCGCCCGCCGGGCCGTGCTACGGACCATCGTCAGACTCGACAGCGCCACCGAACAGGTGGGCCTCATGCAGAAGCTCGTGTCCCTGTCCGACGACGAGCGTGACCAGCTCGTCGAGGACTTCTGGGCGCAGGTCACCGAGGGCCTCGACCTCCACGACCTCGTCGACTACCTGCGCCCGTGGCGGCCCAGGCTGCCGGAGGAGCCGACCTGCGAGCAGCTGGAGGCCTGGATCGAGCTGGCCGACATGGTGCGGGACGACGCCTTCCGGCAGGAGGTCCGGCACCTCTTCCACGAGACCTTCGCCCCGGCGGCGGCACGCGAGCGGGACAGCCCACCGACCGACGCGGAGGTCGAGCACCAGGTCGCGATCCTCGCCGAGGCCAGGGCCGCTGCCGAAGCCGGGCTGCCGGTCGACTCACCCCAGGCCCGGGAGCTGGCCGGGCGGTACGTCACGTCGGTCGCGGCGCTCGTCGGGGACCAGGACATCGCCGAGGTCCGACGTCAGATCGCCGCCGCCGACCCGGGGCCACACGTGGCCCGGCACGTCGACCTGCTCGGCAGGTACCACGCGCTGACCGCCACGATCAACGGCACGCCGCGACCGGAACAGGGCCCCGACGCCACCACCAGCGCGCCAGCCTCCACCTGGCTGCACGCTGCCGTCACGGCGCTGAGCTGACCAGCCCATGGCCGCCCGGCCGCAGCACGTCGCCCACTCCTGGAGTCCGGCCCGGGTCCGGGTACCGCCGAGGCCGGCCGCCGCCTGCGGACGTCCGCCCGGAATATCGGAAGGCGTGCGTGACCACCACTGGCCATACTGGCGTCATGAAGCTTGCCGAGGCGCTCGCGCTGCGGGCGGACGCATCGCGGCGCGTCGAACAACTCCGTGCCCGCATCGCCGCCAGCGCGCGGTACCAGGAGGGTGAGACCCCTGCCGAGGACGCCGCAGCGCTCCTCACCGAGGCGCGCGAGGTGCTCGACGACCTGGAGTCGCTGATCCGGCGGATCAACCGCACCAACGCCGCCACCCAGGTCGAGGGCGGCACCCTCACCGACGCGCTGGCGCGCCGGGACGTCCTGCGACTGCGGCACGGGCTGGTCACCTCCGCCGCGTCCGCCGCAGCCGGGGAGGGGCAGCGCGGGCACCGGCAGTTGCGCTCGGAGCTGCGGATGATCCCGGCGCTGCCGGTGGCGGAGTTGCGCGGCCAGGCCGACGACCTCGCGCGGCAGCTACGCGAGGTCGACACGGTGATCCAGCGGACGAACTGGGAGGTCGAGCTGCTGGACTGAGACGGGTGCGGAGCAGGTAGCCGACGTGGAGGCGTGCACGACCCGGGAGCCGGGTATTCCGGCTCACTCCTGGCGCGCCGAGGGCAGGCGCAGGGGTTCGACTCCCCGGCACACCGCGCACGCCCAGCACCGCTCACAGGTGACGGCGCACGGGGCACACCGCACCACCGGGTGCAGATCCACGACGGCGAGGGTGGGACAGGGGTTTCCGCACCCTGGAGTACGCCACGAGGTCACCACGGCGGTCGCTGCCCCCGCCACAGCATCAATCCACCGCGTACAAGCGGTTCACGTCGACGAGCTGGACGCCGGGCTCTGCGGCCGCCATGGACCGAAGGTCGTCGGTGAAGCCGCCGCCGCTGAACAGCAGCAGCCGACACCGGTCGGCCAGGACACCGTCGCGGCGACGCAACAGGCCACGGACGTGCGCCAGGTGTTGCAGGTGGCTGACTCCGACAATCTCGTGCCACTTTGCCTCGCCGATCGCGAGTAGCTCCTCGCGGCCCTGATCGTCGCGGCCGAAGACCGCCATGTCCACCTCATGCTGAGTGCGGGCGGCCGGGTCGTTGACGACACCGGCCGCGACCCTGGTCGGAAAGCCGCCGAGAAGGTCTGGGTCCGCCTCCCAGCGGGCCCACTCGCGGCAGATCGTCTCGAAGTGCGGGCCGACGACCTTACTGAGGAAAGTGCGCTGCAGTCGGGGCCAGACCTGCCGAGACCGGCCCGCACGTTCCAGGTCACCCCATGCCGGCCGCATGACGGCGTGGTAGAAGGTGAGCAGGGGCTCGGCGATCCGGTACACACCCTTGTTGCTCTTGAACGCATCGTCCTCCCGTACGACCAAGCCGACGTCTTCCAGAACACCCAACGGGTGGGTCAAGTCGGACGGCTGCCGGCCCAGGAAATTCGCGATCTCCCCGCGTCGGGTACGCCCGTCCGCGATCGCAGCCAGCACCGAGTGATACAAGGCAGGGTCACGGATGTCAGGCTCCTCCGCCAACAGGTAACGAGCCTCCCGGAACAACGGGCGGGCCGGGTTCAACACGGCACGCACTACCCAGTCGTCGAAATCGTCTGGCCCTGCCGGCGAGTCGTCCTGCGTGAACTCGTGCCGGTAAGCAGGGGTGCCTCCGACGATCGCGTTGACCAAGAGGGCGGTGCGCGGATCGACGATCCCCCAGAAGCGGGCCGCAGCTTGGTAGTCCAGCGTCCGGACCACCAACTCCAAGCCGGCTCGACCCCGCAGCGGCGCGGTGCCGGACAGCAAGCCGCCCATGAACGACAGCGCCGAGCCGCACAACAGCAGCCGCACGCGGGTGTTCGA
The DNA here is from genome assembly GCF_001567585.1 of Micromonospora rosaria. GTDB lineage: Bacteria > Actinomycetota > Actinomycetes > Mycobacteriales > Micromonosporaceae > Micromonospora > Micromonospora rosaria. The sequence goes on from NZ_LRQV01000213.1 coordinate 3,076, forward strand.
CCGCTGCCCCGCTGGATCGAGCGCCCGCTGGATGATCGAGGGCAGCGCCGGACTGGCACGGGCCAGGAAGGGAAACTCGTCGATCACCACCGGAAGCGGCCCGGCAGGGGCGAGGGTCATCGTCCGCGTGATCGCCTCTTCCCAGTTCACGAACCGCAGCGGGGTCGCCTCACCCAGATAGCCGCCGAGCGCCTCACCGTACTGGCGCAACGCGTCAGCCTCAGAGGATTCCGTGGCAGTGAACATGAACCCGCCACTCACCCGAACCAGGGCGTCGAGCAGGAACGTCTTGCCCTGACGCCGACGGCCGGACACCACACCCAGGGTCGCCCCGGCCCGAGGCACACGCGCAAACCGGACCAACTCACTCCACTCGACCTCGCGGTCGAATATCTCCGCTGGCTTCTCCACGATCACCCTCGCACACGCCTGCATGTAAGTGTAGTTACACTAACTATACTTACATCCAGGCCGAGTCGTCGCGGATTCCCACCACGGCATCCGCGCTCGCCGCATTCCGGTCACGGCAAGCTGCTTGACCTTCTCCGGGGCGCCCCACGGCCGCCGACAGGCGCTTCTGTCCCACGCCATCGACCAGCTATGGGTGCGAGTGGCCATGTGGTTGCAAGCCCTCGTCCGCGCCCTGAAGGCGTCACGACGGGGGCGGAGACGGCGCCGGCGAGCGCGGATCAGTGCAGAGGAGCGCCGCCGTCAGCGAGGCCGTCGAGCAGTTCATCGCCAACCCGGGACACTTCCTCCACCGCAACGCGCTCATCCCCAAGGTGAACCTCGGTGCCCTCCGGATCGAACACTTCACCCTGCGCCCCGCGCCCGACGTCCACCGCCTCGGCGCCGACGGCAGCGGGGTCCCCGCCTGGGAGGTGGTCCTCACCCGGCCACCACCGTGGCGTCGTTCCAGGCCTTCTGGTGCTCTAATCCGGCGAGCGGGGATGCTCCGACAGCTTCGCCAGCGCCGACTGCCGGTTCGTCCTGACTCCCACGCTCGACGGCTGCACGATCGCCTACCGGCAGGAAGCCGACCGTCTGCGGGTCGGGCACTACAACTCACCCACGACCCCACCGACGCCGGCACCCGGGTCATCGACCCGGCCACCGTCGACGCCCGCGTCGCGGCCGACTTCGCCGCCCCGGGTCCGGTACGACGCCTGCGCAAGCCGGACTACAAACTCGCCACCGACCTGCGCGGCGGCGAAGGCGTGCAGGTCACCGTCGTCGGTGTCCGCCGGGACTCCGACGACCCCCTCGGCCACTCGCCGGCACCCAGCACCACGGTCTTCCCCTGGACTTCCTGTATCAGAAGCGCCAGATCCGCGCCGACGCCCGCGGCTGGAACGACCTCCAGTTCAGCGGCGTCCACACGTTCTAGCCGCCCTCTCCCAGGTCGTCACCCACCACGCGGACCCCGCACATTCCGCCACCGACCCGAGGCCGGTGCCGACACGCGGGCCACCCGCAGGCCCCGACAGCCACCGCGCCGCCACACGGGACCGTGGCGTACCGCTGTCGCGCCTGCCGCCTCGACGCGGCGCACCCGCACGGACGCACCGCGTCGAGGCGGTGTGGACGGGCGACACCCCGCGCCGGCACCGACACCGACAGATCGCGCGCCCCTCTCTGCCGACGCGCCCCGAGAGGCACGCTCGGGTCAGGATCGGGCCGCCTGGAGGCGGGCGGCAGAGGGGGTCACCGGGTCCGGAGCAGGCCCCGTCTGGTCATGTAGGCGCGCAACGTCTCGGCGTCCTCGGCGGACATCAGGTGGCGCGGGATCACCGTCGCCGGCATCCGGTCGACGTACACGATCCAGAACTCAGGAGTCGGTCTCACCTGGCTGACCCCGTCCCAGGCAATGCCACCGGACTCCGAGCCGCTGCGCATCATGATGTTGTTGTCGGAGATGTCGTAACTGCCCTCGACGGCGTACCGACTGGAGCGGCGCCGGGCGCGCAGGCGCACCCACGGCGCGTACAGCATCGACAGCACACCACCCACGACCAGCGACAACCACAGCGACGAGAACTGCTCCCCCCGGGCGAACCCCCGCGAGACGGCGAGACCGATCACCCCGACCGCCACCAGCACCCCGCCGACATAGCCGTACCTGCGCAGCCGAACACTGCTCAACGCAGCGGCCACCCGACCTGGATAGTCGGGATCGGCGGGGACGTCGAAACGAATGTGCACGCCAGAACGATAGTGCCCGCACCCGCCCCGGCAGCGCCGGACGCCCGACCCGCCGGCCGGATCGGCGACACCGCCGGCGGCCAGTGGCAGGACGGTGACCTGCCGGAGGTCGAACGGACAGGCCCTACCGGACGTCGTAGGTCAGCTGAACCATGCCGTTGCCGAAACGGCGTTCCCGCCGGAGGGACAGCGGCGTCCGTACCTTGTCAGGCAGCACTCGTGTCCCTCCCCCGACGAGGATCGGGCACACCAGCAACTCGACCACATCGACGACGCCGAGTTGCAGGGCGCTGTGCGCGAGTCGCGGGCCCTCGACCGTCAGATCCCCCGACGCCTCGGCGCGAGCAGACGTGACCGCCTCGGTCGTCAGGGCCCGCTCCAGCCGCGTGTGCCGTGTCCACACCTTCGGCAAGGTGGTGGAGAACACCACCTTCTGCGCGGCCTGCCACGTCGTGGCATAGGCAGCGGACTCCGCCGACTGAGCGGCGACCGCCGGGTCGGTCTCCCACCCGACCATCGCCTCGTACATCCGCCGGCCGTAGAGGTACGTGCTGACGGTGACCGCGTCGGCGTTGAGCGCGGCGATGACCTCCTCGTCAGGCACCGCCCACGAGTAGTCGCCCCTGGCATCGGTGTGGTAGCCGTCAAGAGATGACGCAACGGAGTAGATGACACGGTTCATCCGTCGAGGCTAAGGCCTCGCGAATCCCGGACCCTCTTTCCGGTCCCTGACGCCGACACGGTCGCGTGCGCCCGTCGCCTACCGTGGGCCGTCGCTGATCCGACGTCGAAGGGGTGGACGCCAATGGGCCGCACACGGCTGTACCTGGTACGCCACGGCGAGCAGGATCCGGCCTGCGGTCACGCCCCCGACGGCGGCCTCTCGCCGCACGGCAGGGACCAGGCAGAACGACTGGGCCAACGGCTACGCACGGTGCCGTTCACGGCCATCCACCACAGCCCGCTGCCCCGAGCGGCCCAGACGGCCGCCATCGTCGCCGGTTACCTCCCCCGGGTGCCGGCACACGCCTGCGACCTCGTGACGGACCGCACACCGGTGCCCTCCCCCGGTCAGCGCGACAGCTACCCCGGCCGGTGGCACACCTGGCTCGACGGCGTGCCCCCGGACGAGCGTGACGAGGACGCGCTGGTGCTCCGGGCTGCCGTCGACCATTTCGGCGTCACCAGCGCCGGCGACCGGGACGAACTGCTGATCACGCACAACTTCGTGATCGGCTGGTTCGTCCGCCACGTCCTCGACGCCCCGACCTGGCGGTGGATCGGACTACACCAGGACAACTGCGCGATCACCGTCGTCCAGTGGGCATCCGACCGCCCTCCGGTCCTGGTCAGCTACAACGACACCGGGCACCTACCGCCGTAGCCCCGACATGCGGCGCGAGCACCACGAGGGGTCCGCCTGAGGCCGGTGGGTCGTCACCGCGCCTCTGGCTCGCCGTGCCAGCATCGCCCGGTGCGCAACGAGCAACGCCTACCCACACGGACGCCCGAGTCACGAGCCTTCGCCGAGCGCGTACAGCTCGTCATGAAGCTGACCTCGCGCCTCAACGCGCTGCCGTTCGACGACCTCGACGGCCGCACGGCGGTCCTCGCCGAGATCTTCGGTCGACCGGTACCCGGGTCGCTGTCCATCCTGCCCCCGTTCTACTGCGACTACGGGCTTGGGACGTCGTTCGGCGAGCGCGTGTTCATCAACCAGGGGTGCTTCCTCCTGGACTACGGTGGCATCACGATCGGTGACCGGGTCCTGATCGGCCCCCGAGTGACCCTGAGCACCGCTGGGCATCCCGTCGAGCTCGACGAGCGGTACGACTTCATCACGCACGCCCCCATCGTCATCGAGGACGACGTGTGGATCGGCGCCGCGGCCACGGTCACCCCCGGCGTCACCATCGGTCGGGGCTCGGTCGTCGGCGCGGGCGCCGTGGTCGCACACGACGTGCCGCCGCTGAGCGTGGTGACGGCACCCGGTGCGGTCGTGCGGAAGCGTCTGCGGCCGGCAGCTCCTGCGACCTCCTGAGGGTCGCGACGTGACCAGCGCACGTCGACCCGAGCGGGGACCAGCGACCGGTGCCGAAGCGTGTCGGCACCGGTCGACGGCGTTCCGCTTCCGGGCGTACGCAGTGCCGTCG
>NZ_LRQV01000214.1 GCF_001567585.1 Micromonospora rosaria
AGCGGACCGGTGGCCCAGGCCCGGCCGTAGGCCGGTTCGGGTGCCGGCGTGAGGCCCGGCCGGTACCGCCGTGAGGCCCGCCGGCTCAGGCCCCGCCGTGGGCTCAGGCGCGGCCGTAGACCGGGACGGTCGCGCCGCTGGTCGGTGCCGACTCGTCGCCGGCCAGGAAGCGGACCACCGGCGCGATCTCGGCCGGGGTGACCCAGCGGCCGTGGTCCGCGTCGGGCATCGCGGCCCGGTTGGCGGGGGTGTCGACGACGCTGGGCAGGACGGTGTTGCAGCGCACTCCGAAGCGGCGGTACTCGACGGCGACCGCGTTGGCGAACGCGAGCACGGCCGCCTTCGCGGTGACGTACCCGGCCGCGCCCGGAAAGGGGGTCACCGCCGCGCGGGACGAGACGCAGACCACCGCGCCGCCGCCGGCCGCCACCAGGTGCGGCAGGGCGGCCCGGGTGACCAGGTGGGTCGGCCGGAGGTTGAGGGTCAGCATCCGGTCGAACTCCTCGACCGGGGTCTCGTGCACCAGGGCGCCGCCGGCGTACCCACCGACCAGGTTGACCACCGCGCGCAGCGGGGCCGCCGGGTCGGCGGCGGCGACCTCGACGGCCCGCTCCGCGCCGGCCGGGTCGGTGAGGTCCGCGGTCAGCGTGACCACGCCGCCCGCAGCCGGCTGCCCCGGGACGTCACCCGTCCGCTCGGGTACGACCACCCGCCAGCCGGCCGCGACGAAGGCGGCGGTGACCGCCCCGCCCAGCCCGCCCGCGCCCCCGGTCACCAGCACACTGCGTTCCGCCATACCGCACACCGTAGCTTTCGGACCGTCATCGCACCGGACGGTGCCGGGCGGGCAGCCGTCCGGCGGTCCGGCCCGGCCCGCTGGCCGAGCCGGTGGTGCTGCGGAAATGGCAGGCTGCCAGGGTGGGCGGGCCGGTCACGGCGCGTCCCGCATCGAGGGAGCGGTGGTTGACGCTCACGCGCGGTGAAAGTAAGTTTCATCCGTGGTGAAAAGTCCGAAGATTTCCGCGAGTCGCGAGCCGGGTGGGCTGATCGTCCACATCAGCGGCCTGCTGCCGTCGCTGTCCCCCGCCGAGCAGCGGGTCGCCCGGCTGGTGGTGGCGGACCCGGCGGACGCCGCCCGGCGCACCATCACGGACCTCGCCACCGCGGCCGAGACCTCCGAGGCGACGGTGATCCGGTTCTGCCGCTCGGTCGGCATGGACGGCTACCCCCAGCTGCGCATCCGGCTCGCCGCCGAGGCGGCCCGCCGGGTCGAGCCACCGGACGCCCGGGTGGTCGGCGGCGACATCCCACCCGGCGCCGACCTGGCGCAGATCATCGCCACCATCGCCTTCAACGACGCGCGGGCCGTCGAGGAGACCGCCGAGCAGCTCGACCCCGCCGTCTGCGAGCAGGTCGTCGAGACCATCTCCGCCGCCGGCCGCATCGACGTGTACGGCGCCGGGGCCAGCGGTTTCGTCGCCTCGGACTTCCAGCAGAAGCTGCACCGCATCGGCCGGACCGCGTTCTACTTCCCCGACGTGCACACCGCGCTCACCTCCGCCGCGCTGCTCGGCCGGGGCGACGTGGCGATCGGCATCTCGCACACCGGGACGACCTCGGACGTGATCGAGGTGCTGGAGCAGGCCCGCTCCCGGGGCGCCACCACGGTCGCCCTGACCAACTTCCCGCGCTCCCCGATCACCGAGGTCGCCGACCTGGTGCTCACCACGGCGGCCCGCGAGACGACCTACCGCTCCGGTGCCACGGCCAGCCGGCTCGCCCAGCTCACCGTCGTCGACTGTCTCTTCGTCGGGGTGGCGGCGCGCAACCGGGCGCGGGCGAAACGGGCCCTGGAGGCGACCGCCGAGGCGGTCCGGGGTCACCGGGTGGGCCCGGGGCGGAGGCGGGGGTGACGTCCGGCCGGGTCGACCCGGCCGGGCCGCAGCGGCCGGCGGTCCGGGTGGGCGCCGCCACCGAGGGCCGTAACCCGCAGAGCCTCGACCTCGACCTGCTCCCCACCCGGGACGTGCTCACCGTGATCAACGAGGCGGACCGGCGGGTGCCGGGGGCGGTCGGCGCGCTGCTCGACGAGATCGCCACCGCCGTGGACCTGGCCGTCGCGGCGCTGCGCGCCGGCCACCGGGTGCACTACTTCGGCGCCGGCACCTCCGGCCGACTCGGCGTGCTCGACGCCGCCGAGCTGACCCCGACGTTCAACGCCCCCCGGGACTGGTTCTGCGCGCACATCGCCGGTGGGCCGACGGCGCTGTGGCGGGCGGTGGAGAACGCCGAGGACGACGACCGGACCGGCGCGGCCGAGGCCACCGAGTGCGTCCACGCCGGGGACCTGGTGGTCGGGCTGGCCGCGAGCGGGCGGACCCCGTACGTGCTCGGGGCGCTGGCCGCGGCGCGGGCCCGGGGCGCGGCGACGGTGCTGGTCTGCGCCGATCCCGGGGCCGGGGCGGCGGCCTCGGTGGACGTCTTCGTCGGGGTGGACACCGGCCCCGAGGTGGTGGCCGGGTCGACCCGGATGAAGGCGGGCACCGCGCAGAAGCTGGTGCTGAACACCTTCTCCACGGCGGTGATGGTCCGGCTCGGCCGGGTCTACTCGAACCTCATGGTCGACCTCGTCGCCACCAACGCCAAGCTCCGTGGCCGGGTGCTCTCGATCCTGGTCGAGGCGACCGGGTGCTCCGAGGAGGTGTCCCGGCGGGCCCTGCACGAGGCCGACGGCGACCTCAAGACCGCCCTGGTGTCGCTGGTCTCCGGGGCCGGGGTGCCGGCCGCACGGGCCGCCCTGGCCCGCGCCGCCCACCAGGTGCGCGGCGCCCTCGACCTGCTCGCCACCTGAGCCCCCGGGCCGCCTGCCGGAGGCCGCCGGTGCGACCCGGAACACACCCCGGACCGGGAGGCGACACGCGCGTCGGATTGTTCCACCAGACGTGGGGTAATCCATGGATACGGGTGAACCGGCCGTCCCGGCGGGCCGTATTCGTTCAGTGACCAGGATCGCAGCCGGGCGGTGACCCGGATCGCTGTGCACCCGGGGTACGCAATGGTGCGATTCTCCCGGGCGGACCGTCGATCCGCCGAGCCGCTGGCCCTGTGGCACCTCAGCGGCGAGTCACCCGACGGGGGTGCTGACAGCAAACATGGACCGCGCTCTCAGCAGATACTCAGGCGTTCGTGACACTTTCGACTCACGACATGGAATCCCTGACACGTCCCGGCTGTTGTGTAGGTGTCAGCACGGCGGGGCACTCATTGAGGGACGGGGGAGGGCTGATGAACGTGGGGATGGCAAAGAACCGGGCAACCGGCGCTAGCGAGGGGACCGTGGGTAACGTGGACAAGAACATCGGCATGCGGACCGACGAGGTTGCCGAGGAGCGCGACCTGGTCGGAGTCTACCTTCACGAGATCTCCCGGACGCCGCTGCTGGACGCCGCCAAGGAGGTCGATCTCTCCAAGGCGATCGAGGCCGGCCTCTACGCCGAGCACCTGCTCGGCGAGGACCGCGTTCCCGCCGGTGTCGACCGGGACGACCTGGAGCGGGTGGTCGCCGAGGGTGAGCGGGCGAAGGACCTCTTCATCCGGGCCAACCTGCGACTGGTCGTGTCGATCGCCCGCCGCTACGTCCGGTCCGGGATGCCCATGCTGGACCTGATCCAGGAGGGCAACACCGGCCTGGTCCGCGCGGTCGAGAAGTTCGACTACGAGCGGGGCTACAAGTTCTCCACCTACGCGACCTGGTGGATCCGCCAGGCGATCAGCCGGGCCATCGCCCAGCAGGAGCGGACCGTGCGGCTGCCGGTGCACCTGGTGGAGGACGTCAACCGGATGCGCAACGTCGCCCGTCAGCTCACCCGTGAGCTGGGCAGCGACCCGGAGCCGGAGCAGATCGCGGCGGCCCTCGGGGTGACCGTGGAGCGGGTCAACGAGCTGGTCCGGTGGTCCCAGGACACCGTGTCGCTGGACACCCCGGTCGGCGACGACGGCGACACCAACCTCGGCGACCTGGTCGCCGACAGCGACGCCCCCTCGCCGGAGGACATCGTCCTCACCGGGCTGGAGCGGCAGCGGATCGAGGGCCTGCTCAACCACCTCGACGACCGTTCCGCCGGCATCATGCGGGCCCGGTACGGGCTGGAGGACGGCCGGGAGCACTCGCTGACCGAGGTCGCCTCGCGCTTCTCGCTCTCCCGGGAGCGGATCCGGCAGCTGGAGATCCAGGCACTCGGCCGGCTGCGGGAGCTGGCCCGTGCCGAGGGGCTGCAGGCAGCCTGACCGATGGGCCGCCTCCACCCCGGCGGCCGGTCCACCCGGACCGGCCCGAACCCCCGACCTCCCGGCGTACGGGCCGGTGACCGACCCGCCCCAGCGCGGCGGGTCGGCGACCGACCCGCCGGAATGCCGACGGCCGGCGTCCATCAGTGGACGCCGGCCGTTCGCCTCTCACCGGTCCGTCAGCGGACCCGGCCGTAGCCGTACGGGGGCATCAGGTCGACGCTCCGCTTCTCGACGTGCCGGCCGAAGGTCGGGGCGTGGATCACCTGACCGTCGCCGACGTAGAGCGCCACGTGCCCGAGGCTGCGGTAGAAGACCAGGTCGCCGGGGCGCAACTCGCTACGGCTGATCTTCGCCACGGCGTTCCACTGCATCTTGGTGTTGTGCGGTAGCGACCGGCCCGCCGCCCGCCACGCGGCCGAGGTCAGCCCCGAGCAGTCGTACCCGTTCGGGCCGTCGGCCGCCCAGACGTAGGGCTTGCCGATGGCGCCGTACGCGTACCGGACCGCCACCCCGGCCTTGCCGGAGACGGCGGGGGCCTCCTTGGCCGCGCTGCCCGCCTTCCGGGCCGGCTTCTCGGTCGCCGCCCCGTACGCCGTGCGGCGCAGCTCGTAGAGCCGGGCCAGGTCCTTCTCGATCTTCTTCTTGCCGGCGGCCACCTGCTTCGCCTGCGCGGCCTGCCGGGCCAGCGTGGTGTCCAGGCTGCGCTGCTGCTCCACCAGCCGGCGCTGGTTGGCGGTGAACCCGGCGATGCGGGCCTGGCGCTGCCGGGTGAGCTGGTCGAGCGTGCCCAACCGTTCCGCCAGGGAACCGGAGCCGCCCGGGGACAGCAGGGCGTCGACCGTCTGGAGGCCACCGGTCTTGTACGCGGTCACCGCGATCTCGCCGACGTCGGCGCGGCTGCGCGCGGTCTGCTCCTCCAGCGGCGCGATCCGGGCCTGGAGACCGGCGGCGACCCGCTCGTTCTCCTTGATCTTCTCCCGGAGTTCGTTGTACGTCTCGACCACCCGCGCCAACTCGGTCGAGGACTTGTCGATCTGCCGTGTCAGCTCCGCCACCGTCGGCTCCGCCGACGCCGGGGAGGCGGGAACGACCAGCGCGGCGACGAGGCCGGCGGCCACCAGGGGACGCAGCAGATCCCGAAGGGACGACAAGAGCGGCGGGCTCCTCTCCCATCGGCCGCCGGGGGCCTGCGCGGCCTCGGCGGCACCGGCCCGGGGCTGTCCGGGTGGACCGCGGTCGACCGGTCCGGCCTGCACAAGGTAACCCGGAACCAGAGGTACCGGCGTTCATTGCCGGGACGTATGTGACAGAAGTGCGGCGTGACCTGCCCGAGCCGTCACCCGAAGTGGTGATTCGTGCTCCGCCGGTCGCACGGGTGGCCGCCGGAGGGGCCCGGTGGGGGTCAGCCGGCCACGGTCTGCGGCGCGCGCTCCGGCCGGGCCTCGTGCACCCAGTGGCTGACCCGGCGCTCCGCCCAGAAGGAGACGAACGGCACCGTGCCGGCGAGCATCACCGCCAGCATCCGCTTGAGCGGCCAGTCGGCCCGCCGGGACAGGTCGAAGGCGGCGGCCAGGTAGACCATGTAGAGGAAGCCGTGCGACGGACCGATGGTCTCCACCACGACCGGGTTGTCGAACCCGTACTTCAACGGCATCCCGATCACCACCAGCATGATCAGCACGACACCCACGATCCAGGCGATCACGCGGTAGCGGGTAAGGGCTGCGCCCACCTTCGTCCGTCCTTCCGAGCCGGCCTCAGCCGGGGTAGTCACCGGGCTTGGCGCCCGGATTGGCGTTCAACCATGACAGGTAGTGGTTGTAGGCGACCAACTCGCCGTCCTCGGCGCCGTCGGCCACCGCCACCCGGGCGGCCCGTACCGGCCGTCGGACCGCCGGCCGACCGTCCACCGCCCCGGTCGGCCCGTCGGACGCCGGGGCGGGCGCCCCGGTGGACGGGTCCGGCCCGGCGGCGTCGCCGCGCAGCGCCAGCCGGACCTCACGCCACCAGACGAACACCACGAACCCGGCGAAGATCGGCCACTCGAAGGCGTACGCCCAGCTCAGGGTGTTGCCGCTGGCGGCCCGGCTGATCTGCCACCAGCCGAGGGCGAGGAACGCGACGACCAGCACGACCATGGCCACGTGGCGGACCACCCACGCCGGTGTCCAGAGCCGCTTCATGGCATCGAGGGTACCGGGCCCCTCCGGCGTCTCCGACACCGTGTCGTAGTGGCCACGCCGGGCGGCACCCGGACGGGTTTGGTGACAGCCGCTGTGGGCAACCGTCTAGATGCCGGGACAGACGAGACCAGGGAGGCCGATCATGAGCGATCCGGCACGCCACGACGGCACCACGACGGGTGCCATCGGTGAGGTCAGCCCCGAGCAGCGGCTTCCGGAGTGGGACGGCGACCGCGCCGTCGACGGTGACCTGCTCGGCATCGAACCCACCGAGCTGACCGACGAGGACCTGCTCCGGGAGATGCACAGCCTGCACCGCACCCGGCTGGACACGCTGCGGCACGCCGCCGACTCGGCCCTGGCCAACCACCTCCGCCGGACCGCCGAGTTGGAGACGGAGTACCTGGCCCGGCACCCCGGCCGCGAGGTGGACCCGAGCCGGCTGCGGGACGCCTGATGCCCGCGTACGCCGAGCGCGGCATCTCCGCGCCACCCGAGGTGGTCTTCAACACCGCGACCGACCCGGACCGGGTGTCGGCCTGGCTGCCCGAGCCGCTGCGCGCCGACGGCGACCACCGCCCCGACGTGGACGGCGACGGGATGCACGCCCGGTGGCGCAGCGCCAGCGCGCCCGACTGGTCCGCCGAGATCCGGGTCGACCCGGCCGACGCCGGTGGCGCCCGGGTCCGGCTGGAGCTGACCGGGGACGAGGCGGCGGACGGGCTGGCCGACGAGACGCTGGAGAACCTCGCCCGCACCGTGGCCGACAACCTGACCGCCGGCTGACCCCGCCGGGTGCCACACCCGGCGCCACCGGCACCACCAGCCGGCCCACGTCGGCCGGTGCCGCCACCGGCCC
>NZ_LRQV01000215.1 GCF_001567585.1 Micromonospora rosaria
GGTGTGGGGTGGTGTGCCGGGAAGTCTGGTCGGCGATGTGTCAGCCGTCGTCCGACCAGTGAGGCACCCGTTGATGAACACACGTCGTCCACACCCCGACCGCCGCCCCGGCCCCCGCCGGCTGCTCACCCGCACCTCCTGGCCGGAGGCCCGGTTCCTGGCCGACGTGCTGCGCACCGAGACCGTCGGCGGCGGGCTGCTGCTGCTCGGCGCGCTGGCCGCCCTGGTCTGGGCGAACTCCCCCTGGTCGGCCAGCTACACCGCCCTCGGCGGGTACGTGCCCTGGCCCGGCGGAGCGGCGCTGCACCTGGACCTCCCGCTGGCCACCTGGGCGGCGGACGGCCTGCTGGCGATCTTCTTCTTCGTGGTCGGCCTGGAGCTCAAGCGCGAGTTCGTCGCCGGGGAACTGCGCGACCCCCGCCGGGCGGTGCTGCCGGTGGTGGCCGCGGTCGGCGGCATGGTCGCCCCCGCGCTGATCTACGTGGCGGTGAACCTCGCCGCCGGCGGAGCGGGCCTGCGCGGCTGGGCGATCCCCACCGCGACCGACATCGCGTTCGCGCTGGCGGTGCTCGCCGTGATCGGCAGCCACCTGCCGCAGGGGCTGCGGGCCTTCCTGCTCACCCTCGCCGTCGTCGACGACCTGCTGGCGATCACCATCATCGCGGTCTTCTACACCGCCGACTTCAACCCGGTGCCGCTGCTGGCCGCGCTGCTGCCGATCGCCGCCTTCGCCGCTCTGGTGCAGCGGCGGCGGACCTGGTGGTGGGCGCTGATCCCGCTGGCCGTGACCGCCTGGACCCTGGTGCACGCCTCCGGGGTGCACGCCACCGTCGCGGGCGTGCTGCTCGGCTTCACCGTGCCGGTGCTCGGCGACCCCCGGGGCACCCGGGGCCGCCCCGGGCAGCGGGCGCACCCCGGCCTCGCCGAGCACCTGGAGCACCGGTGGCGGCCGGTCTCGGCCGGCTTCGCGGTACCGGTCTTCGCCTTCTTCGCCGCCGGGGTGTCGCTGCGCGGCGCGGACCTGGGCACGGTGGTCACCGACCCGATCGTGCTCGGCGTCGTCGCCGGGCTGGTCCTGGGCAAGACGATCGGCATCTTCGGCTCGACGTACCTGCTGGCCCGGTTCACCCGGGCCCGGCTCGACGACGACATCACCTGGCCGGACCTGCTCGGCGTCGCGCTGCTGGCCGGGGTCGGCTTCACGGTGTCACTGCTCATCGGGGAGCTGGCGTTCGGCACCGGCAGCGCGGCCGACGACCACGTCAAGACCGCCGTGCTGGCCGGGTCGCTGCTCTCGGCCACCCTCGCCGCGGTGGTGCTGAGCCGGCGCAACCGCGCCTACCGCGCCATCGCCGAGCGGGACCGGATCGACGCCGACGGCGACGGGATCCCCGACGTGTACCAGCACCGACCGGTCGAGCGCTGACCCGGTCGCCGGGGTGGGGCGACCCCACCCCGGCGACCGCGCCGCCGTCGACGCGGGCGTCCGGCCCGACCGGCCTCGGCCCGGCCCGGCCCGGCTCAGGTGAGCTCGGCGACGGCCTCCAGGATCAGCCAGAGACCGCAGATGGCGAAGAGGATCGCCGCGCCGTACTTGATGGTGCGCTCGGGCAGCTTCCTGCCGAGCAGCCGGCCGACCAGGATGGCCAGCGCGTCCGCGGCGACCATGCCGATGGTCGAGCCCAGCCAGGTGCCGAACCAGCCGTACTGGGTGGCCAGGGTGATGGTGGCCAGCATCGTCTTGTCACCCAGTTCGGCCAGGAAGAACGCGATCGTGACCGCGACGATGGCCGACTTGGTGTTCTTCTCCGCCTTGCGCTTCTCCGCCTCGGTGAGGGTGTCGCCGCGCAGGGTCCACGCGCCGAACCCGAGGAACGCCAGACCCGCGACGAGCGAGATCCAGCCGGTGGGCAGGGCCGCGCCGAGGCCGACCCCGATCGCCACCGACGCCAGGTGCACCACGGCGGTGGCGATGGTGATGCCGATCAGCACCGGCACCGGCTTGTACCTGGTGGCGAAGGCCAAGGCCATGAGCTGGGACTTGTCGCCCAACTCGGCCACGAAAATCACGCCGAAGCTGACCGCCAGCGCGACGAGGAAACCTTCCATGACACCTTCCCGATCCAGGCCGGGAGGAGACGCGGGGCGACCTCGACCCGGCTGTGACAGCCTGAGTCGAAGGTCTCGCCCGCCCCGCTGACGCGGGGCCGCGTGGCCGGACGCGGAACGCGCCAGTATGTCGACCACGACATTGGGGGCTACTCCCCTTCGCGCCGCCCAGCCTAGCCGACCCGGCGCCGGCCGGTCAGCCCGGGTGAACAGTGTCACCGGCCCGGGTGCCCGGCGAGTCGCCGGGCACCCGGGCCGGTGCGCTCAGGCCGCCCGCGCCAGGGTCACCCCGAACAGCCCCTTCGGGTCGGTCCAGAAGTGTTCGGCGACGAAGCCCGCCCCGGTGAGCTCGGCCGCGATGCCGGTGGGGCGGAACTTCGCCGAGACCTCGGTGCGCAGGTCCTCCCCCGTTGCGAAGTCGACGACCAGGTCGAGGACCCGCACCCGCTGCGGCCGGCGGGCCCGCAGCCGCATCTCGATCCACTCCCGCTCCGGGTCCCAGAGGGCCACGTGTTCGAACGCCTCCGGGTCGAAGTCGGCGCCGAGCTCCCGGTTGACCACCCGCAGCACGTTGCGGTTGAACTCGGCGGTCACCCCGGCCGCGTCGTCGTAGGCCGGCACCACCACCCCGGGGTCCTTGACCAGGTCGGTGCCGACCAGCAGCCAGTCGCCGGTCTCCAGGCCGTTGCGCATCGCGGCCAGGAACCCGGCCCGCTCCTCGGGGAGCAGGTTGCCGATGGTGCCCCCGAGGAAGACCACCAGCCGCCGGCCGCCGGTGGGCATCCGGTCCAGGTGCCGGGTGAAGTCCCCGACGATGCCCCGGACCCGCAGGCCCGGGTAGTCGGCGGCGATCCGGTCGGTGGACTGCCGCAGGGCGCTGACCGAGACGTCCAGCGGCACGAAGGTGCCCAACCCGCCCCGGCGGGTGAACGCGTCCAGCAGCAGCCGGGTCTTCTCCGACGAGCCCGAGCCCAGCTCGACGAGGGTCTTCGCCCCGGTCACCGCGGCGATGTCGGGCGCGTGGGCGGCCAGCACCGCCCGCTCCGCCCGGGTCGGGTAGTACTCCGGCAACCGGGTGATCTCCTCGAAGAGTTCACTGCCCCGGGCGTCGTAGAACCACTTCGGCGGCAGCCACTTCGGGTCCGCGGTCAGGCCGGCGCGGACGTCGTCGCGCAGGGCCCGACCGAGGTCCTGCTCCTCCAGGTAGATCTCCAGCGGCTCGGCGCTCATCACAGTTCCCCTTCCGTCGTGCCGGTGGTGCCGGCTCGACTGCTCAACGCGGCCGGCAGGGCACGGACGCGCACCCCGCCGGTGGTGGCCACCACCAGGTGGCCGTCCGGCACCGCGTGCCAGCCGGGATCGTCGTCGGTCGGTTCGGAGGCCAGCAGCACCGCGCCCCCGCCGGCCCGGACCGACAGGGCGTGGCCGGCGACACTGGCCACCACCTGCCGGCCGTCGGTCAGCAGCAGGTTCAGCCGGGACCCGGGCGCCGCTGCGGCGACCGAGGTCACCGTGTCGGACACCGCCCGCGCCGGGTCGGCGCCGCCGCGCAGCCGGTGCCGGACCAGGGCCCACAGCAGCGCCGCGTCGCTCGGCGCGTCCAGGGTCAGCAGGTCCCGCACCGGCAGGTCGGCGGCGGGCCCGACCATCGAGTCCGGCCAGCCGCGCACCGCCCCGTTGTGGCTGAACAGCCACGGCCCCTCGGTGAAGGGCGCGGCGGCGCTCTCCTGCACCGGCATCCCGACGGTGGCCGACCGCACGGCCGCGAGGGCCGCGCCGGTGCTGGTCACCGCCGCCAGGTCCGGCAGGGTGGCGTCCGACCAGACGGGCTGGGCCCGCCGGTACCGGACCGGCGCGCCGCTGCCCCCGGCGGCCGGGTCCGGGTACCAGCCGACGCCGAAGCCGTCGGCGTTGATCGTCCCGCCACCGCGCATGTCCCGGGGCGCCCAGGACTGTCGCAGCAGCGAGTGCGGCGGGTCGTAGAGCAGCGCCCGCAGGGTGACCGGCGGGCCGAGGTACGCCAGGTGTCGGCACATCAGCGGGGACCGCCGCTCACCCGCGCGCCCCCGCTCCCCCGCCGGTCATCCGCGCGCCTCCTCGACGGTGGCGTCACGGGCGCAGCGGAACCCGCTGAAGATCTGCCGGCGGATCGGGTAGTCCCAGTTGCGGAAGGTGCCCCGGCAGGCCGCCCGGTCGGTGCCGAACGAGCCGCCGCGCAGCACCCGGTGGTCGTTGCCGAAGAACACCTCGGAGTACTCGCGGTAGGGGAAGGCGGTGAAGCCCGGGTACCCCCGCAAGGGGCTGCTGGTCCACTCCCAGACGTCGCCGACGAGCTGGTGCACCCCGAGCGGGGACGCCCCCGCCGGGTACGCGCCCACCGGCGCCGGCCACAGGTGCCGCTGCCCCAGGTTGGCGTGCTCGGCGGTGGGGTCCCCGTCGCCCCACGGGTAGCGGCGGGACCGGCCGGTGGCCGGGTCCCAGCGGGCCGCCTTCTCCCACTCCGCCTCGGTCGGCAGCCGCTTGCCGGCCCAGGTGGCGTACGCCTGCGCCTCGTGGAAGCAGACGTGCACCACGGGTTCGTCGTCGCGGACCGCCGACCAGCGGCCGAACCGCCGGTACGCCCAGCCGTCGCCGTCGCGGCGCCAGTGCAGCGGCGCGGTCAGCCCCGCCTCGCTCCGGTGCCGCCAGCCGGGCCCGGACCACCAGCGCGGGTCGTCGTACCCGCCGTCGGCGACGAACTCCCGGTACGCCCCGTTGGTCACCGGCGCCGCGTCGATCAGGTACGCGGGCAGGTCGACCACGTGCGCGGGCCGCTCGTTGTCCAGCGCCCACGGGTCGGTGGAGGTGCCCATGGTGAACGGGCCGGCGGGCACCAGCACCTCACCGGTCACCCGGGCCCGGGGCTCCGGCGGGGGCGGCGCGGTCAGGGCCGGCGCCCCGGCGCGGAGCTGGTGGGTGGCGAGCATGGTCTCGTCGTGCTGCTGCTCGTGCTGCACGATCATGCCGAAGGCGAACCCGTCGGTGACCAGTGGCCGGTCGGTGAACCGGACCCCGTCCAGCAGGTCGTACACCTTCTCCCGGACGGTGGCGACGTAGCGGCGGGCCTCGGCCGGGGGCAGCAGCGGCAGGGCCGGGCGGTCCCGGCGGGGCTGCTTGAACGCGTCGTACAGCTCGTCGATGTCGCACCGGACCGGCGCGCGCCCGCCGACGTCGCGCACCAGCCAGAGCTCCTCCTGGTTGCCGATGTGGGCGAGGTCCCACACCAGCGGGGACATCAGCGGCGAGTGCTGGCGCATCAGCTCGTCGTCGTCGACGGCGTCGGCGAGCAGCGCGGTGCGGGCCCGGGTCCGGTCCAGTTCCGCGGCGATCCGGCTGCGCAGCCGCTCCGGACCCCACTGCGGGGTGGGGGTGGTCGTGGTCGTGGTCTCGCTCACCGGGGGCTCCTCTCCGCGGCGGCGTGGCGCCGCTGGATCGCTCGTCGCATCCGCTCGTGGGTGGCCGGGGGCAGGTCCAGCCGGGGCAGGGACAGCAGGGCCAGGTCGAACAGGGCCGCCGCGGCCCGGGCCAGGGCGCGGTCGGCCAGGCCGCGCCGGGCGGCGACGCACCACCGGTCGGCCACCGGCTCGCCGACGGCACGGGCGGCGCGGACCGTCGCCGGGTCGGCGAAGAGCGCGGCCAGCACGGTCGTCGGCAGCGCCCAGTCCGGGCCCGGCTGGGCGTCCAGGTAGCGGATCTCCAGGTACCCGCGCGGGCGTACCGGCGGGAACAGGGTGCTGACGTGGTACTCCAGGTCGTCGGTGGTGGGTGGCTCGGGCAGCGCCCCGGCGATCCAGTCGGCGAAGGTGATCCCGGGCGGGGGCGTCCAGTCCGGCCCGTCCCGGCGCAGGCAGAGCAGTGGCGCGGCGAGCACGTACGCGGTCCAGGCGGCGACCGGGTCCCGATCGGCGTGCGCCGGCGACCAGGCCGGCCCGCTGCGCGCCGGGTCGATGCCGAGCCAGGCCGCCATCCGGGCGGACGCCCAGTCGGTCCGGTGGCCGGCGTGCCGGGCCGCGGTGGCGAACGCGGCCAGCAGCGGCGGGCCCACCACGTGCGCGGTCGCCCACCGCTCGGTCAGCTCGGCGGGCTCGCCGGCGTCCAGGCAGACCTGCAACCCGGCGGTGCTGAACATCATGGTCCGCCCGTGCGGGCCGGCCCGGTCGAAGACGCGGCACATGGCCCGGTACCGGGGGGTGTCGACGACCGGCGCCGGGGGCCGGTACGGGTCGATGCCGGTCTCGCCGAGGGCCAGCCCGGCGGGGGCGAGGAGGCTGCGGAGGTGGTCGATGTCGGCGTCCGTCGCGCTGAGCAACTCGGCGACCGAGGCGCGCGGCGGGCTGGAGACTTCGAGTTGGCCGCCCGGCTCGACGGTCACGGTACTGCCGTGCCGGAGCTGCTGGGCGGGGCTGGTCGGGTCGAGGGTGACGGGGCTGTACGGCCCCAGCGCCGCCCGGATCCGTTCCCGGTCGACCGGGCGGGCGGGATCGGCGGCGTCGTGTACGGTCCATTCCAACTCGACACCGGTGTACGTCGGCGGTCCGGTCTTGAAGCAGATCCGGGCCACGTGCCCGGCGGCGACGTGCTCCTCCCGGATGATGGTCGTTCGGTCCAGCTCGGGTGACGTCACCACGAGACGGCCCTCCCTCCGGCACTGGTCACACCACCACGACCGTCGCCGGCCGGGGTGGTCACGGCGCCACCATCCTCTGTCTAACAGAAGAATTTCGCTCGCCCGGTTCAAACAAAACTTCTTCACGTCCGGTGGGACGGACGCCGGCCAGCGGGGAGGGCGGGCGCCCGACCAGCGGGTGGGGCGGGCCGGGCGGGCGGCGGAGCCGGTCAGCCGTTGTCGGCGCCCCCGGTGCCCGGTCCGGTGGCGCCACGGTCCCGGGCGGCGTGACCGGGCGGCGTCGGGGTCGAACAGAACTCCTCGACCCGGTCGACGCCACCGGCGGCGGAGACCAGCCGGGCGAAGCCGGGGGCGCGCAGCGCCTTCTCCCGCTGGCCCGGATTCTTCGACAGGTAGGCGTTGCAGAGCCCGTGCACGT
>NZ_LRQV01000216.1 GCF_001567585.1 Micromonospora rosaria
GCACCGGCGGCCCCCGCCCCGACCGACGCCGACGTGTCCGGCGTCCCGACCCTCGACCCGCTCGTCACGCAGCGGGCCGACCCGTTCGTCACCCACCCCGTGGACGGCACCTACTACTTCACCGGCTCGGTGCCGGAGTACGACCGGCTCGTGGTGCGCGGCGCCCCCACCATCGCCGGCCTGGCCACGGCGACCGAGACCGTCGTCTGGCGGCGACCGGCCAGCGGACGGATGGGCGGGCACATCTGGGCACCGGAGCTGCACCGCATCGGCGGCAGGTGGTACATCTACTTCGCCGCCGGCGACTCCGACGACGTGTTCCGGATCCGGATGTACGTGCTGGAGTCCGTGCTGGCCGACCCCCGCGACCCGGCGGGCTGGCAGTTGCGGGGACAGATCCGCACCGAGTGGGACAGCTTCGCCCTCGACGCCACCACCTTCGCCCACCGGGGCCGCCGGTACCTGGTCTGGGCGCAGAGCGAGCCGGAGATCGCGGTCAACTCCAGCCTCTACATCGCACAGCTCGCGAACCCGTGGACACTGGCCACCAAGCCGGTCCGCATCGCCACCCCGACCCGCTCCTGGGAGGTGCAGGGGTTCGCGGTCAACGAGGGCGCGGCGGTGCTGGTCCGCAACGGCCGGGTCTTCCTGACCTTCTCCGCCAGTGCCACCGACTCCCGGTACTGCATGGGGTTGCTCACCGCCGACGCCGACGCGGACCTGCTGGACCACCGGTCCTGGGTGAAGCGACCCGAGCCGGTCTTCGTCAGCAACGAGCAGACCAGGCGGTGGGGCCCCGGGCACAACTCGTTCACCGTCGCCGAGGACGGGGTCACCGACGTGCTGGTGTACCACGCCCGCGACTACCGCGACATCACCGGCGACCCGCTGTACGACCCGAACCGGCACGCCCGGGTGCAGAAGCTCTACTGGGACGCCGACGGCACCCCGCTGTTCGGGATCCCGGTCGGCGCGGGCGGCCCGATCGTGCGGCTCTCCCCCGCCGACGCCAGCCGGTACACCTTCGTCCGGCACGTCGGGTCCACCGTCGTGGTGGACACCGACTCCCGGGCGCTGGCCGACACCCAGTTCCGCATCGGCGTCGGCCTGGCCGGGGCGGACACGGTGTCGGTCCAGTCGGTCGACCAGCCCGGCTGGTACCTGCGCGTCGTCGACGGCACCGTCCGACTCGACCCGGCACGCGACGATGCCGGGTTCGCCGGCCAGGCGAGCTTCCACCGGGTACCCCGGGCGAACGGGCGGGTCTCGCTGCGCCTGGCCGGGGTCTCCTCGGCCTTCCTCCGACACGAGGACGGACGGCTCACCGTCGGCCCGGCCGTCCCCGCCCACCAGAGCACCTTCCGCCTGACCTGACCGCCCCCGCCCCCGCCCTCGCCCCCGCCCCCGCCCCCGCCCCCGCCCCCGCCCCGACGATCTTGCAGTTGCCGCCCCGGCACATGCCGCATGAGGCCCTTTCCAGAGGCCGGAACTGCACGATCGCGGGAAGGGTGGGGCGGGGGCGGGCGTGAGGGGTGGGGCCGTCCGGGTGGGTGGGGGTGGCCGATCGATGGCGGCGCAGGGCACCGTGCGGTTGCCGGCTCCCGACTGGTGGCACAGAACCACGATTCGCGTCTTCCCTTGCGAAATCGCAGCTCATACGCTCGGTGTCGTCTTGATCAATATCCCGGAAGGGAACCAGATGCGACAAACCATGTCACCGTCGCGCGCGACGGGCGTGCGCCGGTTGGCGGGCGCCGCCACGGTCATCCTGCTGGCGAGCACCATGCCCGTCCTGGTCGGCACCTCGGCGAGCGCCACCACCAGCACGTCGAACTGCAGCACCGACCCGACCGCCCGGCTGGCCTCGGTACCGAGCCCGGAGGAGTTCCTCGGCTTCCCGCTCGGCGCCGGCCAGGAGCGCCCGGTCACCAACGAGGAGGTCACCAACTACCTCGCCGCGGTGGACGGGGCCTCCAAGCGGGTCCGTACCGGGGTCATGACGACCAGCGTGCTCGGACAGCCGCTGCCGTACGCCATCGTCTCGACCGAGACGAACGTCCGGCCGGCGAACCTGCGCGCGCTCGCCGAGGACATCACGGCGCTGCGCGACCCCCGGACGATGACGGCGCAGCGGGCCAAGGAGATCGCCGCCGACGCCCCGGCGATCGTCTGGGTGACCGCGAACGTCCACGGTGGCGAGAAGAGCGGCACCGACGCGGCCCTCAAGACCCTGTACGAGCTGGCCGCCGGCCTCTCCTGCGAGGTGGCCGAGCGCAACGAGAACCTGGTCACCATCGTCGTGCCGACGCAGAACCCGGACGGCCGCGACGCCAGCCGCCGGCAGAACGAGTACGGCTTCGACATGAACCGGGACTGGTTCGCCCGGACCCAGCAGGAGACCGACGGCAAGCTGGAGCTGATGCGGCGCTACCCGCCGCAGGTCTTCATCGACGCCCACGAGATGGGTGGCCGGCAGTACTTCTTCCCGCCGAACGCCGACCCGATCCACCACGAGATCTCCGGTCAGGTGGTCGACTGGATCAACCGGATCGGTGACGCCAACAAGGCCGGCTTCGGGTACAACGGCGCGTGCGGCGCGGGTGTCACCACCGAGTGCTACTTCAACTACTCGACCTACGACCTCTTCTTCATGGGGTACGGCGACACCGTGCCGGCCGCCGGCTTCGGCGCCGCCGGGATGACCCTGGAGAAGGGCAGCGCCTCGGCCCTGCCCGACCGGGTGCAGCAGCAGTTCAACGTCATGTGGTCGACGCTGGGCTGGTCCGCCGCCCACCGGGAGGAGGTGCTCAACGGCTACTTCCAGCAGTGGCGGGACGCCCTCGCGCAGGGCCGGGCCGGCACCCTGGAGCCGAACGAGGTGCTCCAGCCGGGCAACTCGGTGCAGTTCCCGGTGCCGTCGCAGGAGATCCGGTCGTACTTCCTGCTGCCCGACCGGCAGCTCGCCGACGTGCGGCAGCTCGTCGAGCGGCTGCGCCGGATGGACGTCGAGGTGTACCAGGTCAAGAAGCCGCTGCGACTGCCCCCCGCCAGGATCTTCGGCGGGCGCAGCGCGACCAACCTGACCGTGCCGGAGGGTTCCTACTGGATCCCGATGAACCAGCCGCAGAAGCACTGGATCCAGTCCGTGATGGGCGAGGACCCGCACGTGCCGTTCCCGTACTTCTACGACGTGTCGTCCTGGAGCAACCCGCTGCTGATGGGCGTCAACGCGGTCTACACCGGAGCGGACGTCCGGCCCAACGCCGAGCTGATCGACAAGATCGTCAACACCGGGGGCGGAAAGACCCTCGCCGCGCCGCCGAACAAGGGCTCGTACAGCTTCGAGCTGGACTCCGCCGCCGCGGCCGAGTACGCCTTCAGCCTGCTGGGCCGGGGCGTCGACCTCCACCGTGACCTGGAGACCGGCACCGTCAGCTTCCCGGCCGTCCACCTGACCCGGGAGTTGAACAAGTCGGCCAAGGAGTTCGGGGTGACGCTGACCCCGTACACCACCGGCGCGGTCGGCACCCCGATCGGGCTGCCGGACGTCGGGCTGTTCCAGGGCACCGGCATCACCACCACCTCCGGCTCGCACGGCGAGGCCCGGTACGTGCTGGGCAAGCGGTGGGGGCTGGACCTGACCCCGGTCACCACCGCCGACATCAACGACAACACGGCCGCCTTCACCGGACGCAGCGTGCTGCTCGTCCCGGACGGCAGCAACGCCACCGGTGGCCTCACCGCCGCCGGCCAGGCCAACCTGCGCGCCTGGGTGGCCTCCGGCAAGACGTACATCGGCCTGCGTAACCAGGGCACCCGGATGGCGCGGGCGGCCGGGCTCACCTCGACCACCGAGAAGCCCAAGCCGACCGGGTACACGGTGATCGGCTCGCACCTGCGGGTCGACGTGGCCGACAGCCCGGTCTCGCTGGGCCGCCCGGCCGAGGACTTCGAGTTCAACAACAACGACTCGATCCTCAACCCGAGCACCACCGGCACGAACGTGCTCACCTACCCGACCGGGAACACGTTCTGGGCCAACGGCTACACCGTCAACGCCGACGCGCTCAAGGGCACGGTGGCGCTGGTGGACGAGCCGACCGGGGCCGGGCGCGCGGTGCTGTTCGCGTTCAACCCGCTGTTCCGGGCGTACAACGAGAACGGCCTGCACCTGGTCGCCAACGCCCTGCTCTACCCGAGCAGCGGCGCCCCGGCGGCCCGGGTGGCTCCGCAGACCGCCCCGACCGTCGACCCGGCCCGTGCCGCCGCGGCGGCGGCCCCGGTCGCCGACGACCAGGGTGGCGAGTGGCGGCCGATCACCATCGAGGTCGCGGCCGGCGACCTCGGGCGTACCCGGGCGGTGGTGGAGACGTTCACCAGCACCGCCACGGTCGCGCAGGCCGACGGTTCGGCGTACCTGACGATCCCGAACCCCCAGGGCCTCCAGGCCGACGAGCACCCGTTCCTGGGTGACCTGGTCCGGACCCTGAAGGCCGACGGCATCCCGCTGCGGTCCGTGGTGGGCTGACCCGCGCCGGGGGGTGGGTCCGGCACACCGGACCCACCCCCCGGTCCCCTCCCCCGACCACGACGCCCGTGGACAGGCGGCACCGGGGCGGACGTGTCGGCCGGTCGTCGTACCCTGTGGGCGTCATCGGTCCGTGATTCCGACGTCGACAAGGGGTGACCCGCGTATGCCGCACCGCAGCCCGCGATGGATCTGGGCGGGCCGCCTCGTCGGCGCGGCCATCGTCCTCGCGCTGGTGGGCTACCTGACCTCCGTCGAGTTGGCCAGGGCCAACATGGTCGCCGGCTGTGTCAGCGCGATCGTCGCCCTGGCCGCGCTGACGGCCCCGTACCTGCTGCCGGCACGGCCCGGAGCAGCGTCGACCGGGCCGGGGACCGACCGGGCCGAGGAGACCGGTGCCGCCACCGCGACCGGCGGCGGCCAGGCCACCACCGGCGTCCGGGCCGGTGGCAGCGGTCGACCGGCCCGTGCGTACCGGACCGGGGCCGCCACCGCGCACGGCCCCGGCTCGACCGCCACCTCGGGAGTGACCCGCCAGCGGTGAGCGTCTTCCGGCCCCCGGCGTCGGCACAGCCCGGCGGGAACTCGGCCAGCCACACCGGCCCCGCCACCGCCAGCCACGGCGCGGTGGCCAACAGCGGGATCATCCAGGGCGGCTTCCACCAGTACCTGCCGCCCGCGCCACCACCGTCCTGGCCGCTGCGGGTGGGCACGGTGCCACCGCTGGCGTCGGCGTTCCAGCCCCGCAGCGGGTTGCGGGACACGATCCAGGCGGCCCGGCAGCTCGGTGCCGATGTCCTCCTCACCCAGCGGCACACTGCGCATCTGCTGGCCGGGATCGGTGGCGTGGGCAAGACGCAGCTCGCCGCCGCGTTCGCCCACGACGCGCTCGCCGATCGCGGGACCGACCTGGTCCTGTGGGTCGACGCCGGCACCCCCGACCAGATCGTCACCAGCTACGCCACCGCCGCCGTCCGCGTCCAGGCCCCCGGGGCGGTGGGTGCCGACCCGGCCACCGCGGCCAGGTGCTTCCTGGACTGGCTGCACACCACCGACCGGTCCTGGCTGATCGTGCTGGACGACGTCACCGATCCCGCCCGGCTGAGCGGCTGGTGGCCGCCTCGCCACCGGAAGGGCTGGACCCTGGCCACCACGCGCCTGCGGGATGTCACCCTGACCAGCTCCGGCCGCCGGGCCATCCCCGTCGACACCTACACGCTCCAGGAGGCGACGGCGTACCTGACCCGACGACTCACCGAAGCCGGCTACGCCCACCCGCTCGACCCGATCGGCGAACTCGCCGACGCGCTGGGGTACCTGCCGCTGGCGCTGTCCCACGCCGCCGCGTACCTGGTGCAGCAGAACGAGCCCTGCCCCACCTACCTGGACCGGTACCGCGACGGCGAGCGGCGGCTCGCCGACCTCATGCCCGCCGACCTCGACCCGGACGAGTACGGCCGACCGGTGGCGGTCACCCTGCTGCTGGCGCTGGACGCCGCCGACGCCGCCGCCCCGCCGGGGCTGGCCCGCCCGGCCCTCGCCCTGGCCGCCCTGCTCGACCCCGCCGGGCATCCCGACAGCATCTGGACCAGCAGTGCCGTCACCCGGTATCTCGCCGGGAGTCGCCCCGACGGGAGCGCCGAGCAGGACGTGACGGCCGAACACGCGCGCAGGGCGATGCGGCTCCTGCACCGCTTCGGCCTGGTCGAGGAGACCTCCCCCGGGCCGCGAGCGGTCCGGATCCACGCGTTGACCGCCCGGGCCATGCGGGACACCCTCGACGACCTGACCACGGTGGCGCACGCCGCCGCCGACGCGCTGATGGAGATCTGGCCCGCCATCGACCATGCCGTGCACGGCCTGCCCGAAGCGCTGCGCGCCAACACCGCCGTCCTGTCCTCCCACACCGGCGACGCGCTGTGGCATCCCGAGGCACACATGGTTCTCTACCAGGCCGGCCGGAGTCTCCTGAACGCCGGCCTGCACGCCACCGCCGCCGCCTACTGGCGCACCACGGCGGACACCGCCATCCGTATCCTCGGCCACCGCCATCCGCACACGCTGACGGCCCGCGCCAACCTCGCCCACTCCCACCAGCAGGCAGGCCGCACCCGCGAGGCCATCGACCTGCACGAACAGGTCCTCGCCGACGACATCGGCAGCCACGGCGACCGCCACCCCGGCACCCTGACGGCCCGCACCAACCTCGCCAACGTCTACCGGCAGGCAGGCCGCTTCCACGAGGCCGTCGACCTCCTCGACCAGGTCCTCGCCGATCGCGTGAACATCCTCGGCGACCGGCACCCCGACACGCTGATGGTCCGCGTCAACCTCGCCAGCGCCTACCGGGAGGCGGGCCGCACCCACGAGGCCATCCGCCTGTACGAACGGGTCCTCACCGACAGCAGCCGCGTCCTCGGCGACCGGCACCCCAACACCCTGACCGCCCGCGCCAACCTCGCCGTCTGCCACGCGCAGGCGGGCCGCATCCACGAGGCGATCGACCTGATCGAACGGACGATCCTCACCGACTGCGTCGAGATCCTCGGCGAGCGACACCCCGACACGCTGAGTGCCCGCGCCAACCTCGCCCACTGCTACTGGCGGGCGGGCCGTGTTCGCGAGGCCATCGACCTGGAGGAACAGGTCCTC
>NZ_LRQV01000217.1 GCF_001567585.1 Micromonospora rosaria
CCGGCGGCCTCCCGCCGGCGGCCGGCCCGGCCGCCCCGTCCCGGCCACCGGCCGCACCGGCCGCACCGGCCACGCCGCCCTCCGCCGGTGCGCCCCGGGCCGGTACCGGCGCGCCCGGACCGGAGGTCGGCCGGACCACCCTGCGGGTCAACCTGCAGACCATGCCGTACCTGTTGGACCACTGCTTCTTCGTGCAGCCCGACGACTGGCCCGACCCGGCGGACCGGTGGCCGGTGGTCCCGGCGACCGCCCTGGTCGCGCACATGATGGACGCCGTCGAGGAGCTGGTGCCCGACGCCCGGGTGGTCGCCGTGCACGACGCCAAGTTCAGCCGGTGGCTGATCGCCGAGCCGGGCCAGGACGTCGAGATCGTGGTCCGGGCGGCCGGGCCGCAGCGGTACGCGGTCTCCCTCGGCGGGTACGCCCGCGCCACCGTCGAGGTCGGCACCGGGTACCCGGCTCCCCCGGCGGTGTGGACGCACGATCCGGCCACCGAACGGCCGCCCACCCTCGGCGCGGCCGAGATGTACGCCGAGCGGCTGATGTTCCACGGTCCGCAGTTCCGGGGCGTCACGCAGGTGCACGCCCTCGGTGACATGCACGTGCGGGGCGTGGTCACCGCCCCGGTGCCACCCGGCGCGCTGCTGGACAACGCGCTCCAACTCATCGGCAACTGGCTGATCACCACCCAGCCGTTCCGCACGGTGGCGCTGCCGGTGGGGCTCGGGCACGTCCGGTTCTTCGGGCCGCCCCCGCCGGCCGGCCGGGCCTTCGAGTGCGTGGCCCGGGTCCGCACCATCGACGACGGCTCGCTCGTCGCCGACACCCAGCTCAGCTACGAGGGCCGGGTGTGGGCGCAGATCGACGGCGCGGTCGACCGGCGCTTCGACAGCCACCCGCAGGCCCGGGTCGCCGAGCGGTTCCCCGAGCGGTACCCGATGTCGCACTTCCAGCCGGAGGGCTGGACGATGGCCTTCGACTGCTGGACCGACCTGGTCACCCGGGGCATGGCGGCCCGGGGCATCCTCGGCGGCGCCGGGTACGACGAGTACGAGCGGCAGCCGGCGAAGACCCGCAAACAGTGGATGCTCGGCCGGATCGCGGTCAAGGACGCGGTACGGGCCCGGCTGTGGGAGGACGGGCACACCGACATCTACCCGATCGAGCTGACCGTCGGCAACGACCCGGACGGCCGGCCGTGGGTCCGGGGCCGCCCCGGCCGGAACCTGGGCGACTGCGACGTGTCGCTGGCGCACTGCGCGGAGATCGGCGTGGCCATCGCACGCCGCCGCCCCGACGGCGGCGGCCCGGGAAGCGGGGCCGGCAGCGCCGGCGGGGCGACCGGGGTCGGCGGCAACAGCGCCGGCACGGGTGGGGTCGGCATCGACGTCGCCGAGATCACCGCGCATCCGGAGAGCACCCTGTCGTTCGCCCTCACCGGCGCGGAGACGGCGCTGCTGGCGACCCTGGCCGGCGCCGACGCCGACGCGCGGTGGCTCTGGTTCACCCGGTTCTGGGCGGCGAAGGAGGCCGTCGGCAAGGCGGAGGGCACCGGGCTCGACGGCCGGCCCCGCCGGTTCGAGGTACGCGAGGCCACCGACAGCGCGCTCGTCGTCGAGGTCGACGGGCGGGCGTACCGGGTCGGGCACCGGGAGGTCGCCAACCCCGACGACCTGCCGCCCCGGCGGTACGTCGTCGCCTGGACCTGGGGCCCGGAGCCGGACCCCGCCGTCGCGCCCGGGGTGTCCCGACCGTGACCGGCCAGCCCCGCCCACCAGCGTCCCACCCCACCGGAGCAGCAGAAGGAGCACCGTCATGACCACGGCCCAGGCCAGCACCCTCGCCGAACTCACCGAGATGATCAACGCCGTACTGGGGGACTTCGCCACCGACCAGCCGGTCACCATGGACACCACGTTCCGGGACGACCTGGGGATGGAGAGCATCGACGTCGTCTCGCTCGCCGGGCGGCTCCAGGCCCGCTACGGCGACACCGTCAACTTCGCCCACTTCGTCGCCCAACTCGACCTGGAGACCGTCGGTGAGCTGCGGGTCGGCCAGCTCGTCGAGCACATCGACACGTCGCTGGCGGCGGCCGGGGCGGGCGACCGGTGACCACGGTACGGGCGAACGGGATCACCCTGCACGTGCAGCGGCTCGATCCCGTCGCCCCGGCGCTGCCCGGCGGGGGTCCGCCGCCGACCGTGGTGCTCATCCACGGGATGGCCTCGGACACCATGGCGAGCTGGTACTTCACCATGGCCGAGCCGCTGGCCCGGGCCGGGCTGCCGACCGTGCTGTACGACCTGCGCGGGCACGGCCGCAGCGAGCGGCCCGCCACCGGGTACGCCCTCGACGACCTCGTCGACGACCTGGCGGCGCTCCTGGCCGAGCTGGCCGTGACCGGCCCGCTGCTGCTGTTCGGCAACTCGTTCGGCGGGACGGTCGCCTTCGGCTACGCCGCCCGCCATCCCGAGCGGGTCGCCGGCATCGTGGCCGTGGAGTCCTCGCCGCCGACCCCGGAGTGGATGCGCCGGGTGCGGACACGCCTGCACCGGGTCGCGGAGCGGCTGCCCCGGGCGGGGGCGGTGGCCGAGATCGGCGCGCGGCGGGGCCCGGTCGCCGCCCGGCGGGCCGCCGACACCGGCCGGATGTTGGCCGACACGACGATCCTGGCCGAGTTGCCGGCCAGCCGGCTGCCGTCGGCCGAGCGGCTGGCGGCGATCCGCTGCCCGGTGCTCTGCCTGTACGGCGGGGAGTCCGCGGTGGCGGACCTGGCCCCGACGGTACCGGGGCTGCTGCCCCAGGCCCGGGTCGTGGTGCTGCCCGGCGAGAAGCACTCCGTCCTGATCGACCGGCCGGAGACGGTCCGCCGGCACGTCTTCGCCTGGCTGACCGAGCGGTGCGGGCTGGCCGTGGCCCACCCCGCCGCCCCCTGAGCGCCCCCGTGGCCCGCACCGTGACCCCACCACAGCCCGACACGCAGGAGGTCTTCCCGATGGACAACCCGATCACGGGCCGGTCGATCATCATCAGCAACGGTCGCTGCGGCTCCACGCTGCTCTCCGACCTCATCGCCGAGCAGCCGGACACGCTCTCCGCGCAGGAGTTCTTCATGTCCGTCACGCCCTGGGCGCGCAGCCAGGAGGTGATCACCGGCGCGGAGTACTGGTCGGTGCTGGCCGCGCCGAAGGCGGAACTGGCCACGCTGTTCCGGATCGGTCTGGCACCGAAGGAGGTCCGCTACCCGGCGACCGGGCGCTGGGCCGGGCGGATGACCGAGCTGCCCCGGGTCATGGCGATCACCCTGTCGAAGCTCACCGACGACCCGGACGCGCTCTTCGACCAGCTCGCCGAGCGGGTGCCGGGGTTCCGCACCCAGAGCGTGGCCGCGCACCACCGGGACTTCCTCGACCTGCTCACCACGCTGACCGGGCGGCGGCGCTGGGTGGAGCGTTCCGGCGGCTCCAGCCACCTGGCCCCGCACCTGCTGAAGGGCTTCCCCGACTGCAAGATCGTCTACCTGACCCGGAACTGGGAGGACACCGCCCGGTCGATGAGCCGGCACTCGTCGTTCCAGCTCATCCAGTTGCGGGTGGAGTTCCTCGGCCGCTGCGGCGTGGACCCGTTCCGGCTGCCGCCGGGCCAGTCGGTCCCGGCGGACCTGGAGCGGTTCCTGCCGGACCGGCTGACCGCCGAGGCGCTGCGGGAACGCGGCCGGGAGACGCGCCGCTACCTCGGGCTCTGCGCCTTCATGACCAGCCAGGCCGACCAGGCGCTGGCCGACGTGGGCCCGGAGCACCTGCACCGGATGCGGTACGAGGACCTGGTCGCCGACCCGGTCGGCGAGCTGACCCGGCTCGGCCGGTTCCTGGACTTCGAGGACGCGCCGCAGTGGGCCGGGCGGGTCGCCGACCGGGTCGTCGCCCCGGCGCGCCCGCAGCCCGCGACCGTCTGAGCCCGCTGTCCCGTTGTCCCCTGTGACGGCGGCGGCCCACCCGGGCCGCCGCCGGTGTCCCTCCGTTCCCCGGAAAGTGAGGCAGTTGGTGATTCCACTCCGGACCTCCGTGCGGCGGCTGGTGGCCGCCGTCGTCGTGCTCGGGCTCGGGCCCGCGCTGGTCACCCCGGCCGCGGCGCTCGCCGCGGCCGGCGGCCGACCGGGTACCCCGACGGTGCTGGCGAAGGCCGCGCCGGACGAGTGCTTCGCGGGCATCGGCCAGCCGTACCCGGCGGGCCCGCCGTGCGCCACCGGCCAGTCCAAGGTCAACCAGGCGTACCTGTGGGGGATGACCCGCGCCGGCAAGACGTTGTTCTTCGGTACCGGAGCGAACGTCAACTGCCTGACCAGCGGGCGGACCCTGCGCAACACCACCCCGGCGATCAACGCCGACTGGGTCTGCGAGTACGGCGAGAGCCAGATCGCCAAGCGTAACCCGCAACTGCCGGTCACCCTGGGCGACCACCGGATGCCCCGGCTCTACAGCTACGACCTGCGGGCCAACCGGATCACCGAGAAGACGGACCTGGTCCGCAACGCCTCCCCCGACGACCTGACCCGGTTGCAGACCACGGTCGGCATCCGGGCGGCCGGCAACCACGGCGGGGTGGCCCTGCTCGGTGGTCCGGCGCTGGGCGAGAGCATCAACCTGTTCGCCTTCGACACCGACACCGGGGCGTACCTGGGCTCGCGGAACTTCCCCGCGTACGGCAACATCCGGCACTTCGTGGTGGCGCAGGGCGCGCTCTACGCCGGGGTGGGGGTCGGCGCCAACGGCGGCAACCGGGGTCACGTGCTGCGCTGGACCGGCAGCAAGGCCGACCCGTTCAGCTTCGCGGAGGTGGCGAACCTGCCCGCGCAGGCCGCCGACCTGACCGTCCACGAGGGCCGGATCTTCGTCACCACCTGGCCCGGCGGCACCGAGGAATTGGCCGCCGCGACGCCCTCGACGCCGGTGCCGGCGAGCATCGCCTCGGTCTGGATGAGCCCGAAGCTCGCCGCCGGGGCGCCGGGGCTGACCCCGGACGACGCCGGCGCCTGGCAGCAGGTGTGGAACGTGACCGGATACGAGCCGGACGCGGTGGTCGCCCGCAGCTACGGCCTGGGCGGGCTGGCCTCCTACGGTGGCTACCTGTACTGGGGCAGCATGCACGTGCCGCTGAAGGCGAGCACCCTGCACCTGAGCGTCTACCCGCCGGTCGACGAGGCGGGGATCCGGGCCACCATCCAGAACACCCAGCGGGCGATCAGCATCCACCGGGGCAAGGGCTTCGGCTCCCGGCACCAGCGGGTGGAGCTGCTGTACGGGGCGACCGAACTGCCCGCGTACGACCCGGCGGCCAACGGCGGGGCCGGTGCCTGGTCGGTGGTGTCGAACGGGCTGACCCCGAAGTACGGCCCGGCGGGCTTCGGCAACCCGTACAACAACTACACCTGGAAGATGGCGGTGGCCGGCGGGAAGCTCTTCGTCGGCACCATGGACTGGAGCTACCTCGCCAAGGAACTCGGCCAGGCGACCGCCGAGGAGCTGGGCCTCTCCCCGGCGATGGGTGACGTGCTGGCCGCCGCGCCGGCCGTCACCGCGGCGCGGGCCAACCCGGAGATCCCCCCGGCGGTGTACGGCGGTGACCTGTACGCCTTCCCGGGGCCGACGAAGCCGGCGAAGACGATCAGCGACGCCGGGGTGGGCAACCACCTGAACTACGGCGTCCGCAACATGGTCGTCGACGGGACCACGCTCTACCTCGGCATGGCGAACCCGATGAACCTGCGGACCGACCCGACCGACGACGTCCCCGAGGGGGGCTGGGAGCTGATCCGGCTCTCCGGCGACCGCTGCTGACCGGGCCACCGCCGGCCCGGCGGCACGTCCGCCGGGCCGGCGGTCGGCACCCCCGACCGCCCCGCCACGCTTGCCCAGCCCTGGCACGGCGTTGACCGTCCTCGAACATTCCCTGGCGAAACTGTTGATATGACTACTTTTACCGTTTTTCCCCGCCGCGCCGGGTCCCCCGGTCGGCGGTCCGCCGGGGTGTTCCGGGTCGCCGGGGTGCTCGCGCTCGCCGTCGGCCTGGCCGCCGGGTGCAGCCTGGGCGGCGGCGACCCCGGCCGGCGCGACGGCGCGCCGGAGCCGGCCCGCACCGGAGCGACCTCCGGCGGCCCCGGGCCGGCGGTGGACCTGCCGGTCGGGTCCTCCGCGCACACCCTCACCGTCGACGGGCGGGAACGCAGCTACCGGCTGTACCGGCCCGCCTCGGCGCCGCTGACCGCACCGGTCCCGCTCGTGGTGATGCTGCACGGCGCGGCCGGTACCGGCACCCAGGCCGAGCAGGCGTACCACTGGCCGGAGCAGGCCGACCGCAACGGCTTCGTCGTCGCCTTCCCCGACGGGCTGAACCGGGCCTGGGCGGTCGGGCCGGAGTGCTGCGGCGCGCCCGCCCGGGACGGGGTCGACGACGTGGCGTTCATCCGGGAGCTGGTCGCCGCGATCGGCGACCAGGTGCCGGTCGACTCCGCCCGGACCTACGTCACCGGGATCTCCAACGGGGGTCTGCTGGCGTACCGGCTGGTCTGCGACACGTCGATCTTCGCGGCGGTCGGCGCGGTAGCGACCACGCTGACCGGCGCGTGCCCGTCCCCTCCCCCGGTCTCCGTGCTGCACATCCACGGCCGGCAGGACCAGACCATGCCGTACGGCGGTGGACCCGGCCGCCGGGACAACGCCGGCACCGGCCGGCTCCCGGTCCGGATCGACGGACCGCCCACCCCGGAGCTGGCGGCCCGGTGGCGGGCGGTGGACCGGTGCGGCGAGCCGACGGTACGCACCGACGGCCCGGTCGTGCGCACCGCCGCGACCTGCGCCGACGGGCGGGCCGTCGAACTGATCACCATCACCGACGCCGGGCACCAGTGGCCCGGCGGCCGACCCAACCCGCCCCGGGCGGAGCAGTTGCTCAACCTCGACCCGCCCTCCACCGCGCTCGACGCCACCGAGACGATCTGGCGCTTCTTCAGCGCCCACCCCAAGCCCGCCGGCGGC
>NZ_LRQV01000218.1 GCF_001567585.1 Micromonospora rosaria
AAGTTGCAGGTGACCAGCCGCACCCAGGCGGCCCTGCTGCGGCGCGACCTGCCCACCGGCCGCTGACCGCCGCCGGCCCCGGCCGCCCCCCGGCGGCGGTGGTCCGGTCCCGCCGTGCGGTGGTCCGTCCCTGCGGTGCGCCCTACGCGGCGGTGGTCTGGTCCCAAGGACACAGGCGGGCTACGTCCTTCGCCGGTTCCGGCCGCCCCGGCTGGTCCCCGATGCTGGTGGCCCCGCTGACCCGCGCACAGAGGAGTCCTTCGGCCGTGGCCACGCCCGCCTCCCCCCGTACCCGCCCGTCCCGACGCCGCCGGATGCTGCTCGGTCTGCTCGTCGCCGGGCTGGCCCTCGCCACCTTCACGTACCTGAACAACAGCTCCGCGCTGGCCGGCGACCCCGGTGGCCGGCCGCTGCTGCTGGCGCACCGGGGGCTGGCGCAGACCTACGGCTTCGACGGGATGACCAACGACACCTGCACGGCGGAGCGGATCCACCCGCCGGAGCACCCGTACCTGGAGAACACGCTCGACGCGATGCGGGCCGCCTTCGCCGCCGGGGCGGACGTGGTCGAGTTCGACGTCCAGCTGACCAGGGACGACCGGCTGGTGGTCTTCCACGACCACCTGCTGGAGTGCCGGACCGACGGCCGGGGCCGGGTCCGCGAGCACACCCTGGCCGAACTGCGCCGGCTCGACATCGGGTACGGCTACACCGCCGACGGCGGGGCCACCCACCCGTTCCGGGGCACCGGCGTCGGGCTGATGCCGACACTGGAGGAGGTGCTGGCCGCCTTCCCCGACCGGGAACTGCTCGTCGACGTCAAGAGCGGCGACCCGGTGGAGGGCGAACGGCTCGCCGACCACCTCGCCACCCTCCCGGCCGACCGTCTCGCGGCGATCACCGTGTACGGCGGCGACGCCCCGGTCGCGGCGCTGCACGGGCGGCTGCCGGCGGTACGCGTGCTGTCCCGGGCGATGCTCACCGACTGCCTGCTGCGGTACGAGGCGGTCGGGTGGACCGGGCACGTCCCGGACGCCTGCGCCAACCGGCAACTGCACATCCCCGAGGCGTACGCGCCGTGGCTGTGGGGGTGGCCGGAGCGCTTCGTCGAGCGGATGGCCGAGCGGAACACCCGGGTCATCCTGGTCGCCGGGCCCGGTGACTTCTCCCGGGGGTTCGACAGCGCCGAGGACTGGGCCCGGCTGCCCGAGGGGTACTCCGGTGGGGTGTGGACCAACCGCGTCGACCGGGTCGCCCCGCTGCGCGCGGGCGGGTGAGCCGGGGTGTCCCCCACGACGACATCGAGGTCTACCATGGACACTCCGACGAGCCCTGGGTGAGGAGGGACCGGCGTGGCCCAGTCTGCGCAGCACGGCCCGGTGGTGGACGACAGCATCCCGCACTCCGCCCGGATCTACGACTGGTGGCTCGGCGGCAAGGACAACTTCGCCGTCGACCGGGCGACCGGGGCGGCGATGATCGAGGCGATCCCCACCCTGCCGGCGATGGCCAAGGAGAACCGTCACTTCGTCCACCGGGTGGCCCGTCACCTGGTCGCCGAGGCGGGGATCCGGCAGTTCCTGGACGTCGGCACCGGCATCCCGACCCGCCCCAACCTGCACGAGGTGGCCCAGGGGCTGGCGCCGGAGACCCGGGTGGTCTACGTCGACAACGACCCCATCGTGCTGGCCCACGCCCGGGCGCTGATGATCAGCAACCCGGCGGGGCGCAGCACGTACATCCACGCCGACCTGCGGCAGTCGGAGAAGATCCTCTCCGACCCGGCCCTGACCGAGACCCTCGACCTGAGTCAGCCGGTGGCGTTGACCCTCATCGCCATCCTCATGCTGCTCGACGACGCCGACGACCCGATCGGCCGGATCCGGGCCCTGATGGACGCGCTGCCCTCCGGCAGCTACCTGGCGATCACCCATCCCACGCAGGACTTCGACCCGGTGGCGGTGGGCGCGGCGGTGGCGGCGGCGACCGGCAACGGGATGACCCTGGTGCCCCGGACCCACGCCGAGGTGGAGCGGTTCTTCGAGGGCTGGGAGCTGATCGAGCCCGGCGTGGTGCCGGTGCTCGGCTGGCGCCCGGAGCAGCCCGTCGCCGACCCGAGCGCGGTCTACTACTACGCCGGGGTCGCCCGCAAGCCCTGACCCGGCACCCCGCCGCCCGGACCGGACCGGGTCGCGCCGGCGCGGATCCTCACAGGAGCATGGTCCGGGGGTCGGCGGCCATCGCGCGCAGCCAGTCGGCCGCCTCCCGGGCCCCCGGGCAGCGCGCCCAGCCGAGCGCGTCGGCGAGCGCGACCATCTGCCCCGCCGGGAGCAGCACCCCGTCGAGGCTGCGCAGCCGCAGCCGGACCGTACGGCCGGGCGTGGTCACGGTGAGCACCGGGACCCGGGTGACGCCGCCGGTGGCGACGACCGAGCCGTCACTGGCGACCCCGGCCTGGGACTGGGCCATGGCGTGCAGGGTCACCGCCGTGGCGCTGCGCAGGTCCACCGTCCGACTGACCAGGCCCCGGACGGTCAGCTCGGTGCCGGCCAGCGCGGCGCCCGCCCGTGCCGTCCACACCACCAGCAGGGTCATGGCCAGCGCGGCCGTACCGGCGAACAGCAGGGCGACGACGGCCGCCGCCCCGGGGCTGGCGCCCTGGGCCACCAGGTGCGCGCTGATGGCGCCCACGCCGCAGCAGGCCCCCACCAGCAACACCCCGGCCAGCACCAGGGAGACGACGCGCCCGGTGCGGCTCTGGGTGTAGCCGACCGACAGTTCCGTCCGCGCGACGCCAGGCTGCATGGCGCCGAGTCTGGCAGCCGTGATCAACCGGCCGCCGTCGCCCCCGCGCACCGGGTCGGGGACCAGGATGGCCACTCACGGGAGGCGACGGGAGAATCACTCGCCGTTGCGTCCGGAATGGCGGGTTGGTAGACATTGGTCCTGACCCGGCGGGCTGCCGGACCGGCGTCGCCACCGCTGCCGACCCCCGCCTGCCGGCGGGCCCGCGTGCCCGGTCGACGTCAGTCCCGCCGATCAGAAGGAGTTCGCCATGTCCCCACTCCGGGCCCTCGCCCTCGCCACGGCGGCGCTGGTCGCCGCCGCACCGACGCCGGTCGCGCCGGCCGGTCCGACCGCCGCCCCCACCCACCGGGCACCCTCGGCCGGTGCCGACGGCGACGCCCCGGCCGCCCCGCGGTCCGCGATCCGGACGGCGGCCCGGTACGAGTGGAACAACGCCCGCGCGGGCGTCCCACCGGCCGGGCTGCACTGTGCCCACACCACCGGCGCCACCGCCTGTTTCGTCGAGGACGGTGACGTCTGGTGGGTGCGGGACACCGCCACCGACGGCGCCTCCGCCGTGGCCGACTGGGTCACCCTCGGCGACGACATGTCCGTGGAGCGGGCCGGCGCCTGCGTCAACAGCCTGGGCCGGGGCTCCTGGGGTTCCTGCGACAAGAACTATCCGGACGACGCGCACGTGGTCTGGCAGGCGTGCGTCTACGACCGGTCCGCCGACCGGTGGGTCCGCTGCGACTGACCCGGAGCGTCCGGGCCGACCCCGTACCGGCCGGCGACGCCTCGCCCGGACGTCGATGGCCTGCGGCCCGACCCGGCAGGCCGGGGCGGGCCGACGGGCCGGATCGCGGCGGGGGTAGCGTTGCCCGACGCCACGGCCGTGGGCGCGGTCATCCGCCGGCGTGGCGCCCGCCGATCGTACGGAGGATGGCGCATGTCCAACGGCGACGAGCCGTTCGCGGCACGCGAGGACGTGACCTCGCGGCCGAGTTTCGACCTTGCCCTGCGCGGCTACGACAAACGACAGGTGGACCGGTACGTCGAACAGATCGGCGCACAACTGTCCACCCTGACCTCCGACCGGGTGCGGTCGGCGGCTCAACTGCACGACCTGAGCACCGAACTGGCCCAGGTCCAGACGCAACTCGCCGAGTTGCAGCAGCGACCGACCCAGGTGGACCGGGCCACCTTCCGGGACCTCGGGCCGATGGTGGACCAGATCCTGGCGCTGGCCGAGAAGCAGGCCCAGGCGATCACCGACACCGCCGCCGAGCGGGCCGGCGAGATGCGGACCGAGGCCGAACGGACCCTCGTGGACGCCCGGGACCAGGCCACCCGCACCCTGCGGGAGCTGGACGACCAGCTCACCGCCCGACGCACCGAGCACGAGCGGGCCCACGAGGAACGCCGGTCCGCCGCGCACGCCGAGCTGACCGAGATCCGCAAGACGGCGGACCGGCTGCTGGAGGAGGGGCAGGCCGCGCACGAACGGGCGCAGCAGGAGGCCAAGCGGATCGAGGAGCAGACCGCGCAGCAGGTCGAACAGGCCCGCGCCGAGGCGGAGGCGTTCATGACCGCCGCCCGCACCCAGATCCAGCAGGAGGTGCAGGCCGCCCGCACCCAGACCCAGCAGGAACTGGCCCAGTGGCAGGCCAACGTCGAGCGGGAGCTCAACGAGCGGCGGGCCGCCGCCGAGCAGGACATCACCGAACAGCACGCCGCCGGCGAGCGGGAGGTGGCCGCCCAGCGGGCCGCCGCCGAGCAGGAGATCGGCACGCTGATCGCGGAGGCCCAGCAGTACGCGGCGAAGGTGCGCCAGCACTCCGACGAGCAGGCCGCCACCCACCAGCAGCAGCTCTCCGTGGTCCAGCAGGGCATCCGGGAACGGCGGCAGGCGCTGTCCCAGTTGCAGGCCGAACTGGACAGCGCGCAGCAGCAGCTCGCCCAGACCCGCCAGGAGGGTGAGACGGCGGCGCGGGAGTTCGCCCAGACCTCCCAGCGGCTGGTCGAGGTCCGCCAGGAACTCGGCGTCGAGCTGGGCCGGCTGGAGGAGGCCCGGCGGGCCTCGGAGTCCGTCGAGCGGCACGCCAAGGAGGTCCGCAGCCGGGTGCAGCGGGAGGCGAAGCGGGTCGCCGACCTCGCCGCGGCGGCGGTGATGGCCGCCGCGGCCGGTGGCGCCGAGACCGCCGAGTACCCGATGGTCGCCCGTCCCGGCGGCGGCCGGCGCGTCGAGTCGCCCGCCGAACCGGCCGCCGAACCGGCTGCCGACGACACGGCCGTGACCACCGCCTGACCGGCCGGACCGGCCACGGGCTCCCGGGCTCGTGGCCGGTCCGCCGTACCCGGTTCCGGCGGGGATCTTCCCGTTCATTTGAACGTCCGGCGCGTCACCGCCGTACGAACAGGTGAAGGGAGCTGCTCATGAAGCGCTTGACGCCGATGCTCACGCTGCTGGCCGGCACCGGACTGGCGGCCGTGCTGTTCACGATGAGTGCGCAGGCGGCGCCGCCCGCCGCGCGGTCCACGCCGGACACCGGGGCCGCAGCCGCCGCCCGACCGCCCGCCGCCGCACCGCCACCCGGGGTACCGGAGCCGTCCGTGCAGCGTCCGGGCGGGACGCCGCCGACGGAGGCCGAGCCGGAGCCGGACGCGCAGCCGGCGTCACCCGCGCCCCCGACCGCCACCGACGCGCCCGCCGCCACCGTCGACGTGACCTGGACCGGCCGGCTCAGCGGCGGCGCCACCATCGCCGTCACGGTCACCAACGGCAACGCGACCGCGTACGTCTGCGACGGCAGGAGCCTGGAGATCTGGCTCCAGGGCACCGCCGTGGACGGTGAGCTCGCGCTCACCGGCAAGGACGGCGTCCGGCTCACCGGCACCTTCCGCGCCGGCAAGGCCAGCGGCGAGCTGGTCGTCGCGGGGCGGCGGCAGACCTTCACCGCCACCTCGAACGGCTCGACCGCGCCCGCCGTGTACCGGGCCGCCCCGCAGGTCCGCGACGCCGGGGTGGACGGCGGCTGGATCCTGCTCGCCGACGGCAGCCAGATCGGCGTGGTCACCTGGAACGGCCGGCCGGTGCCCGCCCCGCCGCTGGACCCGGCGTTCTTCACCACGGTCGTCGACGGGGTGACCATCGACGCCGTACCGGTCGGCGCGGCCCCGGGCGACGGTGAGTGACGGTGGGCCGCAGGTCCGGCACGGACACCTTCGCCGGCGACGGGTTCGACATGCGGGTGCTGCCCGACCCCGACGCCCCGTTCCCCGGCCGGTCGCCCGCCCCGCCGACGCCCTGGCGGGCGACGCTGCTCGTCCCGCTGCTGGCGGGGGCGGCGGTGGCGGTGGCCACGGGGGTGTACGGCCGGCTGCACACCCCGACCGGCATCGCGGTGAACGTGGCGGGCTTCTCCGGCCCGCAGACGGTGAAGGTGTGGCTGGGCACCGGCGCCGCCGTGTTCGCCGTGCTGCAACTGCTCTCCGCGCTGGCGATGTGGGGCCGGCTCGGCGGGTTCTCGCCGTCCTGGGCCGGCACCGCGCACCGCTGGTCCGGGCGGCTCGCGTTCCTGCTGGCCATCCCGGTCGCCGTGCACTGCCTGTACGCGCTCGGCTTCGGCGCCTACGACCTGCGGTCGCTGGCCCACTCGGCGCTGGGCTGCTTCTTCTTCGGCGCGTTCACCACCAAGATGGTCGCCCTGCCGAAGGCGAACCTGCCCGGCTGGGCGCTGCCGGTGCTCGGCGGGCTCGTCTTCACCGCCCTGATCGGCGTCTGGCTGACCTCGTCGGTCTGGTACTTCACCACCTTCGGCGTGCACCTGTGACGCACCGACCGGCCCGATCCCCCGAGGAGACGTACCCGATGGACCACGACCCGCGGCACCGATGCCCGTCCCGGCGGGCACTGGTGGCCGGTACCGGAGCGGCGGCGGTCACCGCGCTGCTGACCGGCTGCCAGACCTACGGCGCCGCG
>NZ_LRQV01000219.1 GCF_001567585.1 Micromonospora rosaria
CGGCCGGGCGGGTGGGCTCGGCCGGGCGGGTGGGCTCGGCCGGAGACGGCGGGTCGTCGGCCGCCGGGGCGGAAAGGATCTCCTTCTCGACCCGGGCGTGCCGGGGCGGGACGGCGAGGCGGAGCACGTCGGCGAGGCTGCCCGCGTACCGGTCGGCGACCGCGCGGGCCAGTTGGGCCACCTCGGGGGCCAGCACCGGCACCGGCGAGACGACCTTCTCCAGGTACTCCAACCGGCCCTGGAACGTCGAGGCGTCGACCCGCTCCAGCAGCCAACCGCCGACGAGTTGGCCGGCGAAGCGCACCTTCACCCGGCAGCCGGGCACGGCGTCGTCGGCCAGGTCGGCCGGCACCAGGTAGTCGAAGAGCCGGTCGAGGTGAGGCAGGGGGACGTCCACGCAGACACGAGCGACCGGCGACCCGTCAGCGGGTCGCCGGTCGCTGCGCCTGGTGCCGGTCAGGCTCCCGCGGCCGACTTGAGGTCGGCGGCCCGGTCGGTGTTCTCCCAGGTCAGGTCGGGCAGCTCACGGCCGAAGTGGCCGTAGGCGGCGGTCTGCCGGTAGATCGGACGGAGCAGGTTGAGGTCCCGGATGATCGCGGCGGGCCGCAGGTCGAAGACCTCGGTGACGGCCTTCTCGATCGAGGCCACCGGCACCGTCTCGGTGCCGAAGGTCTCGATGAACAGGCTCACCGGGTGGGCCTTGCCGATCGCGTACGCGACCTGCGCCTCGCAGCGCTCGGCGAGACCGGCGGCCACCACGCTCTTGGCCACCCACCGCATCGCGTACGCCGCCGAACGGTCCACCTTCGACGGGTCCTTGCCGGAGAACGCGCCGCCACCGTGCCGGGCGTACCCGCCGTAGGTGTCGACGATGATCTTCCGGCCGGTCAGGCCGGCGTCCCCCATCGGGCCGCCGATCTCGAACCGGCCGGTCGGGTTCACCAGCAGGCGGTAGCCCTCGGTGTCCAGCCCGAGGCTCTCCAGCTCCGGGGCGATGACGTGCTCGCGCACGTCCGGGGTGAGCAGCGACTCCAGCGAGATGTCGGCCGCGTGCTGGCTCGACACCACCACCGTGTTGAGCCGAACCGGGCGCAGCCCCTCGTACTCGATGGTCACCTGAGTCTTGCCGTCCGGCCGCAGGTACGGCACGGTGCCGTCCTTGCGGACGGCGGCGAGCCGCCGGGACAGCCGGTGCGCCAGCGCGATCGGCAACGGCATCAGCTCGGGCGTCTCCGAGCAGGCGAAGCCGAACATCATGCCCTGGTCACCGGCGCCCTGCGCGTCCAGGGCGCTCTCCGACGAGCCGGTCCGCAGCTCGAAGGCGTTGTCCACACCCTGGGCGATGTCCGGGGACTGGGCGCCGATCGAGACGCTCACCCCGCAGGACAGCCCGTCGAAGCCCTTCTTCGACGAGTCGTACCCGATGTCCAGGATCGTCTCGCGCACGATGGTCGGGATGTCGGCGTACGCCTTGGTGGTCACCTCACCAGCGACGTGCACCTGACCGGTGGTGATCAGGGTCTCCACGGCGACCCGGCTGCGCGGGTCCTCAGCGAGCAGCGCGTCCAGGATGCCGTCGCTGATCTGGTCGGCGATCTTGTCCGGGTGGCCTTCCGTGACCGATTCGGACGTGAAGAGGCGGCGTGTCACGGCACTCCTAAGGTATGGAAAAGTCGTTCCGCGGAAGTGTAGTCACCGCAACGCGAAAGCGTTGGCACGGTCCGCATCCGGTCACCCTTCGGGACGTGCCGCCCACCGGGCCACCACCAGGTCCCAGACACCGTCGGCCAAGTCCTCTTTGGACCGTTCGGGCATGTCGTGTACCGAACCGTCCGCGCCGATGACGGTCGCCGTGTTGGTGTCGGCCCCGAAGACCTTGTCCGGGCCGACCTCGTTGACCACGATGAGGTCCGCCCGCTTGCGGGCGAGCTTGGCCCGGCCGTTGGCCTCGGCGTCGCCCGTCTCCGCGGCGAACACCACCAGCACCTGCTCCGGTCGACGACGCCGGCCCCACTCGGCGGCGATGTCAGGGTTGGTGACGAGTTCGATCGTAGGGGCTGCCGCGTCCGACTTCTTGATTTTGCCGGTGGAGTACGCCGCCGGACGGAAGTCGGCCGGCGCCGCGGCCATCACCACCGCGTCGGCGTCCTCGGCGGCGGCCAGGGTGGCCGCGCGCAGTTCCTCGGTGGTGCCGACCCGGACCAGGTCGACGCCGGCCGGGTCGGCCAGCGTCACGTTCGCCGCGACCAGGGTGACCCGGGCGCCCCGGGCGACGGCCGACCGGGCGAAGGCGTACCCCTGCTTGCCCGACGACCGGTTGCCCAGGAACCGGACCGGGTCCAGGGGCTCCCGGGTCCCCCCGGCGGTGACCACCACGTGCCGGCCGGCGAGGTCGGCCGGGGCGGCGACGCCCCGGGCGAGGGCCCGGCGGGCGACCGCGAAGATCTCGGCCGGGTCGGGCAGCCGGCCCTTGCCGCTGTCGGCCCCGGTGAGCCGGCCGACCGCCGGCTCGATGACCACGACCCCCCGGGCCCGCAGGGTGGCCACGTTGGCGACGGTCGCCGGGTGCTCCCACATCTCGGTGTGCATGGCCGGGGCCAGCACCACCGGGCAGCGCGCCGTCAGCAGGGTGTTGGTGAGCAGGTCGTCGGCGAGGCCGTGGGCGGCCTTGGCGAGCAGGTCGGCGGTGGCCGGCGCGACGACCACGAGGTCGGCCTGCTGGCCGAGCCGCACGTGCGGCACCTCGTGCACGTCGGACCAGACGTCGTCGGCGACCGGCTGGCCGGAGAGCGCCGCCCAGGTGGGCGCGCCGACGAAGCGCAGGGCCGAGGCGGTCGGCACGACCCGGACCCGGTGGCCCGACTCGGTGAACAGTCGCAGCAGCTCACAGGCCTTGTAGGCGGCGATGCCACCGCCGACCCCGAGGACGATCCCAGCGGACATCGGCGTGCCGACGGCGCGGACTACGGCTGGTCGGTCGGCTCGGCGGTGAGCAGACCGGCGTTGATCTCGCGCATGGCGATCGAGAGCGGCTTCTCCTGGGGGGTGGTCTCCACCAGCGGGCCGACGTACTCCAGCAGGCCCTCACCGAGCTGGCTGTAGTAGGCGTTGACCTGGCGGGCCCGCTTGGCGGCGAAGATGACCAGCGCGTACTTCGAGGTGGTCTTGTCGAGCAGCTCGTCGATCGGCGGGTTGGTGATGCCTTCGGGGTTGGCGATGGATCCCACGAATAACCTCTGCGTCTCAAGGGTGACCGCGCGGACGCGGCTGGCCGGTGCGCCACACGGAGGCGGCTGCCCTTCCGCCCGCGACCCGGATGGCCGACCGGCACCCGCACGGGCGGGACCCGGTCAGTCCGGCGGCCGGGGCTGGCCCGACGGCAGGGGCCGGACCGGAGCCGAAACGGAAGAACCGAGCAAGCCTACCAGCTCGTCGATGACCTGCTCGGTGCGGTCGTACCGGACGGTGTGGTCGAGCACGGCCGCGACGGCCGGGTCGGGGCGGTAGCCGGGCGGCCGGAGGAGGACCAGGCGGGCCTCCTCCGGCATGGCCGCGCGGACCCGTACCGCCCCGGGCAGGTCCAGCGGAAGCAGGACCGGCTGACCGGCACGCAGTCGGGCCCGCACCGGCCCGACGGGCGTGCCCCGCCGGTACGGCCCGATCCGGGACCACTCCAGCAACTCGCCGGAGCCGGCCAGTTGGTCGAAGTCGGCCGGGTCGAGGAAGACCCGGTCGATCCCGGCCAGCTCGCCGTCACGGCGGGGCCGGGTGGTCGCCGGAACGGGCGTCCAGACGAACGGAGAACGCGCCCGGACCAGCTCGACCACACTCTCCCGGCCGGTACCGGACGGTCCGGCCAGGACAGTGAGCCGAGCCACCGGGCGCGTCTCGCCATCCGTGCTCACTGCTTGTTTCTACACGGCGTCGCGGCTCAGTTCGCGGCGAACTCTCCCAGCAGCGCCTTGCGCTGCTGCTCGCCGAGGCCACGCAGGCGACGGCTGTCGGCGATCTTCAGCTTCTCCATGATCTGGGTCGCCCGGATCTTGCCGATGCCCGGCATCGACTGCAGGACGGCCGAGACCTTGAGCTTGCCGACGACGTCGTCGGCCTCGGCCCGGTCGAGCACGGCGGCGAGGGTGGTCTTGCCCTGCTTGAGCTGCTCCTTCAGCTCAGCACGGGCCTTACGGATCTCCGCAGCCTTTTCCAGCGCGGCTGCACGCTGCTCAGGGGTCAGTGACGGGAGCGGCACCAGTTCTCCTCAGGTCCCTATCGCGACGGGCGGGACGCACCGCCGCATCTGTGAAACATGGTGTCGCTGGAAACCAAAGGGGTCCGTGGTTCCCAGCGCGGGGAAAACTAGCGGTCAACGGAGCTTTCGGCAACGTGGGCACGCGCCCATCGACGC
The DNA here is from genome assembly GCF_001567585.1 of Micromonospora rosaria. Lineage (GTDB taxonomy): Bacteria > Actinomycetota > Actinomycetes > Mycobacteriales > Micromonosporaceae > Micromonospora > Micromonospora rosaria. The sequence continues at coordinate 4,406 of NZ_LRQV01000219.1, forward strand.
AAAGTGACCGAGCCGTCAGTCAGTCGACAGGGCTCAACACGGCCCGGCAGTCGCTCCGTACGCGGTCGGCAGCAGCCCGTAGCGCGGCGACGTCCGGACCCGCGTTGAGCACCTCCCGGGAGTACGACGGCAGCACCGCGGGCAGGCTGGAGCCGAAGACGACCCGCAGGTCCGCCGCCGTGGCGCCCTGCGCGCCGAGCCCCGGCGCGAGCAGCGGACCGCCCACCGCGGAGAGGTCGTGCCCTGTCTCGCCGATGGTCGCCCCGACCACCAGCCCGAAACTTCCGAGCGGCTCGGCACCCCTGTTGAGCTGGGAAATCTCGTCAATTACGGTTTGCGCCACGGTCCTTCCGTCGGGACCGACCGCCCGTTGGACCGAGGCCCCCTCGGGATTCGAGGTGAGCGCCAGCACGAAGACGCCGCCGCCGTGCGCGGCGGCCAGATCGAACATCGGGGCCAGCGAGCCGACGCCCAGGTAGGGGCTCGCCGTGACCGCGTCGACATACAGCGGGCTGGATGGATCGAGGTACGCGGAGGCGTACGCGCTGACGGTCGAACCGATGTCGCCGCGCTTGACGTCGAGCAGAACGAGCGAGCCGACATCTCGTAACTGTCGGATAGTTGACTCAAGAACCGACACGCCCGAGGCGCCGAACCGCTCGAAGAACGCCGACTGCGGCTTCACCACCGCGACCCGGTCCCCGATGGCCTCCACCACGGTCCGGGCGAACCGCTCCAGCCCCGTCACCGTGTCGGGCAGCCCCCACCGGGCCAGCAGCGCCGGATGCGGGTCGATGCCCACGCAGAGCGGGCCCCGCTCGGCCATTGCCCGGTGCAGGCGGCTGCCGAAACTCTCCATCGGTCCGTTCCCCTCTCTCAGTCACGACGGCCGCACGGGGCCCTCGTCCCACGCCAGTTCCCCGCGCCACCGGCGGCACCGCTCACGGTCCCACCCGTGCCGGCGGCACGGTCGTCGAATCCACTCGCACCGGTCCGCACCGGTCGCCGTCCCGCCCTGCGGCGGGGACGCGGCGTCGCCGGCTCAGCCGGCCGCCACCGCCGCGGCGATCCCGGCCGTGAGCCGGGCCAGGTCCGCGTCGTCGGTCAGGTACGGCGGCATGGTGTAGACCAGGTCGCGGAACGGGCGCAGCCACACGCCCGCCGCCACCGCCGCCGCCGTGGCCGCCGGCAGGTCCACCGGATGGTCGAGCTGGACCACGCCGATCGCGCCCAGCACCCGCACGTCGCGCACCCCGGCAGCGCCGCGTAGCGGCTCCAGGCCGGCCCGTAGCGCCGTACCCACCCTGGACACCTGCCCGGCCCAGTCCCCGGCCCGCAGCAGCCCGATGGAGGCGTTCGCGACCGCGCACGCCAACGGGTTGCCCATGAACGTCGGGCCGTGCGCCAGCACCCCGCCGTCGGCGGAGATCCCCCGGGCCACCTCCGGGGTGCAGAGCGCTGCGGCCAGGGTCAGGTATCCGCCGGTGAGCGCCTTGCCCAGGCAGAGCACGTCCGGGGTGACCCCGGCGTGCTCGGCGGCGAACATCGTCCCGGTCCGGCCGAAGCCGGTGGCGATCTCGTCGAAGACCAGCAGGATCCCGTGCGCCCGGGTCACCTCGCGCAGCACCCGCAGGTACTCCGGGTGGTGGAAGCGCATCCCGCCGGCGCCCTGCACCACCGGCTCGACGATCACCGCGGCCAGCTCGTCGGCGTGCCGCTCCACCGCCTCGACCAGCGCCGCGCAGTACGCCGGGTCGGGCGGGACGTCGAAGCCGTCCGGCGGCTGCGGGGCGAACACCTGCCGGGGCAGCACGTCGGTCCAGAGGTGGTGCATCCCGCCGACCGGGTCGCAGACGCTCATCGGGTGGAAGGTGTCCCCGTGGTACCCGCCCCGCCAGGTGCCCAGCCGGCGCCGCTGCGGCCGGCCCGTGGCCCGCTGGTACTGCAGGCACATCTTGACCGCCACCTCGACGCTGACCGAGCCGGAGTCGCAGAGGAAGACCCGCTCCAGCCCCTCGGGGGTCAGCTCGACCAGGGTCCGGGCCAGGCGCACCGCCGGCTCGTGGGTCAGCCCGCCGAACATCACGTGGCTCATCCGGCCGAGCTGGTCGGTGACCGCCGCGTCCAGCACCGGATGCCGGTACCCGTGGATCGCCGACCACCACGACGACATGCCGTCGACCAGTTCCCGGCCGTCGGCCAGGCGCAGCCGTACCCCCTCGGCCCCGGCCACCACGTACGGCGGGGTCTCCGGCGGCAGCGGCGCGTACGGGTGCCAGACGTGCGCCCGGTCGGCGGCCAGGATCTCCTCGGGTGTCACGC
>NZ_LRQV01000220.1 GCF_001567585.1 Micromonospora rosaria
GGGGCCCGGCACGGGTGCCGTGCTCCGCGGGGTGCCGGAGTCAGGCGGTGACCGTCTCCGGCCGCTGGTCGGAGTGACCGGCACCGGTGCCGCCGTCGGCGTCGGACATCGCCACCCCCTTGCGCTTGCTGAAGACCACCGCCGCGACGACGATCAGCGTCGCCACCACGGCGATGCCGATCCGCAGCGCGGTGTTGCGCTCGTCGCCGACGCTCCAGGCCACCACGGCCGGGGCGATCAGCAGCGAGACCAGGTTCATCACCTTGATCAGCGGGTTGATCGCGGGGCCGGCGGTGTCCTTGAACGGGTCACCGACGGTGTCCCCGATGACCGTCGCGGAGTGCGCCTCGGAGCCCTTGCCGCCGTACGCGCCGTCCTCGACCATCTTCTTGGCGTTGTCCCAGGCCCCGCCCGAGTTGGCCAGGAAGACCGCCATCAGCGTGCCCGCGCCGATCGCCCCGGCCAGGTACGCGGCCAGCGCACCCGGGCCGAGGCCGAAGCCGACCGCGATCGGGGCGAGGATGGCGAGCAGGCCCGGGGTCATCAGCTCGCGCTGCGCGTCCCGGGTGCAGATGTCGACCACCTTGCCGTACTCGGGGCGCTGGCTGCGGTCCATGATCCCGGGCAGCTCCCGGAACTGCCGGCGGACCTCCATCACCACGGCTCCGGCCGAGCGGGACACCGCGTTGATGGCGAGCCCGGAGAAGAGGAACACCACCGCCGCGCCGATGATCAGGCCGACCAGGTTGCGCGGATTCGCCACGTTCAGCGAGTTGAGGATCTCCGCGCCGACGTCCCCGACCCCCGCGTCGGCGTACGCGGTGCGCAGGGTGTCGGTGTACGACCCGAAGAGCGCGGTCGCGGCGAGCACGGCGGTGGCGATGGCGATGCCCTTGGTGATCGCCTTGGTGGTGTTGCCGACCGCGTCCAGCTCGGTGAGCGTCCGGGCCCCGTGCTCGTCGATGTCGCCGGACATCTCGGCCACGCCCTGGGCGTTGTCGGAGATCGGGCCGAAGGTGTCCATCGCGACGATCACGCCGACGGTGGTCAGCAGCCCGGTGCCGGCCAGCGCGACGGCGAACAGGGACAGCGTGATCGACCCGCCGCCGAGCAGGAACGCGCCGAAGACCCCGGCGCCGATCAGCAGCGCGGAGTAGACCGCCGACTCCAGGCCGACGCTGATGCCGGCGAGGATGACGGTGGCCGGGCCGGTCTGCGAACTCTTGCCGATGTCCTGCACCGGTCGCCGGTTGGTCTCGGTGAAGTAGCCGGTCAGCGCCTGGATCGCGGCGGCCAGCACGATGCCGATGACCACGGCGGCGATGACGGTGCCGCGCGGGCCGAGCGGCGGGTCGCCGCCGTCGACGCCCAGCGTCGTGCGCCACTGCTCGCCGAGCTGGTCGGCCCAGGCCGGCTGGAGGTACACGAAGGAGGCGACGGCCACCAGCACGGCGGAGATCACCGCCGAGGAGTAGAAGGCCCGGTTGATCGCGGTCAAGCCGTTGCGGTCCGAGGCGCGCAGCCGGGTGATGAAGACGCCGACGATCGCGACCAGCACGCCGATGGTGGAGATGATCAGCGGGAGGACCAGGCCCTCGTTGCCGAACGCCGCACGGCCCAGGATCAGCGCGGCGACCAGGGTGACCGCGTACGACTCGAAGAGGTCGGCGGCCATGCCGGCGCAGTCGCCGACGTTGTCGCCCACGTTGTCGGCGATGGTGGCCGCGTTGCGCGGGTCGTCCTCCGGGATGCCCTGCTCGACCTTGCCGACCAGGTCCGCGCCGACGTCGGCGGCCTTGGTGAAGATGCCGCCGCCGACCCGCATGAACATGGCGAGCAGGGCGGCACCGAAGCCGAAGCCCTCCAGCACGGTGGGCGCGTCGCCCCGGTACAGCAGGACCACCACGGCCGCGCCGACCAGGCCGAGCCCGACGGTGAGGAAGCCCACCACCCCGCCGGTCCGGAACGCGATCTTCATGGCCGCCTCGCGGCCCCCTTCGCGTTCCCGGGCGGCGGCGGCGACCCGCAGGTTCGCCCGTGTGGCCAGCCACATCCCGGCGCCGCCGATGAACGCGCTGAACAGCGCGCCGACCACGAAGAACGCCGACCGTCCGATCTTGACGAGCGTCTCGCTGCCGGCGGTGTCGTGCACCGGCAGCAGGAAGAGCAACACCACGGCGATGACCACGAAGATCGCCAGCGTCCGGAACTGTCGCAGCAGGTACGCCGAGGCGCCCTCCTGGACGGCTCCGGAGATCTCCTGCATGTTGGTGGTGCCCGTGCCCGCTGCCAGGACGGTCCTGGTCAGGGTGGCGGCGAAGACGAGCGCCACCAACGCGACAACCGCGGCGATGACGACGTACGTCAGATTGGCACCGGTGAGGGAGAGCTCGCCACCTTGGGCGGCCAGAGTCCCGGACATCTATGTCCTCCTGTACCGTGCACTCGCGCCGACGGTGGAGACGCACCGACCGACGCCCGGATGCGAAAGTGCAAGCGCGCCGGCCTGCCCTGGCGGACCAGCGACCGGCACCGATACCCGCTGGTTGCGGGTCGGATCACTTGCTGACAACCCGGGTACTGTAGCCCCATATCGTGTTGGAGGTCACACCGAGGGGGCGCGCGGCGGCGATGATCTTCATCGCTGTGTTAGATGAGAAAATCTGATATAGCGGTGACCGCGACGACACGCACCGTGTTCGCCGACGCGGCGGGTGGATCAGCGCGGCGCACCCCGACCGACCAGCGCGGAGTCACCGGGGCCGGCCCGGGTGACGGGCCTGGAGTCACCGAGAAGCGGGCGGGGCCGACCGGGCGGACGTGGGCCAGGCGTGGGTCAGCGGCCGACCGGGCGGACGTGGGTCAGCGGCCGACCGGCCAGACCATGCGGACCTCGGTGCCGATGCCCTCGTCGACCGGGCGCACCTGGAGGTCCTCGACGAAGCCGGCGAGCAGGGCGAACCCGACGCCGGTGGTGAGCGCCTCGTCGGTCAGCGACTCGTTGGCCAGCTCGTCCGGCGGAAGCGCGGTCAGGCCGATGCTCGCCTCGATCGGGGCGCGGTCCACCACCCGGACCGCGTACGCCGCGCCGTCGGACATCTCCACCAGCACCGGGTCGGGCAGGCCGTACTGGCGGTGCAGGGCGACCGCCCGGGTGCACGCCTCACCGATCGCCAGGCGTACCTCGTCAAGCAGGTCCTCGCGGACCCCGGCCCGTCGCGCCACGGCGACCCCGACCAGGCGGGCGGTGCGGACGTGCACCGGTGCGGGCGAAAAGGAGAGCCGGACCGTCGCCATCACGCGCCGGCGCCGGTCGGGTCGGCGTCGACCGCCGCGTCGACCGTGGCATGCAACGGGAAGACCTGGTCCAGCGCGGTGATCCGGAAGATCTTGAGCAACGGCTCCTTGTCGCAGACCAGGGCGAACGTGCCGCCGATCGAGCGGAGCCGCTTGAGCGCACCGACCAGGACCCCGAGGCCGGTCGAGTCGAGGAAGTCCACCCGGCCGAGGTCGACCACGATCCGGTGCGCCCCACCGTCGATCAGCTCCAGGAGCCGTTCCCGCAAACGGGGCGCGGTGTAGACGTCCACCTCGCCGCCGACGGAGAGCACCGTGTGCTCCCCCACGGTGTGGGTCGCCAGCGACAGCTCCATCGGTCCTCCTCGCAAGCGCCGTAAACTCTCCTGGGCATCTAACCATCCCGCGCCGCACCCGCCCCGGCGAGCGTCGGCCGCTTCTCCATACCCAGGGCCCCCAGCTTCCAACTCCGAACACCAGTGCGAGAGTGCAGGACGTGACCTCCGCAGCCACCCGAGCCGGCAGCGAGCGGGCGCCGGTGGCGCCGCCCGTCGACCTGCTGCGCCGACTCCGCGCCCGGGGCGCCGGCGACCCGGTCACCCACGTCGAGCGGGTGCCGGCCCGCCCCGGCGTACCCGTACCCTGGCCCGACTGGACGCCCGAGGAGCTGCGGGCGGCCTTCGCGGGGCGCGGCGTGGTCGAGCCGTGGCGGCACCAGACCGAGGCGGCCGAGCTGGCGTACGGCGGGCGGCACGTGGTGGTCGCCACCGGCACCGCCTCCGGCAAGTCGCTGGCGTACCTGCTGCCCGCGCTGGCCACCCTGCTCACCGATCCCCGGGCCACGGTGCTCTACCTGGCCCCGACCAAGGCCCTCGCCGCCGACCAGTTGCGCGCCGTCGCCGCCCTGGACCTGCCCGGGGTACGCCCGGCCTGCTACGACGGCGACACCCCGCGCGCCGAGCGGGAGTGGATCCGCCGGCACTCCCGGTTCGTGCTGACCAACCCGGACATGCTGCACCACGGCATCCTGCCCGGTCACGCCCAGTGGTCCGGCTTCCTGCGCCGGCTGACGTACGTGATCGTCGACGAGTGCCACACCTACCGGGGCGTCTTCGGCTCGCACGTGGCGCACGTGCTGCGCCGGTTGCGCCGCCGGTGCGCCGCGCCGCCCCGCTCCGCGCCCCGGATTCCCCTCCAGTCCGGCGGCGGGTTGACCGGTGGCGGCGGCCCGGCGGGCGGTGCCGGGGCGGTCGGCGGGCCGGTCTTCGTGCTGGCGTCGGCCACCTCGGGCGATCCGGCGACCACGGCCGGGCGGCTCACCGGGCTGCCGGTGACCGCGGTGACCGAGGACGCCTCGCCGCGCGGCGGGGTCACCTTCGCGCTCTGGGAGCCGCCCCTGCTCCCGCCGGACGCCGCCGTCGAGCCGGCCGGGGCGGACCTGACCCAGGTCCGCCGGTCGGCGCTACGGGAGACCGCCGACCTGCTCGCCGACACGGTCGCCGAGGGGGTACGCACGCTCGCCTTCGTCCGGTCCCGGCGCGGCGCCGAGGTGGTCGCGGCCAACGCCCGCCGGGCGCTCGACGAGGCGGTACCCGGGCTCGGCGGCCGGGTCGCCGCCTACCGCGCCGGGTACCTGCGCGAGGAGCGGCGCGAGTTGGAGCGGGCCCTGCTCGACGGGGAACTGCTCGGGCTCGCCTCCACCAACGCGCTGGAGCTCGGCGTCGACCTGGTCGGGCTGGACGCGGTGCTGATCTGCGGCTGGCCGGGCACCCGGGCGTCGCTCTGGCAGCAAGCCGGGCGGGCCGGCCGCTCCGGTGGGGAGGCCCTGGCCGTGCTGGTGGCCCGGGACGACCCGCTCGACACGTACCTGGTGCACCACCCCGAGGCGCTGTTCGGGCGGCCCGTCGAGGCGACCGTGCTCGACCCGGCCAACCCGTACGTGCTCGGCCCGCAGCTCGCCTGCGCGGCGGCCGAGGCCCCGCTGACCCCGGCCGACCTGGAGCTGTTCGGCACGGGCGCGAAGGAGGCGGTGGACGCGCTGGTCGGGACGGGGGCGCTGCGGGCCCGCCCGACCGGCTGGTACTGGCGGCACCGGGAACGTCCCGAGGTGGACCTGCGGGGTGCCGGCGGCGCGCCGGTCTGCGTGGTGGAGGCGGCGACCGGCCGGCTGCTCGGCACCGTCGACGGCGGCTCGTCGCACTTCCTGCTCCACCCCGGCGCGGTCTACCTGCACCAGGGCGTCTCGTACGTGGTCGACGAGCTGGACCTCGCCGACGGGTGCGCGCTGGTGCACCCGGAGGAGCCGGACTGGTCCACCCACGCCCGGGACGTCACCTCGCTGTCGGTGGTCTCCGTCCGGTCGTACGTGGACGCCGGGCCGGTCGGGCTCTTCCTCGGCGAGGTGGACGTGACCAGCCAGGTGGTCTCGTACCAGCGTCGCCGGATCGCCTCCGGCGAGGTGATCGACACCCGGCCGCTGGACCTGCCCACCCGGGAACTGCGGACCGTCGCGGTCTGGTTCACCGTGTCGCCGCAGGCGTTGGCCGCCGCCGGGGTGGAACCACCGGACGTCCCGGGTGCGCTGCACGCCGCCGAGCACGCCGCGATCGGGCTGCTGCCGCTGATGGCCACCTGCGACCGGTGGGACATCGGCGGGCTCTCCACGGCGGTGCACGCCGACACCGAGGCGCCGACCGTCTTCGTGTACGACGGGCACCCGGGCGGGGCGGGCTTCGCCGAGCGGGCGTACGCCACGGCCGAGGACTGGCTGCGGGCCACCCGGGACGCGATCGCGGAGTGCGGGTGCGAGTCGGGGTGCCCGTCCTGCGTCCAGTCGCCGAAGTGCGGCAACGGCAACAACCTGCTGGGCAAGGCGGAGGCCGTCCGGGTCCTGGACGTGGTCCTGGCGCACCTCGGGGCCGCCGCCCCGGCCGGGGACTGACCGGGACTGACCGGTTGGGAGCTGACCGGGACTGACCGGCCGGGAGCTGACCTCCGGGCCGGCTGGACCGGCGGAAACGGACGGCGTGCCGCAGGCATAGATCGACCCCGGGATGGGCATTGGGGGCATGGGAGCGCTTCCATCGACGGTGGCGCACCCCTGCCCACCGCCGAGCTCGCCGTGTTTCCCGGAGGAGGAGTCGTGGCCGACACCATCGCCGAGACCGTTGACCTGCTGTACACGATCGACCAGGAACACCTCACCCCCGATCAGCAGATCGCGCTCGGGGCCGCGCTGGCCGCCCTGGCCCAGGCGGAACGGCTCGACCAGATCAGCGAACGGCTGCGCAGCATCCACCAGGTGCTCAACACCTTCCTGATGCGGTCGGCGGTCGACGGCGGACGCTGACCGTCGGTGCCACCCCCACCGGCCGCCGCCCGGCGGCCACAGCCCCGCCGCCCTG